>NZ_JRGL01000110.1 GCF_000764655.1 Aeromonas aquatica
CTGGAGCTCGCCAGCCCCGAGCCGGACGTCGACTTTGGCGCCGTGCTGGATCAGCCCTGCGAACTGCTGGTGTGGTACAACGGCGAGCTGCAGCGGCGGGTGTGCGGTGTGGTGAGCGACTTTGCTCAAGGGGACAGCGGCTTTCGCCGCACCCGTTATCAGCTGCTGGTACAGCCGGCCCTGTGGCGGCTCTCCCTTCGCCAGAACTCCCGCATCTTCCAGGCCCAGAAGCCCGACGAGATCCTCTCCATCCTGCTGCAAGAGCACGGCATCACCGACTACGCCTTCGCGCTCAAGAACGAGCATGCCCAGCGCGAATACTGCGTCCAGTACCGTGAGACGGACCTTGAATTCCTAAACCGCCTCGCCGCCGAAGAGGGGCTCTTCTACTTCCACGAGTTCGAAGCTGGCAAGCATCGTATTGTCTTTGCCGACGACGCGGCGGCATTAACCGCCGGCCCCGAGCTGTTCTTCAACCTCGGCAACCGCTCCCTCGAACAAGGCCCCTATGTGCGCCAGTTCCATTACCGCGAGGCGGTGCGCCCCAGCGATGTGGAGCTCAAAGACTACAGCTTCAAGACCCCGGCTTATGGGCTCTCTCATAAAAAGCTCGGCACCGAGCTTGCCCATCAGCGGGGCAGCTACCAGTACTTCGACTACCCGGGTCGCTACAAGCAGGATGGCAGCGGCAAGGCGTTTGCCCAACACAGACTCGATGCGCTGCGAAGCGATGCGGTGACTGGCTTGGCTAAGTCCAACTGCGCGGCCCTGCTGCCGGGTCAGACGTTCTCGCTGACCGAACACCCGAACGGCAGCTTGAACACCGACTGGCAGGTGGTGCGCATCAGCCACACCGGCTCGCAGCCCCAGGCGCTGGAGGAGGAAGGGGGCAGCGGTCCCACCGTCTACCACAATGAATTCGGGGTGGTCAAAGCGAGCACCACTTGGCGCGCCCGCATCGGCAGCCCACAGGCGCCCCACAAGCCGATGGTGGACGGCCCGCAAATCGCCACCGTGGTGGGGCCGG
>NZ_JRGL01000111.1 GCF_000764655.1 Aeromonas aquatica
GTTGGCCATCCATTGTCTGGCCCGCAGCCCCTTCCTGCAGGCTGATGCCGCCGTCGATGCCGAGGCTGGGATCCGTGCCGTCGTTGATGGAGACCACCAGATCGGCGCGGGTCTCATCACCGTCGATCTCCTTGGCCGAGACGGTGAGCCCGAGCGAGAGCTCATCGCTGCCCTGATGATCCAGGGGCCCATTGAGGGAGAGGGTCACGGTGCCGTCAATGTCGCTGCCAGACTGGTTCGCACTCAGCTCGGCCTTGATCACCTCGACTCGATTGCCCTTGTCGTCGAGGTAATAACCGCTGAGCAGACGGTCGCTGCTGAACTCGAAGCTCAGCACATGGCCGTCGCTGCTGAGCCCGCTGCCGTTAAGGCGGGCCAGGGTATTGGCCTGATCTGCGAAGACGACGGAGTCCGCCAGCAGGGGATCGGCCTGGTGGCCTACCACGAAGTGGCTCTGGCCCACTACGGCCCCGGCATCGGCAAAGGCATCCTCGGTGAGGGTGATGGGGGTCAGCGTAAAATCGGGGGGCGTGCTGTCCACCAGATTGACGTTGAGGCTGGCGTGGACCAGATCCCCGTCGCTGTCGCGATACTCCAGCGAGAACGGCAGGCTCAGGCTGTCCTGGTCGTGATCCAGGCTCTGGTTCCAGACGATGCGATAGCTGCCGTCATTGGAGAGCGTCAGGGTGAAAACGGTGATCCCGCCTGCGCTGGCGGTGAGGGTTTGACCGCTTATCTGGTAGGAGAGCGCCGTGCCCTGGCTGCTGAGACCGAGCTGCTCGAGGGCACTCTGATCGGCGGCGAAGCTCACCTGCAGGCTGCCATCCATGCCGGCGCCGGTATGCAGGGAACCGGTGGCACTCACCGGGCCCTTGGCCAGATCCGCCTCGGACAAGGTCAGCACATCGCTCTGGCCGATGAGGGGCGCCCCGTCGACCACCCGGTTACCCGCCAGATCCGTCACCTCGGCGCGCACCTCGTAGGGGCCCTGGATGGTCGACAAATCGAGATTATCAAGCTGCCAGCGACCGTCACTGCCCACCAGGGCGGTGCCGCTGTAGAGGGTCTGGCCATTCTGGCCGATGAGGGTGACGGTGACGCTCTGGCCCGCCTCGACCTGAGTCGTGGTGCCGCTCAGGGTGGCGTTGTCGTGGCCCAGGATGTTCTGGGTGTCGAGATCGTCGATGTCGATGCTGGCCTGGGTATCGACAGTGACGGTCAGGGTGTCGCTGGCGCTGTTGCCGGCGATGTCGACGGAGTCGACGCGAAAATCATAGGCCCCGTCGGCCATGTCGTTCGGGATCTGATATTGCCAGTTGCCATTGCCATCGACGGTGAGCACGGTCATAACCTTGCCACCGAGACTCAGGGTGACGGTGGCGCCGGGCTCCCCCTTGCCTTGCAGCAGCGGGGTGGTGTCGCGAGTCAGATCGTCCCCCTGGCTGGCGCCGGTGTCGCTTTCATCAGCCAGGTCGAGCGTGATGGTGGTGATGGTGTCGAGCAGGGTCTGACCGAGATCGCTGGCCCTGTTGCCGGCAGCATCCTGGGTATCGGCCTGGATCGTCAGGGGGCCATCCACCAGCTTGCCGGTGACATCGCCGAAATTGGCCTCCCAGACAAAGCCGGGCAGCACCACTGTGGTGGTGGTGAGGCGGTTGCCGTCCTGATCGGTCAGGGTGACGGTCACCGTCTGGCCGACTTCCACATCTTGCACAGTGCCACGAATGATGACCCCGGCCGCCTCATCGGCGTTGATGATGTTGTCGAGGGTCTGGGGCTCGGTGATGGTGATATAGGCATGCTGATCCTGATCTTCGACATAGGGCTCGTCATTGCCCTGAAGAGAAACCTGGTGGTTGGTGTCAAAGCCCGCCTCCACCACGGTGAAGTCGTTGTTGAGATCCACCACCACGAAGCCACCGGCGCTGGAGCCGACCACACCGCCCCCCGTGGCGGCTGCCGCGTTACCGGCCGCGGTCTCCTCAAACAGCTCGGTCGGGTCGGCGCCCTGGCGGATGGCCTCCTGCAGGCTGGCCAGCTCGGGATCGAGCTGCTGGGGATCCGGCTGCAACTGAGCCAGCTCGAGCCTATCTGAGGTGTTGGCTTCAGCGGCCGGATCGGCCAACTCGAATCGCCCATCGGATTCGGCGAGCAGACGTTCGCCAGGCTGCAGCTGCATGCCCACCGCCGCACGGTGTAAGGTGCCGTCGGCATCCATGACAAACACGACACCCTCCAATTGGGTAATCAGGGTCGGTTTTTCGATTCGCAGCTCAGCCATATTTCCTCCAACGCATAAACACTGACTCCCCTGAATATGAAGGGACGGGGAAGTCACAGTGACAGGTGGTCATTTTACCGTCTCGGCCGGCATATATCCCTTCGACATTTTCGAAAATATCGAAAGAAAACACGGCCAAACGTCCTACTTAATGCAAGAAAACGTTATCCCATGGGGATGTCTGCATTATTTCCGCTCATTTCTCTTTGGACGTCACCCGGCATGTGTCTCTTGGCACCCATTTATACGACAGCTTCTGACTGCCTGCCCGGTCTGGCCTGAGTGCCGATCATTTCACCGTGAACCTCTCAGGGTAGGCCCCGTATCGATAAAAGTGAATTTCCATTCGTTCGTTCACCACAGTTTCCCATGCTGGCAATGCCCTCTCATCTCTTTCACTCCAGGGAATGGAGCCCCTTCCCCCGCCTGTCTTCCCGCCGGTATGGCCCTTATCCGGCAGTGGTCATTCGCACTAAGCTCCCAATAGCATTCAATAATTAAAGCTGGATCTCACTTTTCACATGTGGATCCGCTGGCAATTGATCTAGCGCAATCCCCGTCGCGATAAATAATTATCCGTTTTACCTATTTGGTAATATCTCCCTGAGCAATCGCATAAAAAGCATTCTTTATGCACCAATAAAAATTAATCGGCCTGCCATGCCCGTCGACGACGGGCACTGATATCCACGCACCAAGATGGAAGGATCAGGCCCCGCAAGGACATTTATCTGGGAGTGATGATCGTGGGTTCACACAACAAACCATCCAGGCTGGGCTTCGCTGCCCTGCTATTGACGGCCCTGCTGGGCAGCAGTTGGGCAATGGCCGATGAGGCCACCCCCAAGGGCAAGTTCGAGGCGCGCAACGAGCTGTTCGCCAAGGATCACGTCGATCAGTTCGACAGCTGGAAATCGACCAGCGAGAGCAAGGAACGCACCGACGCCCTGGCGGAAGATCCGCAGATGGTGGTGCTCTGGGCCGGCTACCCCTTCTCCAAGGATTACAACAAGCCGCGCGGCCACTTCTACGCCCTGACCGACGTGCGGGAAACCCTGCGCACCGGCGCCCCCAAGACCGCCGAGGATGGCCCCCTGCCCATGGCCTGCTGGAGCTGCAAGGGCCCGGACGTGGCCCGCGTCATCGACGAGAAGGGCGAGGATGGCTACTTCAAGGGGATGTGGGCCAAGGGTGGCCCGGAGATCGTCAACACCATCGGCTGCGCCGACTGCCATGATACCGCCTCCAAGGAGTTCAAGGAGGGCAAACCCGCCCTGCAGCTCTCCCGCCCCTATGCGGACAGAGCCATGAACGCCATCCACAAGCCGTTCAAGGAGCAGGGTCGTTTCGATCAGCAATCCCAGGTCTGCGGCCAGTGCCACGTGGAGTACTACTTCAGTGGCCCCACCAAGGCGGTGAAATTCCCCTGGGACAAGGGCACCACGGTTGAGCAGATGGAAGAGTACTACGACGAAATCGGCTTCGCCGACTGGACCCACGCCCTCTCCAAGGCCCCCATGCTCAAGGCCCAGCACCCGGAATACGAGACCTGGCGCGCCGGCATTCACGGTCAGAACAACGTCGCCTGCGTCGACTGTCACATGCCCAAGGTGCAGAACGAACAGGGCAAGGTCTACACGGATCACAAGGTCGGCAACCCCTTCGATCGCTTCGAGCAAACCTGCCGCAACTGCCACACCCAGAGCAAGGAGATGCTGCAAGACGTCGTCCACCAACGCAAGGTGGCGATCACCGAGATCAAGCTCAAGGTCGAGAAGCAGCTGGTGCACGCCCACTTCGAGGCCAAGGCGGCCTGGGATGCCGGCGCCACCGAGGCAGAGATGAAGGACATCCTGCAAGACATCCGCCACGCCCAATGGCGTTGGGACTTCTCCATCGCCTCCCACGGGGTGCAGGCCCATGCCCCGGAAGTGGCATTGAGGATGCTGGGCAGCGCCCTGGACAAGGCGGCCGACGCCCGCACCAAGCTGGCTCGCCTGCTGGCCGCCAAGGGGATCAGCCACGAGATCGCCATTCCTGACATCTCCAGCAAGGAGAAGGCTCAGGCCGCGCTTGGCATGGACATGAAGCAGATGAACAGCGACAAGGCCCAGTTCCTCAAGACCACTGTCCCCGCCTGGGAAGCCGAGGCCAAAGCGGCCGGACGGCTCGCACAATGACGAGGCCGGCGGGCCCGCATCATCGGGCCCGCCGCCGAATGGAGGCTTCCTATGGGTGATTTAACGATGGATTTCTTACGACTGATGCTGATGGCAGCCATGCTGCTGACCAGCGTGCAGGGCCAGGCCGCGGATCAGACTGCCGCACCGACCGCCATGCCCGCCCCCCACCAGGTTGAGTTCTTGCGCAGCGCCGACAAGGCCTGTACCGACTGCCACAAGGAGCAGAAAGAGGGCATGCACGGCCAGCATGCCAAGGCGACCAATCCCAACAACCTGGCCCCGGTGACCTGCACCAACTGTCACGGCCAGCCCTCCCTCCAGCACCGGGAAGGGGTCAAGGATGTGATGCGCTTTAGCGATAGCTTCAACCAGCCGCAAGGCAAGGATGGCTATCCCATCGCCGAGCAAAACAGCGTCTGCATGAGCTGCCATGAGCCCAAACCCCTGCGCGAGGCGCTCTGGGCCCACGACGTGCACATGAGCAAGCTCAGTTGCACCAGCTGCCACCAGCTGCACCCGGCCAAGGAGCCCATGGTGGGGATCCCGGCAACATCCCGCATCAAGCTGTGCGTCGACTGTCACAGCAAGCAGCACGAGGCCATCAAGGCCAAGACCGCCGCCAAGGTGGATGCCGCCCAGGACAAGGAGGCGCCATGAGCTGCTCTCGCCGTCAATTTATGGCCGGCATGGGAGCGGGCGCCCTCATCATGATGACGGGCCCCGCTCGCGCTGGCACCGCCGCCCTCGCCCACAGTCAGCGCATCGACGGGGTACGCTACGGCATGCTGCACGACGAGACCGCCTGCATCGGCTGTACCGCCTGCATGGATGCCTGCCGCGAGACCAACAAGGTGCCGGAGGGGGTCTCGCGCCTCGAGATCCTCCGCTCCGGCCCCGAGGGCGAGTATCCCAATCAGGAGTACCGCTTCTTTCGCAAGTCCTGCCAGCATTGTGACAACGCCCCCTGCGTCCACGTCTGCCCGACCGGGGCCTCCCATCGCCGCGCCGAGGATGGCATCGTCGATGTGAACCCGGATCTCTGCGTCGGTTGCATGTACTGCCTCGCCGCCTGCCCCTACCGGGTGCGTTTCATCAACCCGGTCACCAGGGTGGCGGACAAGTGCGACTTCTGCCGCCAGACCAACCTGGCCCAGGGCAAACAACCCGCCTGTGTCGAGGCCTGCCCCACCCAGGCGCTGGTATTTGGCAATCTGGATGATCCCCAGAGCGCCCTCAGCCAGCGGATCGCAAAGGAAGAAACCTATCGCTTCAAGGAGGCGCTCGGCACCTCGCCCAAGATGTACCGCATCGCCAAAGGGGAGAAGTCATGATCTGGCATAACGCGTTTCACCGTGAGTCACGGACACCAGAGGGAGAGATCTGATGTGGCATGATGCTTTTCACTTCGAATCCCTGGTGTGGGATGGCCCCATCGCCATCTACCTGTTCCTGCTCGGCATCTCCGCCGGCTCCTGCACCCTGTCGGTGTTGCTGCGCCTGCGCAAGGGGGCCGGCAGCGAGAGCGGCATCATCAAAGCGACCGCCATCCTGGCGCCGCTCAGCGTGATCCTCGGTCTGATGTTGCTCATCCACCACCTGGCCCGTCCCTGGACCTTCTGGAAGCTGATGTTCCACTACCAGTTCGACTCCGTGATGTCCATGGGGGTCATGCTGTTCCAGGTCTATATGGCGGTCCTGTTCGCCTGGCTAGGGGTGGTGTTTAGAGCCGAAATCGAGGGGCTGCGCCGCAAGCTGCTTGGCGACAAGCTGGCCTTCGTCGATGGCCTGATTGCTCTCGTCGGCCGTTTCGAGCGGCTGCTCGCCCCGGTCCTGTTAGTGCTGGCGGCGCTGCTCGGTGCCTACACCGGCTTCCTGCTGTCCGCCTTGATAAGCTACCCCATGCTGCACAACCCGGTGCTGCCGGTGCTGTTCCTCATCTCGGGAGTGAGCTCGGGGGTGGCCTCCACCACCTTGCTGGCGGTCACCCTGTTCAAGGAGGACGGCCACAGCCCAGGGGTGAGCTTCGTGCACCGTTTCGAGCGCCCCGTGGTGACGCTGGAGCTGTTGCTGCTGGCCAGCTTCTTCGGCGTACTCTATGCCGCAGGTGGCCAGAGCGAGGTGGCGATGCAGGCGGCGATCGGCGGTGGCTTCTGGTCCAACGTCTTCTGGTTCGGGGTGATCGGGGTCGGCATCCTGCTGCCCCAGTTGCTGAGCCTCGTTGCCGGCAAGGAGAAGGCCCATCGGCCCTCCCACCTGGTGCTGCTGTGCAGCCTGAGCCTGCTGGGGATCCTGATGCTGCGCTACTTCATCCTCTACGCCGGACAGATGACGCTGGTCTGACACCCGGCTGTTGAAACCGGATACAGATATGGCGGGGAAACCCGCCTTCTTTATGCGCCGATATCTCCCTCACCAGACGCGCTTTGCGTATATGCCACGTCTCACCTTTCCTTCCTGAACGCGATGCTCCCCCTTCCCTTCGATGGGTTAAGGCCCCAGCCCCCGATGCACAGCCTCTCTCCCTCACCATTGATGGCAATGCCTCCCCCATGCCGATGGCCATTGATAGCGAACGGGTTGCAGCCCGATACGAACAGTGCCGAGGGACCGAGCCGTGCCGATAGGGCGACATGATGGGCGATACGGGAAAGATGGCTTGGCGCCGATGGTGGCTGGCAGGAAAGGACGGATTGTCAGGCGAGTCGACGATGGTTGCGGGATAGCGGAGGTGGGAGCAGAAAGATGGCCCGCCCCATGGGGAGGCGGGCCTGGGAGATATCAGAGGGCGCGATCGATGCGGATGTCGATCGGCGCTGCCGGAACAGAGCTCGTCGGTATGGTGACGGAGATCCCTTCGAAGGCCCCCTCCTTGTTCATCACATCGCCACCCCGGGTCAGCCTGGCCTTGAATTGCAGCTCGGGATAGGTGGAGAGCCCATTTCCCCCCATCATGCCATTGTCGTCACCCAGGGACAGGGAGACGGGGAACTGGGGGTTGGCGGCCTGTTTGGCCGACACCGGCATGGAGGGTCCCTTGGGAACGATTGCAAACACGAACAGGTGGGCATCCTCCGGCAACTGAATGCCGGGGGCCAGCGTGATCTTCAGCGGAAAACCACCCACTACCGGCGAGGGCTGTTGCTCTCCTGCCGGCTTGGTCTCAGCCCGGGACTGGGTAGCAGAAGCGGCAGGTGCAGGAGCCTCCCGCTCGCCAAGCTGCTGGCGTGCATAGGCCATGGATCGCTCCACCATGGCATAGCGGGCCGAGCCCTGCTCCAGCATGGGCAGCATCTTCTGGAAGCGAGCCAGTGCAGTCTGGAAATCCTCCTGTTGCAGCGCCATGAAGGCATGGAGGGAGCGTGCCTCTATGTTTTTCGGGTTCTGAGCGATGGCGATTTGCAGCAGCCGCTCCGCCTGCGCCTCCTCCCCCGTCATCATCAGCGCCTGAGCATAGGGAACGGCCACTTCCCCCTTCTTGGGGGTCAGCTCGTAGGCACGCGCCAGCGCCTCGCGCGCCATCTCGGGATCGTTGCCATCCAGGGTCAGACGACCCAGCAGCAGCCAGCCACGGTAATCGTCCGGCTCATCCTGAAGGCGGGTGCGCAGGCCGAGCATCAGATCCTGCAGATCCTGCTCGGTCACCTCGGCATCGCGCTCCACCAGGATGCGGTTACTCAGCTCCCCGAGCCGGCTGTTGGCATCCTGCCAGCGGCTCACCTCTTGCCAGGCACCCAGCTGGTAGTAGAGGCCGAGGCTCACCACCACCAACACCAGCACCCCGGGGATCCACACCAGGCTCTTGCCGCCACGGGCAGTCTGCTCCACGTCGGGGATGTCGTCCAGCAGGCTGCGTTGCAGCTCCACCAGGGATTCCCCCTCCTCCGCCAGCACGCCCTGGTCGCGCTCCTCGCCGATTTCCAGCACACGCTGGCGATAGAGCTGCTTGTTGAGCGCCGAGCGGCTGATGCTCTGGCTGCCCTCACCGCGCCACAGCGGCAAGATCAGCGCCAGGCTCACCAACACCAGCAGGGCCGCGATCACCATCCAAAAAGCGGTCATTGTTTCTCTTCCTCTTTGAGCAGGGCGGCCAGCCGGGCCTGCTCTTGTTCGCTCAGGGCACTCTCTGCCCGGACGGCAGCGGGGGAACGGCGGCGGC
>NZ_JRGL01000112.1 GCF_000764655.1 Aeromonas aquatica
TGCTGGGCAAGCGACTGACTTTCAACCGCTGATCCGATACCCGCCGATACCAACGGGCCGCCACCAAGGCGGCCTGTTTTTTTGGCGAATGGCGCTGCTTTAAGCACAGATTGCTCGCAAAGCAGGCAAACGATCTCGGCGCGGGATTTCCCCTGTTGACAGGGCAGGGTCATCTCCATAAACTCAGCCCCCGTCAGCCGAGCTGACTCCGTCGGTGTGTAGCGCAGCCAGGTAGCGCATCTGCATGGGGTGTAGAGGGTCGGAGGTTCGAATCCTCTCACACCGACCAAATTCCCCGCGAAAGGCCTTGTCAAACGACAAGGCCTTTTGTTTTTGTACGGCCAGAAGAACGCAGCCCTCATCGAGTCAGGGAAGGGCGAACAGAGCAGTGCGGCCCCTCATCGACCCAGAGCGATTGTCTCGGCGATCCCGTTGTGCTGTAGTAAAGCCGTGTCTACCCACCGGCCAGCAAGATGTCGCGCCCCAGCCCTCTCCTCCCCTGCCTCGCCCTGTGCGCCGGCCTGCTGCTGAGCCAGCTCGGCGGCTGCGCCACCGCCTATGACAGCGAGAAATCCTTCTGGAACGGCCAGACCGGTTTCTCCCAGACCCGGCTCGGCCCCGATCAATGGCAGCTGGAGTTTGTCGGCAACGATCAGATAGACAGGGAGACGGCCCGCAAGTACGTGCTCAAGCGGGCGGGGGAGATGGCGCTGGCACAGGGCTATGAATGGGTGCAGGTGCACGAGCTGACCCTGTCACGGGATGCGGTCAGGGTCACCCCCGCCCGCCCCCGGTTCGGGTTCGATGAGTACGAACCTGACACCTTCATGGACGAGATGCACGTGCAGTACCGCACCTCGGCACTGCTGACCTTTTCCCTCGGCCACCGCCCACTGGACGACCAGAGCCTGGAAGCTGTTTATATTGCAAACTAAAAAATAAGCAGTGATTAATATAAGTTAAATGCAAGATCCATATCACATACAACTAATAACAACATAAAGTTCTGCCATAAGCCGCTGGATTTCCATTCTGTGATTAGGCATGCTGCCAGCACACCGGCTGTCAGGATTCCATGGCCCGGATCACAAAAACGGACTGAGGTGGCACCCTGCCCACCTGCACAGGCACTGCACATATCGAGACTGTCCCCCCATGAAAATGAACAAATTGACCGTTGCCATCCTCATTGCGATGTTGCTTGGCATTTTTACCGGGCAAGGCTATCGCCTGTTTGCCCCGGCCCAGGCCGCCACCTTTGCCAGTGACATCACCATACTGACCGACATCTTCCTGCGCCTCATCAAGATGATCATCGCCCCCCTGGTGTTCACTACCTTGGTGGTCGGCATCGCCAAGATGGGCGACACCCGCACCGTGGGCCGCATCGGCGCCAAGACCCTGGGCTGGTTCATGCTGGCCTCCCTGATGTCCCTGACTCTGGGCCTGATCATGGTGCACCTGATGCAGCCAGGGGTCGGCCTCTCCCTCTCCCTGCCCGATGACGGCGCGAGCTCAGGGGTGGCCGCCACCGCCATCTCCCTCAAGGACTTCGTGACCCACGCCATCCCGAAGAGCGTGATCGAGGCCATGGCCACCAACGAGATCCTGCAGATCGTGGTCTTCTCCCTCTTCTTCGGGCTGGCCGCCGCCGCCCTGGGGGATGCCGCCAAACCCGTGGTCAAGCTGATGGCAAGCAGCGCCGAGATCATGCTGAAGGTGACCGGCTACGTGATGAACTTCGCCCCCTTCGCGGTGTTCGGCGCCATCGCCGCCATGGTCGCCAAGGAAGGGCTCGGCATCCTCGCCACCTATGGCACCTTCATGGCCCAGTTCTACCTGGCCCTGGCCTGCCTCTGGCTGCTGCTCATCGCCATGGGTAGCCTGTTCATCCGTCGCCGCATCCTGACCCTGCTGGCCATGATCCGCGAGCCCATACTGCTCGCCTTCTCCACCGCCAGCTCCGAGGCCGCCTATCCCAAGACCCTGGACAGGCTGGAGAAGTTCGGTTGTGACAAGCGCATCGCCAGCTTCGTGCTGCCCATGGGCTACTCCTTCAACCTGGACGGCTCCATGATGTACTGCACCTTCGCGGTCATGTTCATCGCCCAAGCCTATGGCATAGAGCTCAGCATGGCCCAGCAGATCACCATGCTGCTGCTGCTGATGGTCACCTCCAAGGGGATGGCCGGGGTGCCGCGCGCCTCCCTGGTGGTGATCGCCGCCACCCTGAACCAGTTCCAGATCCCGGAGGCCGGCATACTGCTGCTGCTCGGCATAGACCACTTCCTCGACATGGGTCGCTCCGCCACCAACGTGCTGGGCAACGCCATCGCCGCCAGCGTGGTGGCAAAGACGGAAGACAGCCTGGGAGAGACCCAGCCCGAGGGCGAACTCGCCAAGGCTTGAGTCAAGGACACCCAGCAAAAGGCCCGCAACTGCGGGCCTTTTTTCGTTTGGCGGTCAGCACCAGCGCCTCACCCGCCGGCAGTACTGCACATAGGGGATGCCGAAGCGGGCGCGCAGGGCACGCTCTTCCGGCAAGATCTGAAAGCGGGTGAGCCAGGCCACCAGCAGCAAGGGGCCAAGCCAGACAGCGATACCGCCCAAATAACAAGCCAGCGCCATCAGCCAGCACAGCAGCCCCAGATACATGGGATTGCGGCTGATGCGATAGACCCCGCCCGTCACCAGCACCCGGCTCTGTTGCAGGCGAATGGGATTGACCGTGGTGCGTTGCCTTCGAAAGTGCATGAGTGCCCCTCCCCCCAGCACAGCTCCCACCAACCACAGGCCCGCGGCCAGTACCCACAAGACGCCCGCCTCTCTGGCCTCGCCACTCCCCAGCCACATGGCGAGCGCGATGACGACAAACAGCAACAAAGGCGGGATCCGCAGCTCGAAACGCATATTTTCTTCCTTCAAAAGTGCCACAAATGACGCCATTGCGATACACTCGCTGCGCCGGTAGCTTGGCGAAAAAAATGAAATATATCATTAGCATAGCAACATACAGCCCCAATGCTACCGCCTCTCGCATCCAAGCCGAGACCATCCTCAACAGGAAAATAAGAAGGAATCATTCCATGCACAAGAAAACCCTGCTCGCCACCCTTGTCTTCGGCCTGCTGGCCGGTCAGGCGGTCGCCGCCCCCTACCTGCCGCTCGCCAGCGACACCCGCAACGGCCAGGAGCAGACCGCCGCCAACGCCTGGCTGGAAGTGGATCTGGGCGCGTTCGAACACAATATCCAGACCCTCAAGGATCGCCTCGGTGACAAGGGCCCGCAGATCTGCGCCATCATGAAGGCGGATGCCTACGGTCACGGCATCGATCTGCTGGTGCCCTCGGTGGTCAAAGCCAATATCCCCTGCATCGGCATCGCCAGCAACGAAGAGGCCCGGGTGGCCCGCGAGAAGGGCTTCGAGGGCCGACTGATGCGGGTCCGTGCAGCCACCCCGACCGAGGTGGAGCAGGCGCTGCCCTACAAGCTGGAAGAGCTCATCGGCAGCCTGGAGAGTGCCAAGGGCATCTCCGACATCGCCCTGCGCCACCATACCAAGGTGCCGGTGCACCTTGGCCTGAACTCCGCCGGCATGAGCCGCAACGGCATCGACCTTCGCCAGTCCGGCGCCAAGGACGAGGCCCTGGCCATGCTCAAGCTGCCGGGCATCACCCCGGTCGGCATCATGACCCACTTCCCGGTAGAGGAGAAAGAGGACGTCAAGCTGGGGCTGGCCCAGTTCAAGCTGGACAGCCAGTGGCTGCTGGAAGCGGGCAAGCTGGATCGCAGCAAGATCACCATCCATGCCGCCAACTCCTTCGCCACCCTGGAAGTGCCTGACGCCTACTTCGACATGGTGCGCCCGGGCGGCCTGCTCTACGGCGACTCCATCCCCTCCTACACCGAGTACAAGCGCGTCATGGCGTTCAAGACCCAGGTCGCCTCGGTCAACCACTACCCGGCCGGCAACACCGTCGGCTATGACCGCACCTTCACCCTCAAGCGCGACTCCCTGCTGGCCAACCTGCCGCTGGGGTACTCCGACGGCTATCGCCGGGCGCTGAGCAACAAGGCCTATGTGTTGATCCAGGGTCAGAAGGTGCCCGTGGTGGGCAAGACCTCCATGAACACCATCATGGTGGACGTGACCGATCTGAAGGGGGTGAAACCCGGTGACGAGGTGGTGCTGTTCGGCCGCCAGGGGGATGCCGAGGTGAAGCAGGCGGATCTGGAGGAGTACAACGGCGCCCTGCTGGCGGACATGTACACCATCTGGGGCTACACCAACCCCAAGAAGATCAAGCGCTAAGCACAGATCTGAAATGAAGAAGGGCTCCCGAGGGAGCCCTTTTTGCGGGTGCTTACACCGTCTTCTGGTCGGTCACTTTCTTGCGGGTCACCCAGAGGCTGAGCCCCATGGAGGCCAGCAGGATCAGCGCCACGATACCGAGCGCGATGTCACTCAGGGGGATCTTGAACAGACCCCGCTGAGCTTATTCACGCCTCCTTTTTACGGGTCACCCAGAGGCTGAGCCCCATGGAGGCCAGCAGGATCAGCGCCACGATACCGAGCGCAATGCCGGTCGGGATCTTGAACACCTCCAGCAGCAGCATCTTGACCCCGATGAACATCAGGATCAGCGCCAGGCCGTATTTCAGCAGGGCGAAACGCTCGGCCACCCCCGCCAGCAGGAAGTACATGGCGCGCAGGCCCATGATGGCGAAGATGTTGGAGGTCAGCACGATGAAGGGATCCGTGGTCACCGCGAAGATGGCCGGGATGCTGTCCACCGCGAAGATGAGATCGCTCACCTCCACCAGCACCAGGATCAGCAGCAGCGGCGTGGCATAGCGCACACCGTCACGCCAGACGAAGAAGTTCTCCCCTTCCAGATGCTCCGTCACCTTGAAGCGGCGGCGCATCCAGCCCAGCAGCGGGTTGTTGGCGAGATCCGGCTCCTTGTCGGCGGCCCACAGCATCTTGACCCCGGTCAGCAGCAGGAAGGCGCCGAACAGGTAGAGGATCCAGTGGAACTGCTCGATGAGCCAGCTGCCGGCGAACACCATGCCAGCCCGCATCACGATGGCACCCAGCACCCCGTACAGCAGCACCCGGCGCTGCAGCTCGGCCGGGATGGCAAAGTAGCCGAACAGCATCAGCCAGACGAAGACGTTGTCCACCGCCAGCGCCTTCTCGATGAGGTAGCCGGTGAGGAACTCCAGCCCCTTCTGATTGGCTATTTCACGGCCGGCGCTGTGATCCAGCCAGAGCCAGATGGCCAGGTTGAACAGCAGGGCCACGCTCACCCAGACCAGGGACCAGATGCCCGCTTCCTTGAGCGACACCTTGTGCGCCTTGCCACCGCCGACGAAGCGGATATCAATCCATAACAGGACCAGCACTATGCTGAAGAAGCCTGTCCACATCCACCATTCACCCATTTTCACTTCTCCCAAAAACGAAAAACCCACGACCGAGAGGCGTGGGTTCGCTTTGGGAGCAGATACACCTTGCCTCTCGGCAAGGTCTCACTTACAGCAAGATGATTGCTGCCCGGCTGCCGGGTGCACTGCAGGATATGGGTGCACCGTAATGACGACAAACCGACGAGAAGTTACTCCCCTTGTTGGGCGGATGATAGCAACCCTGAAAGATAACGCCAAGAGGCATCTTATCCGCCATGCAAAAAAGAAGGGCGCCAGCAGGCGCCCTTATCGAGTTGTCAGCCTCAGAGTGGATCCACCTTGAGGCAGGAGACCGCATGGTCGAAGTTCCCCTCCAGCATGGGCCGGGTCTTGGCACATTCGGGGCCGGCCACCGGGCAGCGGGTGCGGAACACGCAGCCGGACGGCGGGTTCATCGGCGAGGGCAGATCCCCTTCCAGGATCTGGATGACCTTGCTGCGCTCCAGGTCCGGATCCGGAATGGGTACCGCCGACATCAGCGCCTTGGTGTAAGGATGCAAGGGGTTGGCGAAGATCTCCTGGCGGGTGCCGAGCTCCACCGCGTTGCCCAGATACATCACCAGCACCCGATCCGAGATGTGTTTGACCACCGACAGATCGTGGGCGATGAAGATGAGGGACAGCCCCATCTCCTTTTGCAGGGATTTGAGCAGGTTCACCACCTGAGCCTGGATAGAGACATCCAGCGCCGAGACAGGCTCGTCACAGATGATCATCTTGGGCTCCAGGATCAGCGCCCGGGCGATGCCGATGCGCTGACACTGACCGCCGGAAAACTCGTGCGGATAGCGGTTCACCAGGTTGGGCAGCAGCCCCACCTTGGTCATCATGGTGCGTACCTTGTCTCTCACCTGCTCTTTGGAGAGCTGGGGATAGAAGGTGATGAGCGGCTCGGCGATGATGTCGCCTATGGTCATGCGCGGGTTCAGGGAAGCCAGCGGATCCTGGAAGATCATCTGGATCTCCTTGCGCTTCTCCCGCAGCGCCTGATGATCGAGCTGGGTCAGATCCTGGCCGAGCCAGACGACCTTGCCATCGGTGGCCGGCACCAGGCCGATCAGCGCCCGGGCGAAGGTGGACTTGCCACAGCCGGACTCCCCCACTACGCCCAGGGTCTCCCCCTCGTAGAGGCGCAGGGTGACGCCATCCACCGCCTTCAGCGCCGAGGGTTTGGCCCAGGGCCAGGCCTTGTCACTCTTGATACTGAAGTGGACCTTGAGGTCGGACACTTCCAGCAGCAGTTTCTTGTCGGTACCCATTTAGTTGGCCCCCTTGACGATCACACCCGCATTCATGACATCCGATTCCCAGTGGCAGGCGCGTGCCCGGCCATCGCCGAAGGGCGTCAGGATCGGGGACTGCTTGCCACAGATCTCGTGTACCCGGTGGCAACGCTCCTGGAAGGGGCAGCCGGTGGGCAGACGCAGCAGGTTGGGCGGGTTGCCCGGGATGGTGGGCAGCTCTTCCCCTTCGGTATCGAGACGGGGAATGGCGCGCAGCAGCCCCTCGGTGTAGGGGTGGCTCGGGCGGTAGAAGATGTCGTTGACCCGGCCGTACTCCATGGTGCGACCGGCATACATCACCAGCACCTTGTCACAGATACCGGCCACCACGCCCAAGTCGTGGGTGATCATGATGATGGAGGTATTGAACTCCCGCTTGAGCTCGTTCATCAGGGTCATGATCTGGGCCTGCACCGTCACGTCCAGCGCCGTGGTCGGCTCATCGGCGATGAGCAGCTGCGGGCGGCAGAGCAGCGCCATGGCGATCATCACCCGTTGGCGCATGCCACCGGAGAACTCGTGCGGGTACATGTTCATCCGCTTGCGCGACTCGGGGATCTTGACCGCGTCCAGCATGCGTACCGACTCCTCGAACGCCGCCGCCTTGCTCATCCCCTTGTGCAGCATCAGCACTTCCATCAGCTGATCCTTCACCTTCATATAGGGGTTCAGGGAGGTCATGGGGTCCTGGAAGATCATGGCGATCTTCTCGGAGCGGATACGGTTGAGCTTGGACTCCGGCAGGTTCAGGATCTCGTCACCCTGGAACTTGGCGGAGCCGGTGATGACGCCGTTCTTGGCGAGCAGGCCCATGATGGCAAACGCGGTCTGGGACTTGCCAGAGCCGGACTCGCCGACGATCCCCAGGGTCTCACCGGCGGCCAGAGAAAAGTTGAGGTCGTTTACGGCGACCACATTGCCGTCCGGGGTCTTGAATTCGACCCGCAGATCTTTTACATCCAGTAACTTCATAAAAAACTCCTTATCGATCTTTCGTGGCGCTTGGCTGGCAATCCTTTGGACGCTATGCGCGTTCCATGGCTGCTTTCTTATCGATCTTTTGGATCGAGCGCATCACGCAGACCATCCCCGAGGAAGTTGAAGCAAAACAGGGTCACCACCATGAAACCGGCGGGGAACAGGAGTTGCCAGATGGCCACTTCCATCGACTTGGAGCCTTCATCCAGCAGGGCGCCCCAGCTGGTCATGGGCTCCTGCACACCGAGCCCCAGGAAGCTCAGGAAGGATTCGAACATGATCATGCCCGGCACCAGCAAGGTGGCGTACACAGCCACGATGCCGAGCACGTTCGGCACTATGTGACGGGTGATGATCTTCCACTTGGAGACGCCACAGACGTGGGCCGCCTCGATGAACTCCTTGCTCTTGAGGCTCAGAGTCTGGCCTCGCACTATCCGCGCCATGTCCAGCCAGCTCACCGCGCCGATGGCGAGGAAGATGAGGGCCAGGTTGCGACCGAAGAAGGTCACCAGCATGATCACGAAGAACATGAAGGGGAAGGCGTTGAGGATCTCCAGAATGCGCATCATCAGGCTGTCGACGCGACCGCCGATGAAGCCGGAGGCCGCGCCATACAAGGTGCCGATGATCACCGCCACCATGGCGCCCATGATGCCGACCATCAGCGAGATACGGCCGCCCAGCAGGGTGCGCACGAACAGATCGCGCCCCAGGCTGTCGGTGCCGAAGTAGTGGCCCGCGGCCAGGTCCGGCGCGGTCTGCATGGCATCCCAGTCCGGATCATCGAAGGTGAATTGAGACAGGTGCGGCCCGACGATCACCGCCAGCCCTATGATGCTCAATATGATGAGGCTGGTCAGCGCCGCCTTGTTGCGCAGGAATCGGCGACGGGCATCCTTCCACAGGGAACGCCCTTCCACCACGTCCACTTTCTGGGCGAACGCCTCGACGGCTTCGCGCTTTTCAGTTGTAACAACCATGATGTACTCCCGACTTAGTAACGGATCTTGGGATCGATGACGGCATAGAGAATATCGACCACGGCGTTAAAGGTAATGGTGAGGGCGCCGACCAGAATGGTCAGACCGAGCACCATGGAGTAATCACGGTTGAGGGCACCGTTGACGAACAGCTGACCGATTCCCGGCAGGCCGAAGATGGTCTCGATCACCACGGAGCCCGTGATGATGCCGACGAAGGCCGGGCCCAGGTAGGACACCACCGGCAACATGGCCGGGCGCAGCGCATGTTTCAGGATGATGTGGCGCAGTGGCAGGCCCTTGGCGCGGGCGGTGCGGATGAAGTTGGAATTCATGGTCTCGATCATGCTGCCACGCATGATGCGCGAGATGGCGGAGACGTAGTACATCATCATGCCGAACACCGGCAACACCATGTATTGTGCTCCCCCGCCCTGCCAGCCCCCGGCTGGCAGCCAGCCCAGATAAATACTGAAGAAGAGCACCAGCAAGGGCGCCAGCACGAAGCCCGGGATCACTACCCCGGTCATGGCCGACGACATCAATAAGTAGTCGATGAAGGTGTTTTGCTTGAGCGCGGCTATGGTGCCGAAGGTCACCCCCAAGGTCACCGCCAGCAGGAAGGCAACCGAGCCTATCTTGGCGGACACCGGCAGCGCCTGGCTCACCAGATCGTTGACGCTGAAGTCTTTGTATTTGAACGAGGGACCCAGATCACCCTGGACCAGATTGCCAAGATAGCTGAGGTATTGCACGCCGATGGGCTTGTCCAGGCCGTACTTGGCCTCGATGTTGGCCAGCACTTCCGGCGGCAGAGCGCGTTCGCTGGTGAAGGGGTTGCCCGGGGCAAAGCGCATCATGAAGAAGGAGACGGTGATCAAGACCAGCAGAGTCGGGATCGCCTCCAGTAGACGTTTAAAGATAAATTTCAACATTGACAGTTCCTGTCCTGTACTGCTTCCAAAGGGTCGCGGTTGTAATATAAGGCCCGCCATCTGGCGGGCCTGCTTTGTTATGCGACTTGTTTCTTTACTCAGTGAGCAACGATGTACATATCTTTGCTGTAGAGGTTATCCAGCGGGTTGGCCGGGTAACCGCCCACGAAAGGTTTCACCATACGGGCAGTCACGTACTGATAGATGGGCGCGATCGGCATGTCTTTGGCCAGGATCTCTTCGGCCTGGACATAGAGCTTGTTGCGGGAGGCATCATCCACCTGATCGCGAGACTCGCTCATCAGCTTGTCAAAGGTGGCGTTGGAGTACTTGCCATCGTTGTTGCCGTGGGTGGTCTGCATCAGATCCAGCATGGAGGAGGCTTCGTTGTAGTCCGCGATCCAGCCGGCGCGGCCCACGTCAAACTGACCCTGCGCCTTGGTTTGCAGGTAGGTCTTCCACTCCTGGTTCACCAGGCTCACTTCGACACCCAGCTTCTTCCACATGGAGGCGACCGCAACGGCGACCTTCTTGTGGTTGTCGTCGGTGTTGTAGAGCAGTTCGAACTTGAGCGGGTGACCCGGACCGAAACCGGCTTCGGTCAGCAGCTCTTTGGCCTTGGTGTTACGCTCGGCCTGGGTCAGTTTGGACCAGTCCGGTGCCACCGGTTTGAAGCCGTCGACAAAATCAGGAACGAGCGTGTAGCCCGGGGTCTGGCCCTGGCCCATCACCTTGTCGGCGATCACGTTGCGATCGATGGCGTAGGAGAGCGCGGTACGCACTCGCACATCGTCAAACGGCTTCTTCTTGAAGTTGTACTGGTAGTAGTAGGTACCGACGTAACCGGTCACCTTCAGCTCATCGGGCTTCTCTTTCTTCATCTGCTTGAAGCGCTCGATGGGCATCTGGTAGGTCATGTCCACTTCACCGGCCAGGTAGCGGTTCAGATCCGCGGTGTTCTGGAGCGGCAGGTAGGTCACCTTGTTGACCACTGTCTTGGCGTTGTTCCAGTAGTTGGGGTTGCGCTCGACGTCGACGCGCTCGTTGACCACCCAATCTTTCAACTGGTAAGCACCGTTGGACACCATATGACCAGGCTGGGTCCACTTCTCACCATACTGCTCGATCACCTTCTTCGGCACCGGGTAGGTGGTGGTGTGGGAGAGCATGCTGACGAAATAGGGCACTGCCTTTTCCAGCTGCACTTCGAAGGTGTAGTCGTCCACCGCCTTCACACCCAGGCTATCGGCTGGCTGCTTGCCTGCGATGATGGCACTGGCATTGATGATGGTCGGGATTTCCAGATACCAGGAATAAGGAGAAGCGGTTTTGGGATCGACGGCCCGCTTGAAGGCGAATTCGAAATCGTGGGCGGTCACGGGATCCCCGTTGGACCACTTGGCATCTTTGCGCAGGTGGAACACGAAGTGTTTGTTGTCCTTGGTTTCCCAGGACTCGGCCACGCCGGGCAGCACTTCACCCTTGGGACCGGAAGAGACGAGACCTTCGAACAGGTCGCGCAGAATATTGGATTCGACCGTTCCCTCGACCTTGTGCGGGTCCAGGGTTGCAGGCTCGGATCCATTGCCTTTCACCAGGGTCTGAACGTCTGCCAACTTGGTGCCGGCAGGCACATCGGCGGCCTGTGCCGCGCTGATACCGCCAAACAATGCTGCCACCAAGAGGGTATTAATAATTGTTTTTTTATGAGTCATTTCCATACTCCAACAAGAACATTCCATGCGTTTGTCCATCAACGAGATAAATACCTCGCCGTCAGCATAATTCCCTGTCAATTCTGATAATGCAATAGATATTGTCAGAGGAACCCATGCTTACTGGTTAAAGAAACAGCTTCCAGCCATTTCTTCAGCATTTAAATACCGTCTGACGGA
>NZ_JRGL01000113.1 GCF_000764655.1 Aeromonas aquatica
AAGGTGTAAACCATATTCAAGACGGGACACTGGAAATAAAAAGGCCGCATCAAGATGCGGCCTTTTTCACAAATGTTGCTCACCCCGGGGTGAGCACGCGGTGGCGCCGCGCTGACTCAAAGGTAGTGACTCGCCACCCCCAGCAACACCAGCGCCCCCACGTAGTTGTTGTTGAGGAACGCCTTGAAGCAGGCTTCTCGCTGCCGCTCCCGGATCAGCCGCTGCTGATAGACGAACAACGCCCCCGCCCCCAGCAAGCCCCAGTAGTAACCCGAGCCGAGCACCATCAGCTGGCCCACCAGCAGCAGGATCAACAGGGTCGCCAGCTGCAGCACACCGATGATCCGCTTGTCCTGGCGACCGAACAGGATGGCGCTCGATTTCAGGCCGAGCTTGAGATCGTCGTCCCTGTCCACCATGGCGTACTGGGTATCGTAGGCGATGGTCCACAGCACATTGGCGAGAAACAGCAGCCAGGCCACCGGAGGCAGCGCGTTGGCCTGGGCCGCATAGGCCATGGGAATGGACCAGGAGAAGGCCATCCCCAGCACCAGCTGCGGTATGGGAATGAAACGCTTCATGAAGGGGTAGCAGACCGCCAGCAGCAGGCCGGCGAACGACAGACCTATGGTGAGCGGGTTCAGGGTCAGCACCAGGGCGAACGAGACGAGAGCCAGCACGGCGAACAGCACCAGCACCTCGCGCGGCGCGACCTTGCCCATGGGCAGCGGCCGTCCGGCGGTGCGTTTCACGTGACCATCGAAGTTGCGATCCGCATAGTCATTGATGACACAACCGGCGGAGCGCATCAGGAAGACCCCCACCACGAACACGATCAGGATCCAGGGATCCGGCAGGCCACCGGCCGCCAGCCAAAGTGCCCACAGGGTCGGCCACAGCAGCAGCAGGGTGCCGATCGGCTTGTCGATGCGGGCCAACTGCACATAGGCCAGTCCCCGCTCCTTGGTTAACAATTTCACTCCGGCTCCTTATTCGATGGCAGCGGGTTGGACGATAGCGAGGGCAGGAAGAGTTCGTGGACCAGCAAGGGCCACTGCCCCAGATAGAGACGGGAACGACGCCCCCAGACAATGGCGGCCGGACACCAGGGGTTGGCCAGGATTTCGAAACATGCCAGCAACAGATGATCTCGTTTTGCAGGCTCATGACCGAAGATACGTTCACCCAAAGGCTGCTCACCCAGATCATGTAAACCGCCCCCCTGCAATGCCGCCTCGGCAAACAGGGTCCAGCCCAGGATGGCCGGCCCGCCATCCCCGTGCAGTATCACCTCGCGGCACAGCCCCTGGGGGCAGTCGGCCGCCACCAGCGCCTGCTCATCGGCCGCCAGCGACACGCTGCTATTGCCCAGCAGTTGTACCGACAGCTGGCGATTGTAGCGACGCAGCCGACGGGTCATGGAATCGGCTTCCAGCAACCAGGGATGCAGCGCCTCTGGGGGCTCGCACTGCTCGGGTGCCCGCCAGGGCGCGAGCTGGATGAGGGGAACAGTCAACTCGGACTTCACAGCTTCACCATCCGGAGATTTCCGTTGTCAGGTTAAAATCCGGTTTATTATCCGTAAATCAATGGAGAATTGTAAGAACATCCGTGCTTGACGGCCCCGATGACAGCATCAAAAATGGGGCACCCGTCGCTGCCGAGCCATCTAGATGAAGATCGCCAATGTTCTGCTGATGTTATTGCTGAGTTGTACCGCGTTGAATGCACAAGCCTCCGCCGCCGAGGAGCCCGCAGCCGATCCGGCCTCTGCCGCCAAGCCGGGATTTGCCTATCATGCGCTGGATCCGGACATCATCACCAATTACCT
This sequence comes from Aeromonas aquatica, assembly GCF_000764655.1. Taxonomy (GTDB): domain Bacteria; phylum Pseudomonadota; class Gammaproteobacteria; order Enterobacterales; family Aeromonadaceae; genus Aeromonas; species Aeromonas aquatica. The sequence goes on from NZ_JRGL01000113.1 coordinate 1,832, forward strand.
GGGAGATGGCAAAACCCTGGGCTATGTGCGAGTGACGGTAGAACTGATGGCTGAGAATGCCGCCGATCTCAAGCTGCTGGAGCAGCATGACCCCTTGATCCGCGACGCCATCATCCGCCTGATTGGCAGCAAGACCGGCGATCAGATCAAGTCACTGGTGAGCCGGGAAGAGTTGCGCAAGGAGTGCGAGAACCGGGTCAATGAGCTGCTGGTGAAGGAGACGGGCAAGAAGGCGGTACGCGAGCTCATCTTCACCAAGTATCTCTACCAGTAAAGCGGAATGAGCGCAGTGCCGACAGCGCACCCGGCTCATCGGATTTACCCCATTCGTTGTCGAGGGAGTCATCGTCATGGGCCACAAGACGCTGTGTGAATGGCGCCGTAATGAGATCCCCTTCGAGCTCAAGGCGCTGCGCAAGATAGTAAAGAAGCCCAAATTCGTGTGTGGCAAGTGTGCCCGCAGCGCCAACGACAAACAGTATCTGTGCCAGCCGCTGCGGCTGAAGGGGAAGGAGGAGTAGGCCATCCGGTCCCACTCTCTCCGTCTCTGTCATTCCTGAGAGGGTCGACCCCTCTTATTGATCGGTCCAGCCCTGGCGGCCCTGCTCGAACAGGCGACGGGCCTGCACGTCATTGGGGCAGACGCCACGGTACTCCTCCCCGGATCGACCGGCCAGATAGAGGTGTTCGGGGCGACAGTACCAGGCCAGCCCCTTCTGGCGACCCTGCTGCCACATGGCGACATCCACCTTGGTCCCGCACTGGGTCTGATGGAATTCCACCCGATCGGCGGTGAAGCCCAGCTTGCCGTCTCCCTCCCCCACATCGGCCCATACCTTCTCGCAGGGATCGTCCGAGTTGGAGACACAACCCCCGAGCAGGCCGGCACACAGCATGATGACGAGTAAGCGCATATTCATCCTTGAGCGTCCATGACGCTGGTTATCCGTCCTGCGGCGCGGCGAGGGTTCCTACTCTCACAGCGCCATTTGAGCAGTTCATTCTAACCAGCCCGACAACCCCCACCAAGCCGCATCCCGCTGAATACACAAAAAAAATCGGGCGGGCCCCTGGGCCCGCCCGTACGTTTCACCGGGGTTTACTGATCGTCGAGGGAGTCAAAGTCTTGCCAACCCTCGTCATCCAGCTCCTCCAGCTCGTCTTCCCAGGATTCCGGCTCCCAATCATCATCGAGCTCGTAATCCGGCGTCTGTTCACCCATGCTCATTCTCCTTGGATAGTGCACCGGCCTTCAAAGTCTATCCAGAAAAATGGGGCTCGCCAGTGCCGTTGCTCAGAGTTTGACCAGGGTACGACCCGCCACCTGACCCAGGGTAATGGCCTCGGCGGTGGTCACCACCTGCTCCAGCCCTATCTCGGTCACCGCCTGCTCGAAGAAGCTGGCGGGCAGATCCCGCGCCAACCTTGCCCAGGCCTGCTGGCGCCGTGCCAGCGGGCACATCACCGAGTCCACCCCCTGCAGACGCACGTTGCGCAGGATGAAAGGCATGACGCTGGTGGGCAGGTCGAAACCGCCCGCCAGCCCGCAGGCCGCCACGGCGCCGCCGTAGTTCATCTGGGCCAGCAACTTGGCCAGCACCTGGCTGCCGACGGTATCGATGGCACCGGCCCACAGCTGCTTCTCCAGCGGCTTGGCCGGCTCCAGCAGCTCGCTGCGCGGCACTATGCGGCTGGCACCGAGCGCCCTCAGCATCTCGCCCTGCTCTTCGGGACGGCCGGTCAGGGCCGCGACTTGATAACCCAGCGCCGCCAGCAGGGCGACGGCGGTCGAGCCCACCCCACCGGCGGCGCCGGTCACCAGCACCTCGCCGCTCGCGGGAGTGATGCCCGCCTCCTCCAGCGCCAGCACGCACAGCATGGCGGTGAGGCCGGCGGTGCCAATGCACATGGCCTGGCGCTCATCCAGCCCGGCTGGCAGCGGCACCAGCCAGTCCGCCTTGACCCGCGCCTGCTCGGCCATGCCGCCCCAGTGGCCCTCGCCCACGCCCCAACCGGTCAGCACCACCCGATCGCCCACCTGATAGCGCGCATCGGCGGATTCCAGCACGGTACCGGCGAAGTCGATCCCCGGCACCAGCGGCCACTGGCGCACTATCCTGCCCTTGCCGGTGATGGCCAGCCCGTCCTTGTAGTTGATGGAACTGAAGCTCACCGCCACCCGCACTTCCCCTTCCGGCAGCTGGCTCTCGGCCAGTTGAGTCAGGGTCGGGACAGTCTTGCCATCCTGGTTTTCCAGTAACAGAGCCTTGAACATGCTTGCCTCTCGGTTTTTTGTAGTCATTAATCAGGTGCTTTGACGCTTTTGCAGTTGAAAATACAACGCCAGGGCCATGCCCGCCACCTCGTCACTCGCCAGCTGACGCAGGATCAATGCCGCCGCCTCCTGGCCCATCTGGTGATAGGGGATCCTGACCGAGGTGAGCGCCGGGTAACAGACGCGCGCCACATCCAGATCGTCGAAGCCAGCGACGGCCAGCTTGCCCGACACGCTCAGATGGCGGCGCTGGCATTCAAATAGCACGCCCGCCGCCAGCTCGTCGTTGACACAGATCAGCGCAGCCAGTTCGGGCCAGTGCAGCAGCATCTCCCCCAGCATGGCAGCACCGGTGCTGAAGCTCGGCCGCTCCGAGGTGTTGATGATGGCATCGGGGGAGAGGTAGTTGTCCAGCCGCGCCTTCTGCCAGCCCTGCATGCGCTGGCCGGCTGGATCGACAAGGCTCACAGCAGTAAAGAGGTGCAGGTACCCAAGAGCCTGCTGTTCCTGCGCGATACCCCGGCGGCCATCTCCTTCACCATGGGCATCGCCGATGATAGTACCAGTCTTCAATGGGATCTCCGACAAGCTGGTGCCGAACGCCAAACCGACGCTGGACTGCCCCATCGTCTTCCTTTTTGCCCCAATGCGGTGCTGATCGGCTTCCTGTCGAGCTTCGTCGCCGGCCTGGTGGGCATGGTGCTGCTCTATCTGCTGGGGCTGACCCTCATCATCCCGGGCGTGGTACCGCACTTCTTCGTCGGTGCCGCCGCCGGGGTGTTTGGCAATGCCACCGGTGGTCGTCGTGCCCGCTCGGGGCCTTCGCCAACGGCCTGCTGATCACCTTACTGCCGACGTTCCTGCTGCCGGTATTGGGGGATCTTGGCTTTGCCAACACCGGCGTCGGCGTGATGGGCATACTGCTCGGCCTGATAGTGCGCTGATCGCCCCTCACCATTTTGATAGCTGGCACGACCCCTGGGTCGTGCCTTTGTCGATCCACGTTCCTGCCTGGCCTGCATGACCAACAATTAAACATCGGCCGGAAAAAAGAGGCTGCCGCAGTGCGCCTGATCGGATTTTCACGCCGTCGCGGCAGCATCTGACGGTCGAGTACGATATGCTGTTGTGCTGTCGCTCAACCATGACCTCACTTGAGGCCTTCTCCATGAAATACCTAGTAGTACAAACCAAACAGATAGGGGACGTACTGATCTCCACGGCCCTTTGCAACAATCTCAAGCAGAACGATACCGCCGGGGAAGTTCACTATCTGGTCATGGATTACTGCGCGGGCATGGCGGAGGGTAACCCCAATATCGACAAGCTAATCGTCATCGAGAAGGCGCGTCGCAACGAGTGGGGCTACATGAAGGCGCTGCTGCTGGGGATCCGCCGCGAGCGTTATGACGTGGTGATCAACAGCCAGGGCCAGATGATAGGTCTGCTGACCTGCCTGCTGTCGGGGGCCAAATTGCGGATAGGATTCGACTCCTTTCCCTGGCGGCTTGGCCACAACCGCATAGTACGGTTTCGCAAAGACACCCAGCATCAGGGTAACAGCACCCTGGTCGACGATCGCTTTGCCCTGCTCGCCCCCCTCAAACCCGCCCACGAGGATCGTAACTACTATCTCTGGCTGAGCGAGGAAGAAAAACGGCGGGGACGTGACACCTTGCTGACAGCGGGCATCGATCTCGCGCGGCCATTGATCGCCATGGGAGTCAACTCGCTGGGGCATTACAAACGCTGGCCCATCGGCTGCTTTGCCAAGGTGGCACAATGGCTGATCGAACAACACGACGCCCAGATCCTGATCTACTGCGGACCGGGGGAAGAGGAGTACAACAGGGGCCTGAAACCTTTGCTGCCCACCCCGTTGCAAGCCAGTGTGTTCGATCAGGTTCAAACCCGCTCGGTGCGGGAATTGGTCGGGCTCTTCGCCCATTGCCAGCTGTTCGTCGGCAACGACACGGGCCCCCGTCACATTGCACAGGCGCTGGACATACCGCTGCTGACCATCGTATCCCCCCTGGGTCACTCGGCCATCGCCAACCCTGTCTCCCACCCCCGCTATCAGTTCATCGACACCGATCATCAGGATCCCGAGCAGGAGATCCTGAACGTGCAGGAGAGGCTGACCCGGCTCTGGGGTGAGGTCGACTCGACACATGCCGAGGCCTGAGTAGCCAGCCTCGGCTCATGCACCAACCCCCCAAGTTATTGGCGGTACCGGCCCATCATTTCCTCAGGCGGAAGAACTCTTTCTGCCACTCGTAGAGATACCCGGACCACCCCTTGGCTTTCGCGCGCAGGAAGATGAGACCATTCGAACGTTTCCAGCTGTGCTGGAACCAGTGGGTCATATAACGCTCTGCTACGGGCTCGAAGTGAATCGCTTCACCTTGATAATTATAAAAATAGTGAGCCGGAGCGATCAGCGCGGCCTCACCGGACGCCGCGAGCTTGCGGGCCACCAGCTCGGTCATGATGTCGGGCCCCATGAACAGCGGGGAGGACATGATCTCCTCTTCGTAGAATCGCACCAGCTCGGACAACAGCAGCGACTCCTTCCGGGCGTAGATCACCGCGGTGCCGATCAGCCGCTCGGATTCATAGCCGACTCCAAACATCACCGACTCGAAGAGCGGGAAGGGGTCCTGATTGATGGTGACATCGGTATCCAGGTAGAGACCACCTTCCTGGGCGAGGATCTTGAGGCGCAGGTAGTCGGTCACGAAGGCCAGCAGTCCGCGTCGGTAACACTCCCGGGCGAAGGTGCACTCCTGGATCCAGCGCTTTATCTGCGGGTCCGTATCCAGCCACAGCTTGTAGTCGTAACCCTGTTTTCGCCAGTCGTCGATGCACACATGGGCCAGGGGAGGCAGCCGGTTGCCCAGCCAGATGGCATGAATGACTTTGTTGCTCGCACCGGCACTCATGGTTTGCCCCCCGCATGCTTCAAGTTCCACAAGGTCATTCTGATGAGCCGGTAGAAGCGGTACAACTCGCGGGTCAATTTGAACTTCAGCGGCACCTTCTCCAGTGCCACCTTGTTCTGGATATCGCTGCCCATGTCGCGCGGGCTGTAGATGGCATAGGGAATAAGGCCGGCGCAGACGAGGCCGGTACGGTAAGACTCGCCGATGAAATTATCGACGGAGCACAGCCATCTCCTGCTGTGTTCCAGCAGACGGCGGGCCCCCTTCGGCGAGAGGCTGTAGCCCGTCGTCCAGCACATGTTGTTGTGCCAGAACATGAGTTGCATGTTGTCTATGGTGGTCAATGCGGTGGCCGACCCGACCTGGGGTTCCACCTTCACATACTCATACTGCTCGTGGACCTTGGGCAGGGTCCCCAGCACCTCTTCAAAATACTGGGTAGGCAGGAAATCATCCTCCAGGATGAGGATGGGTTCATTGAGTTCGACGCACTTCTCCCACAACAGAAAATGGCTGGCGTAGCACCCCTTCTCCCCCGGGGTCAGCGGCCGGCTCCTGAACATCACCCTGTGCCGATCATCCGGCATCTCCTGCAGCCGTTCTGGGAGCCCCTCAAAGCCGTTGACCGCATTGAAAAATTCAAACTCGATACCGCGGGCAGACAAGACGGTTTCGACTCGCAGGCGACGTTCCGCGGCCTTCTCCAGACTAACGACGTAGATTTTCATGACCTTCCTTTGCAAACACCTTCAGCCCTCTATGCAGTGCGACCGAGTAGATGGCCCCCATGAACACACTGAATACCCACTGTCCGGAGCGCATATAGAAAAATGATTCGAAATTATTGATGATGACCCAATAGACGATAAAGGAAACCGTCAGCATCTTGATGAAGCGTGAAGACTCCGAACATGACAGTACCTGGCGAGCCACGGACAAGAGTGTGCCATACAACACCAGGAAGCCGGCAATCCCCCACGATACCAGGGTCTCCATATTGGAGTTGTGCAGGTGACGGAACTCCCGAGTGATGTAATCCGGCAAAGTCTTGGACAGGGTAATGACCAGCGATTGGCTGCCATAACCCGTGCCGAAGAGTGGGTGGGCCAAGAACCACTGGATCGCCTCCAGCCAGGTTTTTAGCCTGATCCCGATGCTGGCATCCTGCACCCCATTCCAGTTGCCCGTCAAAATGGCCTGCACATCTCCCTGGTGCACGAAGCCGGACAGCAGCCTCTCCTTGATAAATGGCACCTGATAGAGCGCCAGCATGGTGATCAGCAATATACCGTAGGTGATGATGACCTTGCGCCTTGGCCAATGCTCCCCATCGTCGAGCAAGGGGAGAATGGCGAGTGAGAGCGAGATAGCCAACCAGGACTGACGGGATTGCAAGATAACGGAGAAGACGCCAAACAATACTATGCCGAGCATTATCCCCAGGTTGGCCAGTGCCGGTTTCTTAAACGTCGATGTGAACAACAGGATCACGAAGAACAGGAAACAGGCACCCGCTATCAGTGAGCCATGCTGGGCATTGCGGTAATTGAAGTCGACCCTGGCACCATCCAGACCCGACTCGAAAACGGAGAAGAAAGCCGAATGATAACCGAAGGTGAATATGACGCCGGCGCAGAATGTCAGCAGCAGGATAAGGATTCGCCGTGGTTCCCCTTTCAGCCAGTAGGCGATGCCGACGAAGAAGAAGAGGTAAGCCATCGACTTCAGCGAAGGGTATTTAAGCGCATAATCGTAGACATAATACTTGGACGAAAGCCAGCTTAAACACTGCACCACCATACCCAGGCAGAGAAATTGAAAAACTCTGTTTTTTACGAAAAATGCTCTTTCTACATAGAATGCGCCCAAGGTTGCCAGCACTATGATGGTCTGGCAGACATCAGCGATCAGCTGTATCGAATCTTTGAAGACGGCATAGCCCAAGATATTCAGGAAAATAAAGTTACTGAATACCTTGCCGTGAAAGAAATAGAGAAAATCCTTACTCGCCGTTCGGGTATTATTTTTCAGCCAGAGCAATGTTATTTTCCTGTCAAGATTTTCTGAAGACGTAGTTACCCCGGATCTTGCGCCAGAGCCCGAATGCGTCGGTGCGGGGGAAGATGGCGATCCGGCGGATCTGGAACGGATCCTGGTGCATGGCCCTGGGGCCGCTGTTGGTGGCCACAGCAAAGCGATAACCGGCAGCACTGGCTTGTGTCTTAGCGTCGTCGTTCAGATCCCCGTAGGGGTACGCGAATGACAGCAGTGGATGGCCGAGCAACTGTTCCAGCCTCTCCTTGTTGGCTCGGATCTCGTGGGCCTGAGCTTCGGGGGCGAGCCTGCTGAGACGAGGGTGGGTCAAGGTATGCCCCCCAATCTCGACATGCCCAGAGGCCACCAGCGCCTTGATCTCTTCGCCATTCATCAGCGCCACCGGCGTGTCGGGGTGGGTCGGATGCTCCACATCCCAGCGATTGTGATCCTCGCCGGTTACTATGTACACCACGGCTTTGTAACCATATTTTTCCAGCAGCGGCAGCATGCGGGTCAGATTGTCCCGATAACCGTCGTCGACGGTGATCATCAGGTACTTCTTGCCGTATTGCAGCCGATGGATGAAGCCCTTGTCCGCCAGATCCCGGAAGGTCAGGGTCTCGTAGCCCAGCCACTTCATCAGTTTCAGGTGCTTCTCGAACATGGCGACGGGCAGCCAGGTGCCGTGCACCCCTTTCTCGCTGTCGTGCTCAATGAAACGGTGATACATGATGACCGGCATCTCCCGGCGCAGGGTCTCCACCACGGCATCCTGATAGACGGATTCGAGCCCGCTCACCACGCCCTGCAAACCATATTCATGCTGAATACGCTGACGCAGAGTGTCGGACACCACCTTGCTGGCCAATGCAGTGACTATCTGTGCCTGCAGTGCGGCAAAGTCGATCGCCAGATCCTGTGGCCCTATGTCGCCGAAGTTGCTGGCCAGGGCTTCATCCAGATTCTGCTCGGTGACCAGACCTATGGCCTTGGCCTCGCCGATGGCGAAGGCAGGGCGGCCGCACAGCAGCGATTCCATCGCCACCCGACCAGCCCCGATCACCAGATCGCAACCCGCCAGCAGAGTGGGGACGTCATCCACATAGCCGACGAAATCGACCTTGTCCTGGAAGCGGGCAAAGCGCTCCGGCACCTTGGTGCCGCTGACGACACGGACTTGCCAGGCGTCCAAGTCCAGCACCTCGTCCAGCAGGCGATAGCAGAGCTCCCCCTTGGGGCCGCTCAGTCGACCTATGATGGCGATCACCGGCCTGACGTTGTCCGGTGCCGGCACAGGCTGGAACTGATCGGTCTCGATGCCGTTGCGCAGCACCTGTACCTTGGCCGGATCCACCCCCAGGTTGTCGATGATCTGGTGGGCAATGTCCTCACACACCGCCACCGCCCGGTAGCCGAGTGCATGGAAGGCCTTGCGCGACGCGTGCACCGGCTGACGACCGTGCACCGTGGTGATCATCGGCGTACCGGTGAGCTTGCAGGCCACATAGCTGCTCCAGCCGGAGGCGCGCGAGTGAGCGTGCACCAACTGGATGTGGTGTTTCTTGATGAGATAGATGAGATAAAACACGTGCCAGAAGCGGCGCAAGATGCTGCGCTTGTTGAAACGCAACTTGAACACGGGCCCCTGGGTGGGCTTGGTCAGGGTGTCAGAAACATAGAAAACGTTGTGACCACGCCGGGTCAGCTCGTTACCGACCGTGGTGGCATAGACCTCAGCTCCCGTCACTTCGAGCTGGGAGAGTGCCATCAATATATTCATGCAAGCGTATCCGATCGACGGGCGGCCAGGGCCGCCCGTCAGGAGGAGATCAAGCCCGGTTCAACCAGGCCATGTAATCGGCCACGCCTTCGGCCACCGTCTTGAACTCGCCGTCATAACCGACACCGCGCAACTTGGTGAGATCGGCCTGGGTGAAGCTCTGGTAACGACCCTTCAGGTGATCCGGGAAGGGAATGTATTCGATGGCGCCTTGCTGGTGATGCGTGATCACGGCCTCGGCCACGTTCTGGAACGGCTCTGCCCGGCCGGTGCCGCAGTTGAAGATGCCGGAGTGCTGCGGATTCTGCCAGAACCAGAGGTTCACCTGGCAGACGTCGTCCACATAGATGAAGTCGCGCATCTGGCCGCCATCCGGGAAGCCGTCACAGCCTTCAAACAGCTTGGGGTTGCCGCCCTGCTTCACCTGGGTGTTGAGGTGGAAGGCGACGGAGGCCATGGAGCCCTTGTGCTGCTCACGCGGGCCATAGACGTTGAAGTACTTCAGACCGACAACCTGGGAGTCGATCTCCGGCAGCCAGCGGCGCACGTACTGATCGAACAGCTGCTTGGAGTAGCCGTAGACGTTGAGGGGCTGCTCGAACTTCGGATCTTCGATGAAGTTGTCGTTGCGGCCGCCATAGGTGGCGGCGGAGGAGGCATAGATGAACGGAATTTCCCGCTCGATGCAGTAGTGGAACAGATCCTTGGAGTACTCGTAGTTGACCTCCATGATGAACTTGCCGTTCCACTCGGTGGTCGCGGAGCAGGCGCCTTCATGGAAGATCACCTCGATACCGCCATCCCACTCCTCGAATTCGTCGCCAGAGACGATGCGCGCCTGGAACTCGTCCTTATCCATGTAATCGGCGATGGTGAGATCGACCAGATTGACGAACTTGGTGCCGTCGGTCAGGTCATCGATGACCACCACATCGGTCCGTCCTTGAGCGTTCAGCTGCTTGACCAGATTGCTGCCGATAAAGCCAGCACCGCCAGTTACTACGATCATGGAGTTTGCCTCGCGTACGTTGATGGCCCCGTGTGACTGCCTGTTAAAGCTGTGTATAGTGGGCCAATTTGAAATTGCCGAAAAGTTTATCACGGGCCGCAAGGGGATTCGACCTTGATGCACAGGGCCCGGCAGAGGGATCAGCGATGAAAACCAGAGACAGGATCATTCACAGCGCCACCGAGCTGTTCAACGATCAGGGTGAGCGCAACATCACCACCAACCACATTGCCGCCCATCTCGGCATCAGCCCAGGCAACCTTTATTACCACTTCCGCAATAAAGAAGACATCATCCACTCCATCTTCGATCAATATGCCCGCCACCTGAGCGACAGCTTCACTCCGGCCCGCAGCAACGAGATCAAGCTGGAAGATCTGATGGGCTACCTGGACGCCATCTTCTATCTGATGTGGCAATTCCGCTTCTTCTACGCGAATCTGCCGGACATCCTCAGTCGCGACGAACCGCTGCAACAGAAGTACCTCAAGGCCCAGGAACAGCTGCGCGCCTCCGTGGTCGCCCTGCTCAAGAGCCTGCGCGAAGGCGGCATCATAGACGTCAGCGATGACGACCTGCCGGATCTCGGCCAGACCATCAAGATGGTGGTGACCTGCTGGATCCCGTTCCAGATAGCCCAGGCACCCGCCACCCGCATCACCAAGCCACTGCTCTATCAGGGGGTCCTGCGGGTGTTGTTCCTGCTGCGTCCCTATGTGCAGCCTCAGGTTGCCGAACAGATCCACCAGCTGGAGCAACATTACCATCAGCTGGCCCAACCAGCTGGGTGAGATCTGTTTCACAATTGTTGAATATCAGCATAATAATTTGAATTCCTGCGCAGTGGTTGCAGTAAAATGTTGCCCACTATCGGACCAACCGACGTTTCACCACCATGGCCAAAACGCCGGCAGCGCCCGACCATGCAGCCTAATTAGCTAATGAGGACCGAGGATGTCTAACGGATTCTATCGTCACCTGAGCGAGCAGCTCGAGCAGGTCAAAGCGGAAGGCTTGTACAAGCAGGAACGCATCATCACCTCGGCTCAGCAGGCCAGGATCGCGGTGGGCGGCGAGCAGGTACTGAACTTCTGTGCCAACAACTATCTGGGGCTCGCCAATCATCCTGAGCTGATCAAGGCGGCCCATGAGGGGCTCGATAGCCACGGCTTCGGCATGGCTTCGGTGCGCTTCATCTGCGGCACCCAGGATCAACACAAGGTGCTGGAGCAGAAGCTGTCGACCTTCCTCGGCACCGAGGACAGCATCCTCTACTCCTCCTGCTTCGATGCCAACGGCGGCCTGTTCGAGACCCTGTTTGGCGCCGAAGACGCCATCATCTCCGATGCCCTCAACCACGCCTCCATCATCGACGGCGTGCGGCTGTGCAAGGCCAAGCGTTACCGTTACGCCAACAATGACATGGCCGAGCTGGAGGCCCAGCTCAAGCAGGCCAACGCCGATGGCGCCCGCTTCAAGTTGATCGCCACCGACGGTGTCTTCTCCATGGACGGCGTCATCGCCGACCTGAAATCCATCTGCGATCTGGCGGACAAGTACGATGCCCTGGTCATGGTGGATGACTCCCACGCGGTCGGCTTCATCGGCGAGAACGGCCGTGGCACCCACGAACACTGCGGCGTGCTGGACAGGGTCGACATCATCACAGGTACCCTGGGCAAGGCACTCGGTGGCGCCTCCGGCGGCTACACCTCCGGCAAGAAAGAGGTGATCGACTGGCTGCGTCAGCGCTCCCGTCCCTACCTGTTCTCCAACTCCCTGGCCCCCTCCATCGTCTCCGCCACCATCAGGGTGATCGACATGCTGGCCGAGGGCCACGCGCTGCGTGCCCAGCTGAAGGAGAACAGCGACTACTTCCGCACGCGCATGAACGCCGCCGGTTTCACCCTGGCCGGCGCCGATCACGCCATCATTCCGGTGATGCTGGGGGATGCCAAGCTGGCCTCCGAGATGGCGAGCCGCATGCTGGCTGCCGGCATCTACGTGGTGGGCTTCTCCTTCCCCGTGGTGCCCAAGGATCAGGCCCGCATCCGCACCCAGATGTCCGCCGCCCACACCCGCGAGCAGCTGGACAAGGCGATCGACGCCTTCATCCGCATCGGCCGTGAACTCGGCGTGATCTGATTGAAACGGGGCCGATATCGGCCCCATTTTTTGCACTCTATTGCTGCGCACACCCCGTCCGGCGCAGTGTCCTGAGGAAGTCTGTCATGAAAGCACTCTCCAAACTGAAGAAAGAAGTCGGCATCTGGATGACGGATGTCCCGGCCCCCGAGCTCGGCCACAACGATCTGCTGATCAAGATCCGCAAGACCGCCATCTGCGGCACCGACATCCACATCTACAACTGGGACGAGTGGTCCCAGAAGACCATCCCGGTGCCCATGGTGGTGGGCCACGAATACGTGGGGGAAGTGGTCGCCGTCGGTCAGGAGGTGCGTGGCTTCGCCGTGGGGGATCGCGTCTCAGGTGAAGGCCATATCACCTGCGGCCACTGCCGCAACTGCCGTGCCGGTCGCACCCACCTGTGCCGCAACACCATCGGCGTCGGCGTCAACCGCCCGGGGTCCTTTGCCGAGTATCTGGTGATCCCGGCCTTCAACGCCTTCAAGCTGCCGGACAACGTACCCGATGAGCTGGCCGCCATCTTCGATCCCTTCGGCAACGCCGTGCACACCGCGCTCTCCTTCGATCTGGTGGGCGAAGACGTGCTCATCACCGGTGCCGGCCCCATCGGTATCATGGCCGCCGCCGTCTGCCGCCATGTCGGTGCTCGCCACGTGGTGATCACCGACGTCAACGAATACCGGCTGGAACTGGCCCGCAAGATGGGCGCCACCCGCGCCGTCAACGTGAGCACGGAAAAACTCTCCGACGTCATGACCGAGCTCGGCATGACCGAAGGCTTCGACGTGGGGCTGGAGATGTCCGGCGTACCCAGCGCCTTCCAGGACATGATTGACAAGATGAATCACGGCGGCAAGATCGCCATGCTCGGTATCCCCCCCGCCACCATGGCCATCGATTGGGGCAAGGTGATCTTCAAGGGGCTGTTTATCAAAGGGATCTATGGCCGCGAGATGTTCGAGACCTGGTACAAGATGGCCAGCCTCATCCAGTCCGGGCTGGATCTCTCCCCCATCATCACCCACAACTTCCACATCGACGACTTCCAGAAAGGCTTCGACGCCATGCGCTCCGGTCAGTCCGGCAAGGTGATCCTGAATTGGGATTGATAGGCCAATCGCGGCTCCGGATCGCTCACATCAGCGCTCCTTGGCAGCACGTGGATGGATCGGTCAGCCCGGCAAGGTGATACGCAACCGGGATAAATCAGCCTTTTCCCATGCCTGCCCCAGAAAACCCGGTGAAAGCCGGGTTTCTTTTTACCTGCACCAGCCCCCAAGCCCCTGCCACCGTCGAATTTTTATTCGCAGATTGCTTAACACTTCACACACAAGCGTTTAAATGCCTGTAACTATTCGGTTATAATCCCGTCGTTTTCTAGGGATAATAAGAGCCTGCTGGGAGTATATGAGCGTGTTGAGAAAACTGAGCTATTTGCTGGTTGCCGGGATGGCAGTTGCCAGTCTGTCCGGCACCGTGTTTGCTGCCGACGAGATGTCAGCGGAAGCCGTTGCCGAGCGTATCGCCCCGGTCGGCCAGGTATACACCGCCAAGGATCTGGAAGGGATTGCAACGGCCGCCGCAGCGCCTGCTGCCGCATCGTCCGGTCCCCGCGACGGCGAGACCGTGTTCAAGGGCGCCTGCTTCGCCTGCCATGATACCGGCGCGGCCGGTGCCCCCAAGCGCGGTGACAAGGCCGCCTGGGAGCCCCGCATCGCCCAAGGCATAGACACCCTGAAGAAACACGCGATCGAAGGCTTCACCGGCAAGTCCGGCATGATGCCACCACGGGGTACCTGCGCCGCCTGTAGTGACGAAGAGATCCTGAATGCTGTTCACTACATGATCGACAAGCTATAAGTAATTGAAAGGGCTTCTGTTGAAGTCCTTTTAATCTGTTTACTTCCGGCAACCCTTGAAGGTCTGTTCATTCGGGAGTTTTGCATGTCAGTCCAGCCCACCACACCGCACGACTCCGCGCCCTTGCTGGCGATCGTCTCCTCCATCATGGACTTCCCTGCGCCCGGCGCTGCCTCCCAGGAGGACTACGGCAGGCTGCTTGGGCAGTTAGGCAAGCTCTGTCCCTTGCGGCACTTTGCCATGCTGGGGCTGACGAATGCTGGTTTGCACTGGGTGTATGAACACCGGCTCGACGAGGACTTCAAGCAGCAACTGGGGCGTGAAGAGCCCCGTCTCACCGAGCAGCTCACCCGGCTCGATGAACATCAGGGCTGGTGTGTGCAGGCGGTGGAGCATGGCGAGGTACAGTGGTTGCTGGCCTGCGCGGCACCCGAGCACCTGCCCACCCTGCGGCTGCTGCTGGAATGTCTGGCCAAGCGGCTGCATGAGACCCAGACCGGCGCCCAGCTGGCGGGACAGGCCTCCCCCCTCATGCAGCGGGATCCCCACTGGCAGCAGAAGATAGAAAAGATCAGCCGTATCATGCGGTTGGCTCACAGTCTGCCCCAGCATGCGTTGCTCTCCCAGCTGGAGGCCGTGCTGCGCCAGATGCTGGCGGTCAGCGACATGCTGCTGATCAGGCTCGACAGCCAACGCCTGGAAAAGCTCTATCCGGCGCAGTTCTCCTATGGCGATGACTTCATCAGGGCGCTCTGTCACAGCACCAACGGGGTCGAACGGTACGAGGCGGGGCAGTATTGGTACAGCCTGCCCCTGCGCCAGCAACAACAGTATTTCGCCCACCTCCTCATCAATACCGCCCAACCGCTGGAGACCGACGATCGGCTGTTCCTCGACTTCCTGCGCCATCAGCTGACCCTGCTGCTGGAGCTCAAGCGGGTGCGTCAGCAGCTGGATGACATCCATTCGGAAGAGTCCATCAACCAGCGGCTGCAACAACTGCGTCAGACCAATCTCAGACTGCAAAAGCAGCTCAAACAGCATCAGGAGCTGGAGCGTCGGCTGCAATTCAACGCACTGCACGACCCCCTGACCCAGTTGCCGAACCGGGCCCTGCTGATGAATCACCTCCATCACGCCATGACCCGCTATCGCCGTTATCAGACGGCCGGTTTCACCCTGATCTTCATCGATGTGGATCACTTCAAGCAGGTCAACGATGCCCTGGGTCACGGCGCTGGCGATCAGTTGCTGCAAGAGTTGAGCCGGCGGTTGCAGAGCTGCATCCGGCAGAACGACATGGTGGCCAGGCTCGGAGGGGATGAGTTCGTCATCTATCTGGACAACAGCCAGCAGGAGGAAGACGTCAGCCCGGTGCTCAATCGCCTGGTCGGCCGGGTCTCCCACCCGTTCCGGTTGCAGGGCAATGAGCTGAGCATCACGGTGAGTCTGGGGGTCGCCAGCGTGTCGGAGCAGACCACGGATATCAGCGAGCTGCTGCACCAGGCCGATCTGGCCATGTATCAGGCCAAGCGCAACGGCCGCAGTCGCATCGTCACCTATTCCGAGGCCTGCCGGGATCACACCGGCTCACCGGAAGAGAAGCTGACCCGCGCCTTGCGAGAAGGCAGGATAGTGCCCTACTTCCAGCCGGTGATCCGGCTCGAAGACAGCCGACTGACCGGGCTGGAGGTGATGGCGCGCTGGATAACGGAGGAGGGAGAACTGAAAGACGCTTTCGACTTCATCCCGCTGGCCGAGCAGTGCGGCCTCATCCAGGAACTGGACAGGCACATCCTCAGCCGCACCTGTCAGCAGTTGAAGAGCTGGCTGCCCGCCTCGGGCCGCAGCCGCTTCAAGATCGCCATCAACCTCTCCGGCAAACACCTGGCCAGCCGTGAGCAGGTCATGCAACTGGTCAACATCATGGAGGAAGAGGGGGTACTGCCGAGTTACTTCATCTTCGAATTCAACGAGCGGGAGCTGTCGCGGCAAAACGTCGACTCGCTCACCTCGTTGCACGAACTCAGGGCCAAGGGCATCCAGATCAGCCTGGATGACTTCGGCACCGGCTTCTCCTCCCTCAACGCCCTGTTCCACTTCCCGGTGGACTACATCAAGGTGGATGACAGCTTCACCCACCGCATGCTGAATTCCCCCAAGGATCTGGCGCTGATCCGGGCCATGCGGGACATCTGCCAGGATCTCGACTTCACCCTGGTGGTCGAGGGGATCGAAAACCAGCAACAGTTGCAGAAGCTGATCGATCTCGGCTGCACCATGGGACAGGGGCGCCACATCTCTCCTCCCCTGCCCGGGGCCGACATCACCCCATTGCTGGGCCAGGCGAACTGACGCCGGCTCCATCCTTCTTGCCTTAGTCCTTCTTGAACAGGGCTCGCAGGTTGGCGACCCCGACCTGCCCCTTCTGCTGACGCTCCTCGGCGGTCACCTTCTTCTGGTTCTCCCACTCCAGGTCATCCTGGGGCAATTCGAGCAGGAAGCGGCTCGGCTCGGGCCGCACCGATTCACCGTATTGGCGCCGCTCCTTGCAGAGGGTGAAGGTGAGCTCGGTCTGGGCCCGGGTGATGCCCACGTAGGCGAGACGCCGCTCCTCCTCTACGTTATCTTCGTCTATGCTGGTCTGGTGTGGCAGCAGACCCTCCTCCATACCCACCATGTAGACATAAGGAAACTCCAATCCCTTGGAAGCATGCAGTGTCATCAACTGCACCTGATCCGCGTCATCCTCCCCCTCGTTGCGTTCCATCATGTCCCGCAGGGTGAGTCGGGTCACCACCTGGGGCAGCGTCATGGGCTCGTCCAGCTCGTTGCCCTCCAGCATCTCGGTGATCCAGCGATAGAGGGTGGAGACGTTCTGCATCCGCATCTCGGCCGCCTTGGGGCTCGGCGAGGTCTCATGGAGCCACTCCTCGTAGTGGATCTCCTTGATCATGTCCCGCACCGCCTCCACCGGATTGCCGCGCTGGGCCTGGTCCCCGAGCCGCACCAGCCATTGGGTGAAGGCCTGCAGGGCAACAAGGCCACGGCCGGACAGTGACTGCTCCAGCCCCAGTTCGAAGCTGGCGGCAAACAGGCTCTTGCCGCGCTGGTTCGCATACTGGCCGAGTTTCTCGAGGGTGGTGGGGCCAATTTCCCGCCGCGGCAGGTTGACCACCCGCAGGAAGGCGGTGTCCTCATCCGGGTTCACCAGCAGCTTGAGGTAGGCCATGATGTCCTTGATCTCGGTGCGGGAGAAGAACGAAGTCCCCCCCGAGATGCGATAGGGAATACGGTTGGTCATCAGCGCCTTCTCGAAGATGCGCGACTGATGGTTGCCCCGGTAGAGGATGGCGTAGTCCTTGAAACGGGTGCGGTTCATGAACTTGTGGCCCATCAGCTCGGCGGCGATGCGCTCCGCCTCGTGCTCCTCGTTCTTGGCGAACAGCACCTTGACCGGCACCCCGTAGTCCAGCTCGGAGAACAGCGCCTTGTCGAACACATGGGGGTTGTTGGCGATCAGGATGTTCGCGCACTTCAGGATGCGCCCCTTGGAGCGATAGTTCTGCTCCAGCTTGATGAGCTTGAGGCTCGGGAAGTCCTCGTTCAGCAGCACCAGGTTCTGGGGCTTGGCGCCGCGCCAGGAGTAGATGGACTGATCGTCGTCCCCCACAACTGTGAAGCGAGCACGCTCGCCGACGATCTGCTTCACCAGCTCGTACTGGCTGGTGTTGGTGTCCTGATATTCATCGACCAGCAGGTAGCGGATCTTGTTCTGCCAGCGGGTACGCACCTCCTCGTTGTTCTTGAGCAGCAAGGTCGGCATCACGATGAGATCGTCAAAATCCAGCGCGTTGTAGGCCACCATCTGGCGGTGATAACGCTCATAGAGCTGGGCCATCAGCACCTCTTCCGGCCCACGGGCGATACGCATGGCGCGGGCCGGCAGGATGAGATCGTTCTTCCAGTTGGAGATCTGGCTGATGAGGGCCGACAGCTTGTCCTTGTCGTTGTCGAGCTCGGCTTCCGTCAGCTCCTTGAGCAGTGCCAGCTGATCGGTGTCGTCGAACAGGGAGAAGTTCGCCTTGAGATTCAAGCTCTTGTGCTCACGGCGAATGATGTCGAGGCCCAGGGTATGGAAGGTGGAGACCATGAGCCCCCGCGCCTCCTTGCGACCCAGGGTCTGACCGACCCGCTCCTTCATCTCCCGCGCCGCCTTGTTGGTGAAGGTGACAGCCGCTATGTTGCGGGCGTTGTAGCCGCACTGCTGCACCAGATAGGCGATCTTGTTGGTGATGACGCGGGTCTTGCCCGATCCGGCGCCCGCCAGCACCAGGCAAGGGCCGGAGACGTGCTTGACCGCTTCGTTCTGATTGGGGTTGAGCTTCATGGGCCGGATCTCTTGGCTTATGATGAGGGGCGGCATTGTAACAGAAATCCGTGGTGCGGCCGTATCCGCCACCGACCCGCCGCATCGCGCGCCTTGTGTTTGACCGCCAATTTCAGGATCATGGCCGACTTTTCCAGATGATGATGAGGGAAGCATGAACCAGCAACAGCACGCCCGATTGCGCAGCCAGTTTCCGGCCTTGGCGCAGCAGGTCAATGGCCATCCCCTGGTCTATCTGGATAACGCCGCCACCACCCAGAAACCCCAGGCTGTGCTGGACGTCATCGCCCATTACTACCGGGCCGATAATGCCAACGTACACCGCGCCGCCCACGCCCTGAGCGGCCGTGCCACCCGCGCCTTCGAGGCCGCCCGCGAGACTACGGCCCGCTTCATCACTGCGCCTCATGGCCACGAGATCATCTGGACCCGCGGCACCACTGAGGCGATCAACCTGGTGGCCCAGAGCTGGGGCTCAAGCGAGCTGAAGGCGGGGGACGAGATAGTCCTCAGCACCCTGGAACACCACGCCAACATAGTGCCCTGGCAGCTGATCGCTCAGCGCACCGGCGCCATCATTCGAGTCATTCCGCTGGATGAGCGCGGGGACCTCGATCTCGACGCTTACCATAAACTGCTGGGGCCGCGTACCCGGCTGGTCAGCGTCGCCCATGTCTCCAATGCCCTCGGCACCGTCAATCCGGTGGGCCAGATAGTGGTGGCCGCCAAGGCGGTCGGCGCCCTGACCCTGATCGATGGGGCTCAGGCGGTGGCCCACCTCGAGGTAGATGTGCAGGCCATCGGCTGCGACTTCTATGCTTTCTCCGGTCACAAGCTCTATGGCCCGACCGGGATCGGCGTGCTCTGGGGCAGAACCGAACTGCTGGAGCGCATGCCCCCCTGGCAGGCCGGTGGCGAGATGATCGACCGCGTCAGCTTCGCGGGTACCAGCTTCAATACCTTGCCGTTCAAGTTTGAGGCGGGCACTCCCCATATTGCCGGCGCCATCGGCCTCGCCAGTGCCATCGACTTCATCACCGAACTGGATAGAGCCGAATTCGTTCGCCACGAACAGGCGCTCACCGACTATCTGGTGGCAGGTTTGCGCCAGGTGCCCGGCCTGCGCCTCATCGGTGAGCCGGCACAACGGGCTGGGGCAGTCTCCTTCCTGCTCGATGAGATCCACCCGCAGGATGCGGCCACCCTGCTCGACATGCAGGGCATAGCGCTGCGAGTCGGCCATCACTGCGCCATGCCGCTGATGGAGAGCCTTGGCATCGGCGGTACCATGAGGGCCTCGCTGGCCTGCTACAACAATCGGAACGATGTGGATGCCCTGCTGGCAGCCCTGCACAAGTTAAGTGACTTCTTCTAAGGCGGATGATTGAAATGAGTGAGCTCGCAACCTACACCCAAATCGGCCGGGAGCCTGACGCCGACACCATCCGCCAGCAGTTTGCGGCGGCCAAGGGCTGGGAGAACCAGTACCGGCTCATCATCCAGCTCGGCAAGCCGCTGCCCACGCTGCCCGCCGAATGGCAGACCGAAGAGAACCGCCTGAAAGGCTGCGAGAGCCAGGCCTGGTTGAAAGGCGAGAAGAGCGAAGATGACTGCTGGCACTTCGCCTGCGACTCTGACGCCCGCATAGTGCGCGGCCTTATCGTCATCGTGCTGGCGGCGCTTAACCATAAGACAGCGGAAGCGATCTTGGCCTTCGATATGGACGGCTATTTCGCCGAACTGGGGCTGGAGAAACACCTGAGCCCGTCGCGGGGTAACGGGCTCAGGGCGATAGTACTGGCGATACGGGATCAGGCGTCGGTCTGATCTCCGGCCACCCGCGATATCTCTTCTGCCTTAGCTGCTGCCTCAAAGCGCCCCACTTTAGCCCCCCGTTCCGCAATCTTCTTCAGCACCCGGGCAGCGGCCACCAGTCCGAAGGTCGCCGTCACCGGCGTCACTGCTCCGAAGCCGGAGGCACAATCCATCTTCATGTTGCCATCGCTGGCCGCCTTGGCCTGACAGGTGCCGCCCTGGCCATCGGGATAGCTCAACTGCTCGGTCGAGAAGACACACTCCACCCCGAACTTGCGGGCCGGATTCTTGCTGAAGTTGTGCAACCGACGAAGATCCGAGCGTACCTTGGCTGCCAGCGGATCCTGGATGGTCTTGGCCAGATCTGCCACGGTGATCTGGGTGGGGTCCATCTGCCCACCGGCACCGCCCGCCACTATCACTGGTATCTTGTTGCGCTTGCAGAAGGCGATCAGTGCCACCTTGGCCTTGACCGAGTCGATGGCATCCACCACATAGTCAAACTCCCGCTTGATATGCTCGGCCAGGTTGTCGGCGGTGACGAAGTCATCCACCTCGATCACCTCACAGTCGGGGTTGATGACGCGAATGCGCTCGGCCATGACTTCTGTCTTGAGGCGGCCGACCGTGCCCTGCATGGCGTGGATCTGGCGATTGGTGTTGGTGATGCAGATGTCGTCCATGTCGATCAGGGTGATCTGGTTAATACCGGCCCGCGCCAGCGCCTCGGCCGCCCAGGAACCCACGCCGCCAATGCCCACCACGCAGACCCTGGCCTGGCTGAAGGAGTCGAGTGCGCTCTGACCATAAAGACGGGCAATGCCCCCGAATCGCTGTAGATATTCTGCTTTCATACCATCACCTTGCTTGAGGGCGGCCATTATAGCGGCAACCACGGTCAGCGGCGATTATCGGGTGATAATAGTGTTGAAGCGAGGGGGAAATGAGTGCTGTATCGGCATGCTTGAAACGAAAAAAGCCCAGTCTTTCGACTGGGCTTCTTAATCATTGGCGGAGCGGACGGGACTCGAACCCGCGACCCCCGGCGTGACAGGCCGGTATTCTAACCAACTGAACTACCGCTCCGCAATTTGGCTAGCTTCTGCTAAATCGTCTGCCG
>NZ_JRGL01000114.1 GCF_000764655.1 Aeromonas aquatica
AGCAGGTCACGCCGGTGGCACCGGAGCAAGTCTGGGTCGCCGACATCACCTATCTGCCAGCCAGGAGCGGGCCGCTGTACCTGAGCCTGGTGACGGATGCTTACTCACGCAAGATAGTGGGTCATCACGTGCACGAGGGGATGCACGCCGAGTCGGTGGCGATGGCGTTTAAGAAAGCACTGAAGCAACGGCGTGGCGGCGGGGAGCTTATCCATCACTCGGACCGCGGCGTGCAGTATTGCTCGGGCCTGTATCAGTCATTGCATGCCCGGCACGGGGTGAAATGCTCGATGACGGATGGCTATGACTGTTACCAGAATGCGTTGGCGGAACGGGTGAACGGAATTTTGAAAGGAGAGTTGTTGTTGCAAAGCCCGCAGGACCTGGCGCAAGCGCGGGAGATGGTGCGTGAGGCGGTGGATATTTACAACCTGGAGCGACCGCATCATGCGTTGAAATACAGAACCCCCGATGCGGTGCATCGGGGGTTCTGAGTCACGTGAAGCTAGACGAAAATGTGTAAACCTATTTCAGGACTAGACACGCAGCAGAGTCGTCAGGGTTTGACCAGCTTCTGCAACGCCTCCAATTTGCGCTGGGCTTCCAGCAGTTCGGCCTGGGACTCCTCCAGCTTGGCCTGCTTCTTGGCGATCTTGTCCGGCTTGCCCGACACCCGCGCGCTCTGCAGATCGGCAAGGCGCTCTTCCACCTCCTCCTTCTGCTTGGCCACTTTCTGTTGCTGCTCCTTGAGCAGGCCCGCATCGGTACAGTGGGTCTCGATGTTGCGCAGGGCCTGCTCCAGCCCGGCCACCTGATCCGCATTGTTGTGCGCCTTGGCGAAGACCAGCTGATCGGTCACCGCCTGATGCCGAGCCTTGCAACCAACCTCCTGGCTGCCATAAGCCTGACCGGCCAACAGCAGCATACTCATTCCGGCAATCTTCCACATAACGACCTCGTCATTCTGTCATATTGGATGGCCGCCTATGAGACCTGACTCACCCTCCGAGGTCAAGGCGGAGGGAAAAACCTACGACAGACTTTGTATCCCATCACGTCAACAGCACCCGTATGGCGCTACAATGACACCTTTCAATCCGGAGAGCCCCATGAAGCAACAGATCGTCATCATCGCCAACGGCGCCCCCTATGGCAGCGAGTCCCTGTTCAACGCCCTGCGTCTGGCCATCGCCCTCAACGAGCAGGGTGGCGTCATCCTGAAGCTGTTCCTGATGTCCGATGCCGTCGGCGCCGCTCTGGCGAGCCAGGCGCCAGCCGAGGGCTACAACCTGCGCCAGATGCTGGAGATCCTGCTGGCGCAGGGCGCCCTGATCCGGCTGTGCAAGACCTGCACCGATGCCCGTGGCATCACGGCTCTGCCCCTCATCGAGGGTATCGAAATCGGCACCCTGCCCCTGCTGGCCCAGTGGACCCTGGCGGCCGACAAGGTGCTGACCTTCTAATCCTCAGGACTCAGTACTGACCTGGATCAGCGTCGGACGCGGGATCCGGGTCCCCCATCCATAGAGAACCAGAATAGCCAGACAGAGCAGCGCCATGAGCCCGTAGAGCCAGCTGCCTCCCCAATTGGTCAGGATCCAGCCTCCCAACAGCGCCCCGATGGCGATCCCTAGCCCGGACATGGACGCGGCCCCAAAATAACTGCCCTTGAGGTGGCTTGGCGCCATCTGATCGATCAGCACGTTGAGCAGCGGGAACAGGATGCACTCACCGACGCTGAGCAGGATCACCGCCACTATCCAGTGCCACCAGATGGCGGTATCCCCGAGTGCAAAGAGCAGTTGAGCGCCAAGAAAGATCGCCACCCCGAGTTGCAACCGGCTCTTGATGAGCCAGTTGGCGGTCAGGTGCAACAGTGGGAACTGCAGGATCACTATGGTCAGTGCATTGGCCGACACCAGCCAGCCGATGAGCCGCTCCACCTCGGGAGTCCCCGCCCGGGTCAGATACTGGATGAGCGGCGACTCGAACTGGGCATAGACCAGCATCAGCAGCACGTTGGCCAGGGTCAACAACAGGAAGCCCCTGTCCTGCCAGAGCACGCGCAACACGGCCCGCATGCCGGGGCCGGCTGCACTGCCTGCCTGAGCTCCCGCGAGTCGAAAACCGAGTATGAAGATGAGGCCGAGCAGCAGATAGCTGGCACTGAGCAACAGAAAGGTCTCCTGCCGGGCACTCAGGCCATAGCTGACACCGAGTAGGGGGCCTATGGCCGCGCCCAGGTTGAGCAGAAAGTAACGAAGGTGCAGCGCCAGCTCGCGAGCTTTCGGCTCGGCCAGGCTATCGGCCATCAGCGCCTTGCCCGGTGAATCGATGAGCCCGTAGGAGAGTCCACTGCCTACCACGCCGATCGCCAGCCAGAACACCTGATGGGAGAGCCCGAGCAGGCTGACACTCAAGGCCGACACCAGGCAGCCAAACAACAGTATGTTGCGCCGTCCCCACTTGTCCGACAGCCAGCCCCCATAGAAGCTGACCAGGGTAGAGAGTGCCGCAGTTGACCCCAGGATGAGGCCAATCAGCGTCGCCGACAGACCGTAGTCACGGTAGAGTAGAATGGAGAGAAACGGCCAGACCATGAAAAAAGTGGTGCGCACCATGAAGGTGCCCAGGATCACGATCCAAACCAGAGGGGGAAAATGCCTGAGATAGGCCCATGACATACTGCAATTCCTTTTGACAGCGAAGAGGCGGGTCGTCCCTTATAACAATTGGCGCCAAAAGGAACAAGCCATCTCGCTTGCAACAGAGTCAGAGAGAAACGCCGTGTCTAGTCCTGAAATA
>NZ_JRGL01000115.1 GCF_000764655.1 Aeromonas aquatica
ACTGCCAGGCTCCTAATTACGGTCACAGCGATGTGATTGGTCGTGCAATGACGTCAGGTTGTTGCGGACAACAGATTTAGATAACGCACACAGTGTGTTCTTTACCGGTTAGTGTGCTGATATGGCTCAGTTGGTAGAGCGCATCCTTGGTAAGGATGAGGTCCCCAGTTCGACTCTGGGTATCAGCACCAGTTTTAAGTTAGTGATACAGCTTTTGCCTGACGGCAATAGCGCCGTGGAACCACCTGATCCCATGCCGAACTCAGAAGTGAAACGCGGTAGCGCCGATGGTAGTGTGGCATTCGCCATGCGAGAGTAGGACACTGCCAGGCACCTAATTAGAAGAAGCCTCCCATGCGGGAGGCCTTTTTGCTTTGGTGTTTTTTCCTGTTCTGATGGGTTTCTTTTAGTAAAAATGCTGGGCTGTCAGCATGTTGCCCGTTACTCTTGGACTGGGATTGTCGCGCGTCATCGCCAGAGGAGTATGCATGGCTACGTTGAAGGAAATAGCGCTGGAGGCGGGGGTTTCCCAGGCCACGGTGTCACGGGTGCTCAATGAGGATCCGACGCTGAGCGTCAAGGAAGAGACCAGGCAGAAGATCTTCGAGATTGCCGAGCGGCTGGAGTACAAGACCAGCAGCGCCCGCAAAGGGGTGCACAAGAGCAAGCTGCACTTTCTGGCGGTCTATGCCTACCCGCAGAGCACAGAGGTCAACGACCCCTACTATCTCGCCATTCGCTACGGCATCGAGACCCAGTGCGCCCGCTTCAACATAGAGCTGACCCATTTCTACAACGGCGCCGAGGGGCGTGAGCTCTCCGCCGTCGACGGCATCCTGGTCATCGGCCATCTGCCCGAGGAGCGCCTGGCTGCGCTGTATTCTCTTTCTGCCCAGCTGGTGTTCGTGGATTGCCGCTCCGAGGGGGAGTTCGATTCGGTGGACGTGGATCTGGCGCTGATCAGTCAGCAGGTGGTGGACTTCTTCATCGCCCAGGGGCATGGCCGCATCGGCTACATAGGTGGTCAGGACGAGGCACCGGATCTGCGGGAGCTCGCCTTCCTCGATTACGGGCAGCGGCTGGGGGTGGTGCGGGAGAGCGACCTCTATCGCGGGGACTTCTCCAGCGCCTCCGGCTATCGGCTGGCGAAGGAGATGCTGGCCGGCGACTGGCCCCGTGCCCTGTTCGTGGCCTCTGACTCCATCGCCATCGGCGTGCTGCGGGCGATCCATGAGAAGGGGCTGGCCATTCCCCTGCAGATCGAGCTGATCAGTGTGAACGACATTCCGACCGCCAAGTTTACTTTCCCGCCGCTCTCCACGGTGCGGATCCACTCCGAGTTGATGGGCTCCCAGGGGGTCAATCTGTTGGTCGAGCGGCTGCGCGACGAGCGGGAAGTGCCGCTGCGGGTGCTGGTTCCCAGCCGACTGACCCTGCGCGGTACCACTCGGTAGTTTTAGTAAAATTATCCCTCCCCTGTTGCTCCATATCCCTATGGAGCAACGGCCTTCCTCCCTCCTGCATTGACTCCTGCCATCAAGAAAAATATTTAAGTATTTGTTTTTAAATACTATGCATCTATCTCTTCCTGACCTCGCCAATATCCATGCCATTCAGGCAGACAGCCCCCTCTTTTATCTCCCGCTTCTGATCTCGCTCACAAATCCAGCCATCTTGTGTGATGGGGTTAAAACTTTACCGATTATCATCTGATATTTAGTAAATGTTTATCTAGAGTTTACCCAGTCAAAGTTGTCTTGTTCCGGGAGGACATGTGAATAACTGGGAAAACGTCCAATTCGTTGGTGAAAACAGGCTGGCTCCGCGCGCCTACTTCTTCTCTTATGCCGATCATGCGCTGGCAGCCACCATGCAGCGGGAGCTGAGCCGTCGCTTCCTCTCCTTGAGCGGCCAGTGGCAGTTCCACTACTTTGCACACCCCCTGCTGGTGCCGGAAGACTTCTATCACAGCCACATGAGCAGCTGGGGCCAGATAACAGTGCCAAACATGTGGCAGATGGAAGGGCATGGCAACCTGCAATACACAGACGAGGGCTTCCCCTTCCCCATAGACGTGCCCTTCGTGCCGGCCAACAACCCCACCGGCGCTTATCAGCGCAGCTTCACGCTGAGCCCGGCCTGGGACGGCGAGCAGGTGATCATCAAGTTTGACGGGGTGGAGACCTACTTCGAGGTCTATGTGAACGGCCACTATGTCGGCTTCAGCAAGGGGAGCCGCCTCACCGCCGAGTTCGATATCAGCGCCTACGCCAATGTTGGCGAGAACCTGCTGTCGGTGCGGGTGATGCAGTGGGCGGACTCCACCTATATCGAAGATCAGGACATGTGGTGGATGGCGGGGATCTTCCGCGACGTCTATCTGGTGGGCAAACCGGCCGCTCATGTGCAGGACTTCTTCATTCGCACCGCGCTGGCCGAAAACAATCAAAGCGCCACCCTGAGCAGCGACATCCAGCTGGAAAATCTGGGGGCGCCTGCCCCTGATCACCGCCTGGTCTGGTCGCTGCTGGATCAGGGCAGCGAGATCGCCAGCGGCTCGCTCGACAGTCTCGCCATCGACGGCAAGCTCGACTGCCGCTTCACGCTGGATCTGGCCAACCCCCATCTGTGGAGCGCGGAAGATCCTTACCTCTATCAGCTGCAACTCTCCCTCTACAACGGTCAGGGCGAGCTGCTGGAAGTGATCCCGCAGCGAGTCGGGGTGCGTGAAATCAAGGTCAAGGATGGCCTCTTCTACGTCAACGGCCACTACCTCAAGCTGCACGGGGTGAACCGTCACGACAACGACCACCTCAAGAGCCGCGCGGTCGGCATGGATCGGGTCGAGCGCGACATAGTGCTGATGAAGCAGCACAACCTCAACTCGGTACGTACCGCTCACTACCCGAACGACCCGCGCTTCTATGAGCTGTGCGACCAGTACGGCCTGTTCGTGATGGCGGAGACAGACGTGGAGACCCACGGCTTCGCCAACGTCGGCGATCTCAGCCGCATCACGGACGATCCCTTCTGGGAGCCGGTGTTCGTGGACAGGATCGAGCGCCATGTCCACGCCCAGAAGAACCACCCTTCCATCATCATCTGGTCCCTGGGCAACGAGTCCGGCTACGGCTGCAACATCAGAGCCATGTACCAGCGCTGCAAGGCGATCGACCCGACCCGGCTGGTGCACTACGAAGAGGATCGCGATGCCGAGGTGGTGGATGTGGTGAGCACCATGTATTCGCGCGCCTCCCAGATGAACTGCTTCGGCGAGTTCCCTATGCCTAAGCCGCGCATTATCTGCGAATACGCCCACGCCATGGGCAACGGTCCGGGCGGTCTTAGTGAGTACCAGCAGGTGTTCGACCGTCACCCCCACATTCAGGGTCACTACATCTGGGAGTGGTGCGATCACGGCATCCTGGATCAGGACGAGCAGGGCCGCCCGGTCTACAAGTACGGCGGCGACTACGGCGACTACCCCAACAACTACAACTTCTGCATGGATGGCCTCATCTATCCGGATCAAACCCCAGGGCCTGGCCTGCGTGAATACAAGCAGGTGATCTGCCCGGTCAAGGTACGCGCGCTGGATCTGGCGAGCGGTCGGCTTGAGCTGGAAAACCGCTACTGGTTCTCCAATCTCGACGACATCAGCCTGCTGGTCGAAGTGAAGGCAGAGGGCGAGCTGCTGGGAAGCCAGCAAATCCGGCTGGAAGGGGTTGCCCCCGGTGCCACTACAGAGCTGCAACTCGAATTGCCGCAACTGGATGGGCGTGAAACCTTCGTTCAGATGCGGGTCATCAAGGCCACCGCCACCCGCTACAGCCCTGCGGAGCACGAGCTGGGCCAGTACCAGTTCCAGCTGAAAGAGTCGACTCGCCAGCTGCAGCCCTTTGCCAACCCCAACGCCACCCCGTTGCAGATTGCCGATGAACGGCTCGCGCTGACCCTGACTGGTTGCGGCTTCGCCCTGCGCTTCTCGCGCCTCGACGGCAAGCTGGTGAGCTGGCAGCAGGACGGCATCGAGCTTATCGAGCGAGCGCCGCGCCTCACCTTCTTCAAGCCGATGATCGACAACCACAAGCAGGAGTACGAGAGCCTGTGGCACCCGAATCATCTGCAGATCATGCAGGAGCACTTCCGCAGCCTGAGCTGGCGTCAGCTGGGTGAGGCGGTCGAGGTGACGGTAGAGAGCCTGATCGCGCCGCCGGTGTTCGACTTCGGCATGCGTTGCCGCTACGTCTACACCCTGAGCCCGAACGGCCAGCTGCATGTGGCGCTCTCCGGCCAGCCCTACGGCGGCTATGACGACATCATCCCCAAGATCGGCTTCGAGCTGGGTATTCGTCAGGATCTCGATCGGGTGCACTACTTCGGTATGGGGCCGGGTGAGAACTACCAGGATAGCCGCCAGAGCAACTGGATCGACTGCTTCCAGAGCACGGTCGCTGAGATGTGGGAGCACTACCCCTTCCCGCAGGACAACGGCAATCGCCAGCAGGTGCGCTGGGCGACCCTGACCAACCGCCACGGCGAGGGCCTCTATGTGCGGCCCGATGCTCCCATCAACCTGAGCGTCTGGCCCTACAGCTGGGAACATATCCACGCCGCCCAGCACATCAACGAGCTGGAGCCCTGCGGTTATCTCACCCTCAACCTGGATCACAAGGTGCTGGGGCTCGGTTCCAACTCCTGGGGATCCGAGGTGCTGGACTCCTGGCGGGTGCGTTTCGAACCGTTCTGCTTCGGCCTGACCCTGCTGCCCATCGCCCGCGGCAACCTCAATCCGGCCGCCCTGGCCGGGCTCGATCTCAGCATCAGCGGCGGGAGGAACCTCGCATGATCACCCTGGATAACCTGACCCTGTTCAAGAACATCTACCGGGAGGGCAAGAAGTGGGGCCGCTGCGTGGAGGCCATCGACAACCTGCCTAACCTCAAGCCCGGCATCTGCCACTCCATCGGTGACTCCCTCACCTACCGCTTGCAGGAGGGGGCCAGCCCGGCTGGCACCCTGTTTGAGGGGCAGCGCCGCTACTTCGATATCCACTACTACCTGGAAGGGGAGGAGACGGTGGAGTGGGCCGATAAGTGTGGCCTGCAAACTGAATCGGCCTATGACGACACCACAGACCGCGAGTGGCTGGCCGGCGAGGTGCGCGAGCGCCAGCAGGTCGGCAACGGCCAGCTGGTGATCTTCGAGAACCATGAGGCCTACCGCTTCGTCGGGGATGGCGAGGTGCGCAAGCTGATCATCAAGGTCACGGTCGAAGGCGGCTACTTCAAAAACAAATAATCCGCCGCTGCTTTCGTATTGATAAAGCCGGAAGGGGCGGGGCTCACCCTACAACTAATGCCCCGCCCTTTCGCAGAGATAACTACAGGTCTGGAGATGGAAAATGTCAGATTCCAAGCGCAATACGATAGGCAAGTTCGGATTGCTGTCGCTCACCTTTGCGGCCGTATTCAGCTTCAACAACGTCATCAACAACAACATCGAGATCGGTCTGGCCTCGGCCCCCATGTTCTTTCTGGCTACTATTTTTTACTTCATTCCGTTTTGCCTGATCATCGCGGAGTTCGTCTCGCTCAATAAAAACTCCGAGGCCGGGGTCTATGCCTGGGTGAAGAGCTCCCTCGGCGGTCGCTGGGCCTTCATTTCCGCCTACACCTACTGGTTCGTGAACCTGTTCTTCTTCACCTCGTTGTTGCCGCGGGTGATTGCCTACGCCTCCTATGCCTTCCTGGGCTACGAATACATACTCACGCCGCTGGCGACTACTGGCCTGAGCATGATCCTGTTCGCCTTCGCCACCTATGTCTCCACCAACGGCGCCAAGATGCTCGGTCCCATCACCTCTGTGACCTCGTCCCTGATGTTGCTGCTGACCCTCTCTTACATTCTGCTGGCGGGCGCGGCCCTGATCGGCGGCGTGCAACCGGCGGACCCCATCACGGTGGAGGCCATGATCCCGGACTTCAGCTGGGCCTTCCTGGGGATCACCACCTGGATCTTCATGGCAGCCGGCGGTGCGGAATCCGTCGCCGTGTACGTGAATGACGTCAAGGGCGGCTCCAAGTCGTTCGTGAAGGTGATCATCATCGCCGGCATCTTCATCGGCGTGCTCTACTCCGTTGCCTCCCTGCTGATCAACGTCTTTGCCCCCAGCGACACCCTGAAATTCACCGGCGGCTCGGTGCAGGTGTTCGAAGGGCTGGCCTCCTACTTTGGCCTGCCAATCCTGCTGGTGAACCGCTTCGTGGGTCTGGTCTCCTTCACCGCCATGTTCGGCTCCCTGCTGATGTGGACGGCCACCCCGGTGAAGATCTTCTTCTCCGAGATCCCGCCCGGCATCTTCGGCAAGAAGACGGTCGAGCTGAACGAGAACGGCGTGCCCGCCCGGGCGGCCTGGATCCAGTACCTGATCGTGCTGTCGCTGATGCTGATCCCGACGATCGGCTCCAACACCGCCCAAGACCTGATGAATACCGTGATCAACATGACGGCGGCCGCCTCCATGCTGCCCCCTTTGTTCATCATGCTGGCTTATCTGAACCTGCGCCTGAAGCTGGATCACCTGCCACGGGATTTCAAGATGGGCTCACGCACCACCGGCATTGCCGTGGTCTCGGTGCTGATCGCCATCTTCGGGGTGGGCTTCCTGGCATCCACCTTCCCGACCGGCGCCGACATCCTGACCATCGTCTTCTACAACGTGGGCGGCATCGTGATCTTCCTGGGCTTTGCCTGGTGGAAATACAACAGATACGAAGCCTCTTTGAGCGAGGAGGCGCGGGTGAAAGAGGCCCAGCCGAGCGCCCAGGTCTCCGTCCCGGCGGCATGAGTGTCGTCTTTGTTCCACATCAAACCGGGTGGCCGATGGCCACCCGCCACACCAGATAAGGAAAGGGAAAAAACAATGAGCGAGGTGATCGAGTTTGCCGAATTCAAGCGGGTCGAGATGAAGGTGGGCAAGGTGCTGGAGGTGGTGCGCCATCCCGGTGCCGACAAGCTCTATATCGTTCAGATAGACGTGGGTGGCGAGCGGCCGCTGCAGACGGTCACCAGCCTGGTGCCCCACTACAGCGAGGCGGAGCTGCTGGGCAGCCAGGTGGTGGTGCTGACCAACCTCAAGCCCACCAAGATGCGCGGCGAGCGCTCCGAGTGCATGTTGCTGTGCGCCGAGACCCCGGACGAGAGCCAGAGCGTGCTGCTGCAACCTCGGGTGCCCATGGCGCCGGGCACTCCCATCGTCTGATGGCCGATAGTGCATATCTCTGCCGGGCGGATCAGGACGGCCCGCCCGGCCATAACAAGAAACGAAAGGGTCCGGCCATAGGCCAGGACGGCACACATTCAGAGTCAAAGCGTCAGCTCATGAAGCGGCGTGATCCCATTGGAGGACATATGTCTGATTCAGTACGCGGCACCATAGGCAAGTTTGCCCTGTTGTCGATGACCTTTGCCGCCGTGTTCAACGTGCGCAATATCGTCAACAACAACATAGAGCTGGGGCTCAGCTCGGCCCCCATCTTCCTGCTGGCCACCCTCGTCTACTTCATCCCCTTCGTCTTCATCATCGCCGAGTTCGTCTCGGCCAACAAAGATTCCGAGTCGGGGATGTACGACTGGCTCAAGAAACCCCTCGGCACCCGGATGGCCTATCTGGGATCGTTTCTCTACTGGTTCGTCAACCTGTTCTGGTTCGTCTCCCTGCTGCCGAACGTCATCGCCTACGCCTCCTACGCCATGCTGGGGTATGAGTACAGCTTCTCGCCGACCGTCACCTCGATCATCTCCATAGCGCTGTTCGCGGCGGCGACCCATATCTCCACCAAGGGGGCGAGCTGGCTCGGCAAGATTGCCGAACTGGTGGCCTACGGGGTCTTCGCTCTGTTTGCCATCTATGTGCTGGGGGCTCTGATGGCCCTCGGCGGCGACCATGTGGCGGCCCAGCCCATCACCCTGGAAGCCATGACCCCGACCGTCAACTGGGCGACGCTGGGCATCATGTGCTGGATCTTCCAGGCGGCAGGCGGTGCCGAGACGGCGGCGGCCTACCTCAATGACGTCAAGGGCGGCCAGAAGTCCTTCATCAAGGTGATCATCATCGCCGGTGTGGTCATAGGTGCCATGTATGCGCTGGGCTCCCTGCTGGTGAACGTCTTCGTGCCGCGCGAAAGCCTCACCTACGCCGGCGGCATGGTGGAGATCTTCACCGGCATGGCCCAGTACTTCGGGCTCTCCGAGACCCTGGTCGGCCGCGCGGTCGGGGTGGTGCTCTTCATCGCCATGTTCGGCTCCATGATGATGTGGACCTCGGCGCCGGTGAAGATCCACTTCTCCGAGATCCCCCAGGGGGTCTATGGCGACAAGACCACCCAGCTCAACGAGCACGGGGTGCCGGTGCGCGCCGCCTGGTGGCAGTTTGTGTTCGTGTTCGTGATGCTGGTGGTCAACGGCTTCGGCTCCGAGTCGGTGCAGCAGATGATGAACACCGCCATCAATCTCACCGCCGGTACCGCCATGCTGCCGCCGATCTTCATCATGGTGGCCTACTTCGTGTTCCGCTGGAAACACGACGACACCCCGCGGGACTTCCGTATGGGGTCGCGCACCTTCGGCATGGCGGTGGTGTCGGTGCTGATCCTCATCTTCGTGGTGAGCATGAGCGCCTCCGCCTTCCCGGCCGGGGTGGATCTGGTGCGCGCCTTCTTCATCAACGTCTTCATGACGGCCGTCTTCTCGGCGCTGGCCTATTGGTGGATCTCCCGCTTCGAGAAGCGCCAGGCCCGCAAGCTGGCCGCCGGGGGCAAGGCCGGCGGCGATACCCTGGCCCGGCAGATCTGAGTGCCGACTGTGGTGCAGCGCGGGTGGCCTCTGGCCACCCGTTTTTTTGTCTCCTCGCCTGCCATGGCCGCCCTGGGTGTTTAGTTTTAAAGCGCGAAAAACCAACTTGTTTAATTTCACTAAATGCTTGGGGCCGTCGCTCAACTTTGCGCCTCCCTGTGTTCGGGGTAAGCTGGGGTTTCGTATCGAGGGTCGCCGTCAGAGGATGGCCCTCCTGTGCCCTGTCGTCCCCCATCCGGTGCGGGACGCGCTTTCCCTGGAGACTCCCCGTGCGTCTGGATCCCTTTACCTCTGTGCTGATTCTGGTGGTGGCCCTGGCCTCCTTCTTCCCCTGCGAGGGCCAGGTGGCCGTCTGGTTCGCGCTGCTGACCAAGCTGGCGGTGGCGCTGCTCTTCTTCATGCATGGTGCCAAGCTGTCGCGCCAGAACCTGCTGGCGGGGCTCGGCCACTGGCGGCTCCACCTGGTGGTGATGGCCAGCACCTTCCTGCTGTTCCCGCTGCTGGGGCTCTTGCTCACCCCGCTGGTGCCCCAGTGGCTGAGCCCGGCCATCTATCTGGGCTTCCTCTATCTGTGCGCCCTGCCCGCGACAGTGCAGTCGGCCATCGCCTTCACCTCCATGGCGGGGGGCAATGTGTCGGCGGCGGTGTGTAGCGCCTCGGCTTCCAGCATTCTCGGCATCTTCCTCTCGCCTGTGCTGGTGGGGCTGATGATCAATGTTCAGGGGGAGGGGGTCGACACCTGGCACTCCATTCAGGCCATCATGGTGCAGCTGATGCTGCCCTTCGTGGTGGGCCACCTGTCGCGCCCCCTCATCGGCCGCTGGGTCGACAGCCATCGCCCCCTCATCGGCAAGCTGGATCAGAGCTCCATACTGCTGGTGGTCTATGTGGCCTTCAGCGAGGCCGTGGTGCAGGGGATCTGGCATCAGGTGGGTTGGTATGACTTGGCCAGCATAGTGCTGCTGAGCTGCGTGCTGCTGGCACTGGTGCTGGCTTGGAACGTCTGGATCAGCCGCCGCCTCGGGTTCGAGCGGGCGGACGAGATCACCATCGTCTTCTGCGGCTCCAAGAAGAGCCTGGCAAACGGGGTGCCCATGGCCAACGTCATGTTCCCCGCCGCCAGCGTCGGGGTCATGGTGCTGCCGCTGATGATCTTCCACCAGATCCAGCTGATGGTGTGCGCCGTGCTAGCCCGCCGCTATCGCGAGCAGGAGCCCCTGCCCCAGGTCCAGGAGGGATAAGCCTTTGGGCAAAAAGAGAGGGAGGCCATGGGCCTCCCTCTTTGCATTCCCCGGCTGGGCGCCCTCAGCGTTTGCGCCAGACGGTGAGCTGGGCCACCGTGTGCTGGTGCTTGCGGGCGGTTTCGCGGATGACGAAGGGCACGTCTCTCGGCGGGCACAGCTCCTCGAACTCCGCCGCCAGCAGCCGTTGCAGCGCCTGATGGGTGGAGAGGGCCTCACCGTTTTCCCGGATGCCGCCGAGCCAGTTCGCCTTGGGGGTGTAGTCGGTCAGCCAGGTGTAGGGGCTGGTGAGCACCAGCAGGCCGCCGCTGCGCAGTCTGGGAGCAATGTCCCGCAGGAAGCGGGCGGGCTCCCGCAGCCGGTCGATCAGGTTGGAGGCGAGCACCAGATCGTAGTGGTCGTACTTGGGCTTGAGGTTGCAGGCATCCCCCTGGCTGAAGTGGACCCGTTCGGCCTGCTCGCGGCCGAGATCATGGCTAGAGAGGCGCGCCTCGCAATACTCCACCAGATCCCCCTCCAGGGGCAGGGCGTAGCGGAAGCTGTCCTGGCTGGCGAGGGCGAGCGCCACGTCGATGAAGCGGGCCGAGTAGTCCACCCCGTCCACATGCTGGAAGTGGCGGGCCAGCTCGAAGCTGGCGCGGCCGGTGGCGCAGCCGATGTCCAGCGCCCGCTCATGGCGGCTGCACAGCTCGCTGGCGAGGCTGGCCAGGGTCTGGGCGTAGTTGGCCACCCCGAAGTGGGTCGGGCCGTACTGGAAGTCGAGGTATTGCGCCACCAGGGCGTCGGTTTCATAAGGATTCACTGTGATGGCTTCCTGATAGCGTGAGACCAGATAGCGGAAGCCCGCATGCTGGAAGAAGTGGCGGCGGAAGGCGTAGCGGGACGACTTGAGCGCCTCGTTACCTGTGCTTATCCAGCTGCCGCCCTTGATGAGGCTGTGCTTGCCATCGAAGGTGGGGGTGGAGAAATCATCGTAGAGCGGGTGCACTTTGAACCCCTCGAAGCCGTCGATGGCGGTGCTGGTCCACTGCCAGACGTTGCCCACCAGATCGAAGAAGTCGCCCTGGGGGCAGGCATCCACCGGGCAGGAGGAGGCGAAGCGGGCCAGGTTGATATTGCCGGGGGCTTCCAGCCAGTCCGGCTGATCCCCGGGCAGCAGCTCGCGCAGCAGCATCCACTCCCCCTCGCTCGGCAGCTGGATAGGCAGCCCGGTCTGGGCCGCCTTCCAGCGGCAGAAGGCGGCCGCCTCCAGCTGATTGACCTCGGCGGGCCAATCCCAGGGCAGGGGGATCTGCTCTGTCATCAGCCGCAGTTGCAGTTGCTCGGGCTCGTTGGGGTCGCCGACCCAGAAGCTGGGCATGCGCGCCTTGGCATACTGGCACCAGCCCCAGCCCTCGTCGTCCCACCAGGCCCGGGTCTCATAGCCGCCCGCCTGCACGAACGCGAAGTACTCGGCGTTGCTCACCAGCATGCGGCTGGCCTGGAAGGGGGCCAGCTCTATGTGGCGCTCGCCATATTCGTTGTCCCAGCCGTAGGTGGCGTCCTGCTTGCCGAGGCGCACTCGACCCCCCGCCACCGGCAGCAGGCTGTTGGCGGGCACCTGGTCGCGTCTGTGGCGGGCCTGGGTACAGGCGGGCCAATAGGGCTGCGGCTGCACCCAGGCCAGGGGCAGCTGGCGGATCAGCACGCTGGAGGTCTCCAGGTGGATGCGCTCGTGCTCTATCCCCATCAGGATGACCCAGGCCGGGCTCTGCCAGTCGATGGGCAGTGCGATCGGCATACGTTCGATGAAATCACACACCAGGGCGCGCACGCGGCCACGGTAGGCGCGCAGTTCGGCCACCGCAGGCCAGTCGTAGTGGGTCTCGTCCAGATCGTCCCAGCTCATCTCGTCCACCCCTATGGCCACCATGGCCTCGATGCGGGGATCGAGGCGCCGGTCGATGAGGTTGGCCGCCAGCAGCTTGTTGACGAAGAAGGCGGCGGTGTGGCCGTAGTAGAAGATGAGGGGGTGGCGCAGGGGGATCGCCTTGTTGAACCAGGCCCGCTCATCGGCCAGGCAGTCAAACAGGCTGTCGTAGAGGTCGAAGGTCTGACAAAAGTAGTCGAGCAGCTCGCGGCGCTTGTGCTCGGGATCGTCGCCGCCGAGCAGCGGGGTGCGGGTCGTGGCTGGCAGGCCCTCTGGGTTGGCGAATGGATGGCTGACTTGGGTCACGCTCTGACTCCTTGTTGGCAGTGACAAATGCTTCGGTGGAGAGCTCTATACGCACAAGGTATCACTATTGGCGCAATAGACCGGCGCGACAACCAAAAACTACGATGGTCTGCCGGCATGAGATGCCGATGACAGGCCTGTCTCATCCCCGTTTGGGGATGGTCAGTTTTGCCAACATATGGTCTAAATGACGCCGTTTAGCAGGATGGTGATGGCGTCAATATCAGTAATCTTGATGAAAATCATAGCATTGATGATATGGCATGGGGTTTGCCATCGTGATGGCAATAGGCCGGATGTGGCCATAACACAGGGGTGTCGTGATGAAGTGGATGATGGGAGCGATATTGGCCCTGGGACTCGGCGGGTGCAGCTGGCCGGATGTGACCCGGGTGAGTGGAACCGGGGATGTGATCGAGCAGCAGCACGCTTTGGGCCAGCAGGTGACCCGGGTGCTGGCCGGGGTGCCAGCCCATATCCATCTGGTGGCGGGGCAGACGAGCGGGATCCGCATCAAGGGGCAGGAGAACCTGCTGCCCTATCTGGTGCTGACCGAGCGGGGCGACAAGCTGGAGATTGAGCTCAAGGATGGTTATCGGCTCGATCTCTCCGAGCCCATCGATATCACCATCACCCTGCCCAAGGTGAAAGAGTTGGCGCTGGCGGGCCTGGCCCGTGGCGATCTGGGCGGCTTCAAGGGGGATGAACTGGTGCTGTCGGTGGCAGGCCTGGGGGATATCGTCGCCAGCCAGCTAGAGCTGGATCGACTGGAGGGCAACATCGCCGGCGCGGGCAACCTGGATCTGGGGGAAGGTTCGGCCAGGGAGATAGAGCTGAACATCGCCGGCGCCGGCGGCGTGATGGGGGCCGGACTGCAGGGGGAGAAGGTCGAGGTCAATATTGCGGGCAGCGGCGACGTGGAGGTGCGAGCCAGCGAACTGCTCAAGGTTGGCATCGCCGGCTCGGGATCGGTCAATTACTGGGGGGATCCTCGACTGGAGAGCGAGATTGCCGGCTCGGGCGCCGTCTCCCGGGAAGGGAGCTAAGTATTTCGATCGCAGTTAAAAAAACAGGCCCCCTGAAGGGCCTGTTTTGTTATCCGTAGTCGTAGCGCTTTATCTCAGGCGAGAGGCAGGTTGAGGCGCAGATCCGCATTCAGGCGCATCAGCAGCCACTGCATGCCGGCGAGGTGCTGGTGGTCGTGGCTGACCAGCAGGCGAACCAGGCCGTCCAGGGTTACCTCCCCATAGCTGCCGTACTGGGCTCGCCGCGTCCAGGCCGAGGGAGGCAGCTCCCTTAGCCAGGAAACTGTCTCGATACGGGCGGCGCGAAAGCGGGCCTGCTGAGTGGCGGGATCCTGCTGGCGGTAGTCGTTATCCAGCGCCAGCTGGTAGCCATCGAGGGAGGCGAGCTGGGGTAAATCCTCATCCAGGGTGCGCCGAAAACGGACCCGATAACCCAGCACCTCGATATCCAGCAGGTGGCAGAGGTGGCCCTGGGCGCTGAAGCGTTCGGAGGGGATGCCGGCCCAGTTGGCTGGTTCCCAGTTCAGATGATCGGCGGGTACCTGGGCCAGCAGTTGTGCGAACTGATCCGGCATGGCCTGCAGGTTGGTGAAGAGATGCATCCTTGTCTCCCGTTCCTTGCGTTAAGCGGGCACCGCCAACTGGCGGTGACCCTTGGGTATTTGCCTCTCTTGCCACGACCAGGGCCAGAGAAGGCCGTTGGCTAGTCGCCGAGGTGCCGCGCGTGGAAGCGCAGATGTCCCTCGATGAAGCTCGCCACGAAGTAGTAGCTGTGGTCGTAACCGGCGTGACGGTTGAGCTCCAGTGGCCACTCTTTGGTCGCGGCGACCTCGGCCAGGGCGTCGATACCGAGTTGCTCGGCGAGGAAGGGATCGTCCAGCCCCACTTCCACCAGGGTCGGCAGTGATTGGCCGTCGTGGTGGCGCAGCAGCTGGCAAGCATCCCACTCCTGCCACAGCAAGGGGTTGTTGCCGAGGTAGGCACCGAGCGCCTTCTGGCCCCAGGGGCAGCGACTCGGGTGGCTGATGGGGCTGAAGGCCGACACCGAGCGGTAGCGACCGGGTTCGCGCAGGGCGGCGATGAGTGCCCCGTGGCCTCCCATGGAGTGGCCGCTGATGGCGCGCCTGGTCGAGACCGGGAAGTGAGTCTCGATGAGCTCGGGCAGCTCCCGGGTGACGTAGTCATACATCTGGTAGTGATCCCGCCAGGGGTGCTGGGTGGCGTTGACGTAGAAACCTGCGCCCATGCCGAGGTCATAGCCGGGATCGTCCGGGATCCCCTCGCCGCGCGGGCTGGTGTCCGGCGCCACCAGGGCGATGCCGAGCTCGGCGGCGATGCGCTGGGCCCCGGATTTCTGCATGAAGTTTTCATCGGTGCAGGTGAGGCCGGAGAGCCAGTAGAGCACGGGCACCTTCTGGCCGGTGAGGGCCTGGGGCGGCAGGTAGATGGCGAAGCGCATCTCGCAGCCGAGCACGGTGGAGGGGTGGCGGTACTGCTTGTGCCAGCCGCCGAAACTCTTGTTGCTGCTGATGATGTCCAGATTCATCGAAGGACTCCTCTGCCCCGCCCATTCATCGATGGGCGGGGCCGTGATGGGATCAGTAATGGATGACGGTGCGGATGCTCTTGCCTTCGTGCATCAGATCGAATGCCTCATTGATCTGCTCGAGCGGCATGGTGTGGGTGATGAAGTCATCGAGACGGAACTCACCCTGCATGTAGCGCTGCACGTAGCTCGGCAATTCGCTGCGACCACGCACGCCGCCGAAGGCGCTGCCGCGCCAGACCCGGCCTGTGACCAGCTGGAACGGACGGGTGCTGATCTCCTGACCGGCGCCGGCCACCCCTATGATGACCGACTCGCCCCAGCCCTTGTGGCAGCACTCGAGCGCGGCGCGCATCACCTTGACGTTGCCGATGCACTCGAAGGAGAAGTCGACGCCGCCGTCGGTCATCTCGACGATCACCTCCTGGATGGGTTTGTCATAGTCGTTCGGGTTGATGCAGTCGGTGGCGCCCAGCTTGCGGGCCAGTTCGAACTTGCTCTCGTTGATGTCGATGGCGATGATGCGGCCAGCCTTGGCCAGACGGGCGCCGATCACGGCGGATAGGCCGATGCCACCCAGTCCGAAGATGGCGACGCTCTCACCCTCTTTGACCTTGGCGGTGTTCATCACGGCGCCTATGCCGGTGGTGACGCCGCAACCCAGCAAACACACCTCTTCCAGCGGGGCGGCCGGATCCACCTTGGCGATGGAGATCTCCGGCAGCACAGTGTATTCGCTGAAGGTGGAGGTGCCCATGTAGTGATAGATGGGCTGGCCATCCTTGGAGAAACGGGTGGTGCCATCCGGCATCAGCCCCTTGCCCTGGGTGGCGCGGATCTTCTGGCACAGGTTGGTCTTGCCGGATTTGCAGAACTTGCACTCGCCGCACTCCGGGGTGTAGAGCGGGATCACGTGATCGCCGACCTTGACGCTGGTGACGCCCGCGCCGACGGACTCGACGATGCCGCCGCCCTCGTGGCCCAGGATGGAGGGGAAGACTCCTTCCGGATCCTCACCGGACAGCGTGAAGGCATCGGTGTGGCAGACGCCGGTGGCGACGATCCGCACCCGCACCTCGCCGGCCTGGGGTGGCATGACCTCGACCTCCTCGATGGAGAGGGGCTGACCCGGGCCCCAGGCGATGGCGGCCTTACACTTGATGCTTTGAACCTGTGCCATGGATGATGTCCTTATGGTGGAGAGTTGAACGGAAATGAGTTCGGACAATCAGTGTAGTTTCCCATCGATTTGGTGATAATAAGGCGAAATATCAAATCACTTTTACAGATAGGTAATAATGTTCGGCTGGGAAGGGATCTGTGAGTTTGTCAGCGTGGCGGAGCAGGGGGGCTTTACCCCGGCGGCGCGCAAGCTGGGGGTGTCGGTGGCTCAGGTCAGCCGTCAGGTGGCGCAGCTGGAGGATCGGCTGCAGGCCAAGCTGCTGCTGCGCACCACTCGTCAGGTGCGGCTCACCGAGCTGGGCGAGATCTATTTTCGCCACTGCCGCCAACTGCTGGACAACCTGTACGAGGCCGAGCTGGCGCTGGGTCGCCATCAGGCGGTGCCGCAGGGTAGCTTGCGTATCACGGCTCCAGTCTCCTACGGCGAAAGCCGCATCGCGCCGCTGGTGAACGACTTCATGGTGCGCTTCCCCCAGCTGGAGGTGACTCTCAACCTCACCAACCAGCTGCTGGATCTGGTGCACGAGGGGTTCGATCTGGCGATCCGGCTCGGCCACCTCAAGGATTCGAGCCTGGTGGCACGCAAGCTGGCCAAGCGGGTGCCCTATGTGTGCGCATCACCGGCCTACACCGCCCGCCACGGTATGCCCAACAGCCTGTCCGAGCTGGCTCGCCACCGCTGTCTGGTGGGCAATGGCGACGAGTGGCACTTCACTCTGGACGGTAAACCCCACAGCGTGCGGGTACGCGGCCTGCTGCACTGCAACAGCGGCCACGCCCTGCTGGACGCGGCGCTCAAGGGGATAGGCATCATCCAGCTGCCGGACTACTACGTCAGCGACCACCTCGCCCGGGGGGAGCTTATCGAGCTGCTGCCGGAGCTGCGGGCGCCGCAGGAGGGGATCTGGGCCCTCTATCCCCACAATCGCCACCTCTCCCCCAAGGTGCGGCTGCTGGTGGACTATCTGGCCGAGCGGCTCAGCGATCCCGCCCAACCCGCCCTGGTGCGCCCCATCGGTTGATGGGGGGCGATACAGGTATAAGAAAGAGGCTTAAATGGGTTGGTAGAATACAAGTATTCACAAATGAATTTTTGTTTCAAGTGAGCCTTTGTTGTTGTAGCCTGTCAAACGCAATAGACCTGCTCATATCGGGTCTTTTTCCTCTTATTGCTAAAGGACAGATAATAATGAAAGGCACGGTTATTGATTTTAATGAATCAGCTCGTACTGGTTTGATTTCTGGGGATGATAGTAATAGATATCAGTTTGACATTATTGAATGGAAAGGGAATCAGCTCCCGAAGAGTGGCTTGAAAGTTGATTTTTCTATTGAAGGCGAGCATGCAAAAGCCATCTATGCCATAGCTTCTAATGCTGGTTCCTCCAAGAAGGTCGCAGCTGCGCTGTTTGCATTTTTCCTTGGCGCATTTGGTGCTCATAAGTTCTATCTGGGTTACACCAAACAAGGTGTAATCATGCTGCTGATATTTCTGCTTGGTTTCATTCTGCTTGGTTTGCCGTCGGTTGTTATCGGGATCATTGCCTTCATCGAATTTGTTGTTTATATCTCCAAGTCGGATGAAGAATTTGAGCAGACCTATATTATCAATAAGAAAGTATGGTTCTAGCCGATAAATTATCCGGCTAATTACAGGTTTGTTGATATGTTGCGCTGATGAAGGAATAACCCGCTCTTTGACAAGGCCGGGTTATTTTTCTATTCAGCCAAGAACATCCTGGATATCTCAAAGAAAAGGCCCGCATTTGCGGGCCTTTCTGTTCTGGGTCGGGAGCGCTATTCCCGTTCCTTGACGTAGGGGGTGCCGAGCGCCTTGGGGGCCACCGCCTTGCCGATGAAGCCGGCCAGCAGGAAGACCGTCAAGATGTAAGGCAGCGCCTCTATCGCCTGCACCGGGATCGGGAAGTCGCCGATGCTGACCCCCTGCAAGCGGATGGCGACGGCGTCGAGGAAGCCGAACAGCAGGCAGGCCGCCATGGCGCTCCAGGGTTTCCACTTGCCGAACACCAGCGCCGCCAACGCCATGAAGCCCTTGCCCGCACTCATGTTCGGGATGAACTGGGCGGTCTGGGCCACGGCCAGGTAGGTACCACCGATACCGGCCAGCAGGCCGCCGATCATCAGCGCGGTGTAGCGCATCCGCACCACCGAGATGCCGGCGGTATCGACTGCGGCCGGAGCCTCGCCCACGGCGCGCAGACGCAGGCCGAAGCGGGTACGGAACAGCACCCACCAGGCCAGCGGCACGGCGGCGAAGGCCACGTACTCCAGCAGGGAGTGACCGCTCAGCAGCTCGCTGTAGAGCTGGCCGATAACCGGCACGTCGTACAGCTCCTTGGCGTAGGGCAGATCGATGGGGGCGAAACGGGCCGCACCGGACAGCGCCGGGGTCTGACCGCCCTGATCGAACCAGTAACGACCGAGGGTGACGGTCAGGCCAGCCGCCAGTATGTTGATGGCCATGCCGCTCACCACCTGATCGCCGCGGTGGGTGATGGTGGAGAAGCCGTGCAACAGGGCGAACAGGACGGAGACACCCACCCCGGCGCCGAGGCCGATCCAGGCCGAGCCGGAGACCGCCGCCGCCGCCGCGCTGGCGAAGGCCGCCGCCAGCAGCTTGCCCTCCAGGGCGATGTTGACCACCCCGGAGCGCTCGCAGAACATCCCTGCCATGGCGGCCAGGATGAGCGGTGGTGCGGTACGGATAGTGGCATCCAGCATCAATATCAGGGTTTCAAACATGGCTTGGGCTCCCTTCAGCGCACAGAACATTCCTGTCATCCATGGCGGCCAGGATCAGCGGCGGTGCGGTACGAATGGTCGCATCCAGCATCAGAATCAATGTTTCGAACATGATGGTCAGGCTCCTTTGACTTGCGCGGCTGAACGGTTGGCGAAGGCCAGATAAGCCTGCTCGATGCGCGGGCGCAGCATGTGCTCAAGGGCGCCACAGAACAGGATCACCAGACCCTGCAGCACCACCACGATGTTGCGATCCACCCCGAATTCGAAGCTGAGCTCGGCGCCGCCCTGATAGAGGAAGCCGAACAGCAGGCTGGCGATGATGACGCCGACCGGGTGGTTGCGCCCCATCAGCGCCACCGCGATACCGGTGAAGCCGAAACCTTCCACGAAGTTGAGCTTGATCTGGTGCAGTTCCCCCTGCAGCACGTTGAGGGCGAAGAAGCCCGCCAGCATGCCGGAGATCACCATGGCCAGGATCACCACCTTGGGATAGGAGATGCCCGCATAGGCGGAGGCACTCTGGCTGGCGCCGACCGAGCGGATCTCGTAACCCCAGCGGGTATGCCAGATGAAGACCCAGACCAGCACCGCACAGATCAGCGCCCAGAAGAAGCTGATGTTCAGCGGGCTGTTGGGCATGGTCACGCCGAAACCGGCCGCCAGCTCACTCATCTTCGGCAGCCAGCTCGCCACGGCGAACACCTTGCTCTCGGTGGCCATGGATCCTGGCGGTTTGAAGACGTCGACCAGTAGGTAGGCCATCAGGGAGGCGGCAATGAAGTTGAACATGATGGTGGTGATGACGATGTGGCTGCCGCGCTTGGCTTGCAGCCAGGCCGGGATGAAGGCCCAGGCCGCACCGAACAGACCGCCGGCGATGATGGCCAGCGGCAGCAACAGCGCGAATGGCAGCACGTCACCGAGCAGCAGACAGACCAGTCCCACGCCGAGGCCGCCGATATAGGCCTGGCCCTCACCGCCGATGTTGAACAGACCGGCGTGGAAGGCCACCGCCACCGCCAGACCGGTGAAGATGAAGCCGGTCGCGTAGTAGAGGGTGAAGCCTATCCCCTCGCCGGTCCCGAAGGCGCCGTACCACATGATGTCGGCGGCATCGAGCGGGTTGATGTCGAGGTAATAGAACAGGATGGCCGACACCAGGAAGGCCAGCAGTATGTTGATCGCGGGCAGCACGCCCACGGAGATCCAGGCAGGAATACGTGTCTGGCTCATGGGCGAGCCTCCTTGGCAATCTCGTCGGGAATGATATTTGCCATCATCAGGCCGATTGTGCGTTCATCCGCCTTGGCGCCGTCCAGCTCCCCGACGATGCGACCGTCGGCGATGACCAGGATCCGGTCCGACAGGCTCATGATCTCGTCCAGCTCAACCGATACCAGCAACACTGCCTTGCCCTTGTCGCGCATGGCGATGATCTGCTGGTGGATGTACTCGATGGCGCCGATGTCGACCCCACGGGTCGGCTGGCCGACCAGCAGCACATCCGGGTCCTGCTCCACCTCACGGGCGATCACCAGCTTC
The DNA here is from genome assembly GCF_000764655.1 of Aeromonas aquatica. Taxonomy (GTDB): domain Bacteria; phylum Pseudomonadota; class Gammaproteobacteria; order Enterobacterales; family Aeromonadaceae; genus Aeromonas; species Aeromonas aquatica. The sequence continues at coordinate 20,374 of NZ_JRGL01000115.1, forward strand.
TGCTGGTTGCCGCCGGAGAAGTTCGCGGTCTTGTGGTCGGGATGGGGGGGGCGCACGTCCCACTTGTCCATCTTGGCCTGGCAATCCTGCAGGATCGCGTCCTTGTTCTGCAGCCAGCCCCTGTTGTACTGGGGGCGGCGGTGATAGCCGAGGATGAAGGCCTCTTTCGCCTCGAAGCGATTGATGAGCCCCATCTTGTGCCTGTCTTCCGGAATGTGGCCGAGACCAAAGTTGCGCACCTGCTCCGGGTCGGCCGGTTGGGCCGGATTGACCAGATGCACCTGGCCGCGGCCGGTGATGGTAAAGCTGCCCTTGCTGGGCTTGATGATGCCGCCGAGCAGGCTGAGCAGCTCGGATTGGCCGTTGCCGGAGACCCCGGCGATGCCGACCACTTCCCCTGCCCGCACCTCGAAGCTGACGGACTTGACCCGTTCCACCTTGGCGTCATCGAAGTAGCACAGCCCTTCGACCTTGAGCTTGGCTTCGCCTGGCTGGGCGGTACCCTTGTCGACCTTGAGGCGCACCTTGCGGCCCACCATCAGCTCGGCCAGCTGCTCCTTGTCGGTATCCTTGGTGGCGACGTGGGCCACCATCTCGCCCCGGCGCATGATGGAGACCTGATCCGTGATGGCCAGGATCTCCCGCAGCTTGTGGGTAATGATGATGATGGTTGCGCCCTGATCCCGCAGCTTCTTGAGCACCTCGAACAGGTGATCCGCCTCTTGCGGGGTCAGTACCCCGGTCGGTTCGTCGAGGATAAGGATGCGGGCGCCACGATAGAGCGCCTTGAGGATCTCGACCCGCTGTTGCAGGCCCACCGGCAGATCCTCGACCTTTTCGTGCAGCGGCACCTCGAGACCATAATCCCGTGCCAGCTCGCCGAGCAGCTTCTCGGCCGCCGCCAGGCTCTTGCCCAGATGCCAGCCATTTTCCGCGCCGAGAATGACGTTCTCCAGCACGGTGAAATTGTTCACCAGCATGAAGTGCTGGTGCACCATGCCCACACCTGCGGCGATCGCATCTTGTGAGCCATGGGGCTTGAAGGGGTTGCCGTCGATCAGCATCTCGCCTTTGTCGGCGTGGTAGAAACCGTAGATGATGCTCATCAGAGTCGACTTGCCGGCGCCATTTTCGCCGACGATGCCGTGAATACTGCCTTTCTGAACCTGAAGGTCGATCTGCTTGTTGGCGTACACTTCGCCGAACCGCTTATCGATACCTCTTAATTCGATGGCATAGCGATCTGTCTGATCCATGATTCCGTCCGGTCATGAAATGGGAACTAAAAACCGGCCCCTGTGGGCCGGTCATCAGGTTTGAGCGTAGTAGTGCCGACTCAGTATTTGCAGCTGTTGTCGCTCATGTAGTCATGCACCTTGATCTTGCCGGCGATGATGTCGGCCTTGATGGCATCAACCTTGGCTTTCATTTCCGGCGTGATCAACGCCTTGTTGTTCTCGTCGATGGCCCAATCCACACCACCTTCGGCCAGACCCAGAGTCTGGATACCCGGTTTCCAGGTGCCCTTGGCACCGTCATCCCAAGACTTGTACGCGGCCATGCCAACGTCTTTGACCATGGAGGTCAGCATGGTGCCAGGTTGCAGGTGGTTCTGGTTGGAATCCACGCCGATGGCCAGCTTGCCTTCGTCCTTGGCGGCCTGATAGACACCGATACCGGTACCGCCGGCGGCGGCATAAACCACGTCGGCGCCCTTGGCGAACTGGGACTTGGCCAGTTCCGCACCCTTGGCCGGGTCAGCAAAGGCGGCCGGGGTGGAGCCGGTCATGTTCTGGTATACGTCGATCTTCGGATTGATGTACTTGGCGCCCTGCTCGTAGCCGCACTGGAATTTGCGGATCAGCGGGATGTCCATGCCGCCCACGAAGCCGACCTTGCCGCTCTTGGAGGCGATGGCCGCCAGTGCACCCACCAGGAAGGAACCTTCATGCTCCTTGAAGATGAGGGACTGTACGTTCGGCTTGTCGACCACCATGTCGATGATGGTGAACTGGGTGTTCGGGAACTCGGTGGCGACTTTCTCTACCGCGGAGCCCATGTTGAAGCCGACGGCGACGATGGGACCGTTGCCACGGCTGGCCAGACGGCGCAGGCCCTGCTCACGCTGGGCTTCGTTCTGGGGTTCGAACTCCTTGACCTTGACGCCCTTGTCTTTGTTGTAGACTTCGACGCCGTTGCGGAACACGGCTTCGTTGAACGACTTGTCGAATTTGCCAGCGGTGTCATAGATGACGGCGGGCTCGGAGGCTGCCTGAGCAGAAAGGGCAGCGAGGGTGAAGGCGGCCACGGTGGCCAGCTTGAGCACTTTAGTCACGATCGTATCCTTGATTGTTATGTGAGGGTCCACAACCTGCCTGGGCAGGTCATATAGCACGCTGGCTAACTGTAAGTGAGCCAGTTTGTGGGTCAAGGAGATCATAAAGGAAAAACGTTTGCGTTAACGGTTTGAAATATAAGCAATTTGCTTTATAAGTGTTTGTTTTTGACGTCGTTTTCAGAACTAAATGCTGTGATTAATAGGGTTCAAATGACATTTTTGTTTATATTCATATGGTTGTGCGCAATCGTTTTAATCAAACGGTGAAAAAGGTAGCTTCCATTGACGCCAATTTGTGGCATGGCATCGCCGCCACTTCGGGCCGCACCTGTGCCCCCCGCACGTCGATTTGGTCTCTGGCCGCGCAGGCCGTATAATCGCCGCCTGTATAAATAAACAGGAGTGGTGATGGACGTTTCGACCCTGCTCGACGGGCTCAACGACAAGCAAAGAGATGCCGTTGCGGCGCCCCGCAGCAATCTGCTGGTGCTGGCCGGTGCCGGCTCGGGCAAGACCCGGGTGCTGGTGCACCGTATCGCCTGGCTGATGCAGGTGGAACGCTGCTCACCCTTCTCCATCATCGCCGTGACCTTCACCAACAAGGCCGCCGCCGAGATGCGCGGTCGGGTCGAGAAGGTGATAGGCGACGGCGTACGCGGCATGTGGATCGGCACCTTCCACGGCATAGCCCACCGCCTGCTGCGGGCCCATCATCTGGATGCGGGCCTGCCGCAAGACTTCCAGATCCTCGACTCCGACGATCAGTACCGCCTCATCCGGCGGGTGCTCAAGGCGCTGAATCTCGACGAGAAGCACTGGGCCCCCCGCGCCGTGATGGGCTACATCAACGGCAAGAAGGACGAGGGCTTGCGCCCCGGCGACATCGATCTCTACGGCGACCCCGTCACCCGCACCTATCAGCAGATCTACAAGACCTACCAGGAGACCTGCGATCGCTCCGGTCTGGTGGACTTTGCAGAACTCTTGCTGCGCGCCCACGAGCTGTGGCTGAACAAGCCCCACATCCTCGAGCACTACCGGGATCGCTTCCAGAACATCCTGGTGGACGAGTTCCAGGACACCAACGGCATCCAGTACGCCTGGCTGCGAATGCTGGCAGGGGAGTCCGGCAAGGTGATGATAGTGGGTGACGATGACCAGTCCATCTACGGCTGGCGCGGCGCCAAGATTGAGAACATCCAGCGCTTCCTGACCGATTACCAGGGCGCCGAAACCATTCGCCTCGAACAGAACTACCGCTCCACCGCCAATATCCTGAAAGCCGCCAACTGCGTCATCGCCAACAACTCGGAGCGGCTCGGCAAGGAGCTGTGGACCGAGGGGGCAGAGGGCGACCCGATTTCGCTCTACGCCGCCTTCAACGAGGTGGACGAAGCCCGCTTCGTGGTCGGCCGGCTCAAGGACTGGAAGGAGAAGGGAGGCCTGCTGGCCGATTGCGCCATCCTCTATCGCTCCAACGCCCAGTCCCGGGTGCTGGAAGAGGCGCTGATGCAGGACGCCATGCCGTACCGCATCTACGGCGGCCTGCGCTTCTTCGAGCGCCAGGAAATCAAGGATGCCATGGCCTACCTGCGGCTCATCAACAACAGAGGCGATGACGCCAGCTTCGAGCGGGTCGTCAACACCCCGACCCGGGGTATCGGCGAGCGCACCCTGGAGATCCTGCGTAACAACGCCCGGGATCAGGGGCTCAACCTCTGGCAATCGGCCAGGGTGCTGCTCAACGACAAGGTGCTGACCGGCCGCGCCGGCAACGCGGTGCGCGGTTTTGTGGATCTCATCGACGCGCTGGAGGAGAAGGTCTCCTTATTGCCCCTGCATCAACAGGCGGACATCGCCATCCAGCACTCCGGCCTCAAGGCCATGTATCTGGCCGAAAAAGGGGAGAAATCCCAGGCGCGGGTGGAGAACCTGGACGAGCTGGTGACGGCCTGCCGTCAATACCAGCGGCCGGACGAGCTGGAAGACATGAGCGATCTGTCGGCCTTCCTCGCCCACGCGGCGCTGGAGTCCGGCGAGAATCAGGCGGACGAATACGCCGATGCGGTGCAGCTGATGACGCTGCACAGCGCCAAGGGACTGGAGTTCCCGCTGGTGCTGCTGGTCGGCGTGGAGGAAGGCATGTTCCCCAGCCAGCAATCCACCGAGGAGTCGGGCCGGCTCGAGGAGGAGCGGCGCCTCTGCTACGTGGGCATGACCCGCGCCATGGAGAAGCTCTACATCTGTTATGCCGAGAGCCGCCGCATCTATGGCCGCGAGATGTTCCACAAGCCGAGCCGCTTCATCCGCGAGATGCCCGCCGAGTGTCTGGAAGAGATCCGGCTGCGCACCCAGGTGAGCCGCCCGACCCAGTACGGCCGCTTCAGCCAGAACGAGGTGCAGCAGAGCTTCGACGCCAGCGGCATCAAGCTCGGCCAGCGGGTGCTGCATCCGAAATTCGGGGAAGGCATAGTGCTGAACTTCGAAGGAGTCGGCCCCCAGAGCCGGGTGCAGATCCAGTTCGACGAGGTCGGTGCCAAGTGGCTCGTCACCGCCTATGCCAGATTGGAAACGCTCTGATTTTTCTCGCCTTTTAATAAAACCAACTCGGCTTAGGCTGAGTTGGTTTTTCTCTCTGTGATCAAGGCAGCATTAATTACGCGATCGTCCGAATACGCTTCGCTATTCGAACCTACGATATTGTAAATACACTTTACCATTCATGCCATTTTACAGATTGATGGCAAGTCTTTTCTAATTTCGATGACCACTGCTTTTGTAATTCTCGTTGAAGTTCAACTTTCTTTTTATAGCCCCCATTTGGAGATGGAGCCCTATTACTAGGTGGTGGTGGAACAACAAGGTTGATAGTCTTTATTTCTGGTTTGGGCAGTGCAGATGGCATTCTTGTTTTGTCATCCCAAATAAAAACATAACTTGATGTTGCACCAATAACTGAGAGGCATGGAATCAATTTTTTATTTGTCTCTATGCTGTATCTTGCTGAAAAACCATTTTTTACATCCTCTGCACTATATTTTGATAATGACAGGAGAAAAGCTGTGTAACTAAACAGTCCCAAAAGAACAATCGCGGCCATTAGCAAAGGCCACATTTCAAGAAGAGTAGTGGCATTGGCGAATAATTTTTGTCTAATTACATCAAAGTGTTTTGATATCTTGACTGGTTTATTGTTTGACAAAACCTCAAGCTCACCAAGCGTTTTAAATAAAACATACAAAACAATAGGGACGATTATAAATAACTGAGAGATCAATATCAGTTCTATAACTAAACCTTGGTATAGAGCCACTTGATAAAGGTCAGATACCCCCCCAAAGATGAAGAAATCAAGCCCGAAATTATTAAAATATGATGTGACAATAAAATAGCAGAACGATGTAAAGACAAGCACACTAAAAGTTGATAATGCGATGCTGTGATTCTGATAGAAAAACATAGTTCTTTTAATTGCCGACACACATTTTTGTAGAAAGTTTGCAACCATTCTTTTCCCCAACAGCGTTCGATTTCATGTTCAAACTAAATAACCAAACCAGTTTATCCCAGAGCCATAGTCTCGAATAGACTGTAGGTTCGATTAGCGAAGCGTAATCGGACGTTCGCGTAATTGGACGCGTATTCTGACGTTCGAAGGTTATGGCAATCGTCTTTTCGATCATTCGCAAAGGCACAACCCTTGAGAGGTTTACTCCAATCCCCCCAACACCCCATCCACCGACCCGCACCAATCCTGCGGATAGATGCCACTCGCCACATAACGATGAAAGGTGGAATACGGCCAATCGGCCACCCGTGTGACATGACCATGCTTGAGGGGGTTGATATGGACGGAAACCTAGGACACCCACCTTTCTGAGCAAGCCGTAGCAAGGCTGGTGATGTGGTGATGTGGTGATGTGGTGATGGATGGTTGGCTCAGGGGCTGGAGTTGGAGCAACAAGGTGACGGTTCGAAAAACCTGGGACACCCACCTTTCTGAGCAAGCCGTAGCAAGGCTGGTGATGGGGTGATGGATGGTTGGCTCAAGGGCTGGAGTTGGAGCAGCAAGGTGACGGTTCTAGCCTAAAAAGCCTCTTATTTTCAGGCAACGTCATGCCCGGCATCGGATGACATACCGGGGTGTGATATGAAGCGGGACTAGCGATTCAAAGGGGCGGCTGGTGACATCGCCGTTGGCCGCAGTGCTGTGCGAACAGTTGGCAATGCGCCCTGTCACCCACAGCTCTGATGCCTTGCCGCCGAAACATCGTCACTTGTCGCAACCATTGTGCGGTATCAAGGCCAAGTCGTTGCAGGATGGGGGCAAGGTGAGCCGAAATATGGCCCCGTTTGTCGGTTCTGATGGCTCGTCCTGTCCAGTCGACCAGCGTCAGATACTCGGTAAAGAGGTAGGGCAGGCCATCTGAATCACTTCTGCTGGAGAACGGCAGCAACAGAGGTGGCAATGGTGCTGCGGGTTTTTGGTCAGCGAGGCGCTGTTTAATGCTCGTGTAATCACTCTCTTCCGGTCTGTCGGCAATCGCTGCCCGTATCGGATTGAGGTCAACGTAGGCCATGCAGGCCAGCAGGGCTGACTCGGTGAGCAAGGCCTGACTTTTGAAGCGTCCTTCCCAGAAATGGCCCTTGCAACCATCCTCCTGATTGGCCTGGCGGGCCAGGTTTTCATTGAGCAACCGAACAAACCAGCTGATGGAATGCAGCCGCTCACGCCATTGGGCTATTAGCTGTTGTACGACCATCAGCTCCGGTTCAATCAGGGATTCTCCTTGATACCAGCGCCGCACCAGCAGGGGCCACTGAAACAGTGCCGCCCAACGCTCGGCCACTTCCTGCTCACTCCAGCGGGTGGCGATATCTAGTTCAACCTTGAGCACCAGATGATAGTGATTGTTCATCACCGCATAGGCGCAGACGCCGATGGCAAACAGCCGTGACAACTGTCCCAGCTTGTCTACCACCCATTGGCGCCTGTGCTCGTAACTCTGGCCGGAATGGGTATCTTCACCGCACAAGAAGGCCCGCCGCACGCAGCGACTGACCACATGGTAGTAAGGCGTATCTTGCAAACTGATTTGACGGGAACGGGCAATGGTCATGGCAACCTCCTGCTATCACTCCTTCAGTCAAGAACAGGGGTAAGACGCTGTCAAAAAGGTGGGTGTCCCAATATGCAGTCCGATTACGCTTCGCTAATCGAACCTACAACCCCTGCAATGGTCGCCATAACCTGTCGCGGATCACGTTCGCCCCCTGGGCTTTTTATCGCCATGGGCTCGAACCGGAAAAGGGATGCGTTATAGTGGGGGCCGCTCGTGCACATCCGCCTTCAACCAACCGAGAACGCACCATGAACCGTGATATTGCCGCCCAGTTTATCAAGATGCTGACCAACCTCGACCAGTGTCTGGCCAAGGCCGAGGCCCATGCCGAAGGGAAGAAGTTCAACGTGGACAACTTCTTCAATGAACGCCTCATCGTCGACATGCTGCCCTTCTCCAAGCAGGTGCTGATCTGCTGCGACAGCGCCCGTGCCGTCATCGCCACCGCCAGCCACAGCGAGTTGCCGGCCATGGGGGACGATCCCAAGACCATGGCGGATCTGCGCGCCCACATCCAGCGCAGCATCGCCTTCCTGCAGAGCAAGCTGGAGGCCGACTTCAGCCAGTATGCGAGCGGCCAGTACTTCCCCTACTGGGCCGGTGGCAAGAGCATGGACGGTCACACTTGTGTTCATGAGTACGGTATCCCGAACTTCTATTTCCACCTGACCATGGCCTATGCGCTGCTGCGCCAGGCTGGTGTGAATCTCGGCAAGGGGGATTATCTGGGTGGCCTGAACCTGCGATAAGCCCGGGTTCCTCAAACAAAGAGCCTGCCAATCGGCAGGCTCTTTGCCTTTCGGGGCCTGGCTAGCGCAGAGGCGCGGACTATTCGTTCGGGATCTCGGGCTCCACCAGGGCGAGCAGCTGGGTCAGGGACTCCTGCCAGCCGAGGTAGCACATCTCCACCGGGATGACCGCCGGGATCCCCGCCTGCTCGATGGCGAGATCGGTGCCGCACAGCACCGGAGTCAGGGTAATGGTCACCCGCATCTCCCCCGGCAGGCCGGGGGCGTCGAAACTGTCGGTGTAGCGAATGCGCTCCCCCGGCACCAGTTCGAGGTACTCGCCGCCGAAGGAGTGGGAGTGGCCGGTGCCGAAGTTGGTGAACGCCATGCGGAAGGTACCGCCGACGCGTGCCTCCAGATGCGCCACCTTGCAGGTGAAGCCATGGGGTGGCAGCCACTTGGCCAGCGCATCCGCCTCGATAAAGGCCCGATAGACCCGCATCGGCGGCGCCTTGACTACCCTGTGCAGCCGCACTGTTCCTGTCGTCATGATGGATTCCTCCTGAGTGGTTTCGGACCAAGGATAGTCGCCAATGCCGGGATCGATCGGCGGCAGCGTCCCCCTGATCGAATGGAAAAAGAGAGGGAGGCGCTGGCCTCCCTCTGCTCGTCACCTATCTCGCCGCATCAGCCGCCCAGGGCTATGGTGGCCAGCACGATGGCGACGCCCGCCGCGGCGAAGAGCACGCCGACCAGCCAGGGGCGCGGCGAGCCGGCGTAGCGGGCCAGGCCACGGCCGATCAGCATCAGCATCAACAGGGCGATGGCGTGGGAGAGGCGCAAGGCCGGCACCGGATCCTGGAGGAACATGAAGGGCAGCAACACGGGGAAGGTGGAGAGGAACACCATCAGGAAGACCCCCAGGCTGTTAAGCAGATCGTTCCAGCGGAAGATGCGGCTCTGGCTCAATTCGGGGCGTTGCCGCAGGCGCGATTGCCAGTCAGCGAGCTCATTGTCGCGGCAGATGGTCGCCAGCGGGTCGGGCAGGGCATCCCGCAGCGCCGCTATGCCCCGGTTGTCACCCGGCGGTAAGCTGTGCAGCTGTTGCAGCAGCCGCAGGGCGCGGGCCCGCTCGGTCAGAGTGGTGATGAGGTAGACGATGGCGTCGATCATGCCCCAGGCGATGTTGCAGCCGATGCCGGCGATCAGCAGGTCCTTGATCTCGGCCCGTCCTGCCTCGAAGGCGTTGAAGCAACCGGTGAAGGTCAGCACCATCAGCAGGCCGAACAGGATCTCGGAGTAGCGGGAGATGGGGTCGATGGGGGAAAAACGGGGTTGGTTCATGATGCGACCCATAGATGATGTTGATGACATTATCATGGGTCGAGTTCCGGGCATGTTCAAGGCGATCGCGCACGCCAGTAAGCAGCCATCCAGCTTGGTGGCGAGAAACCCGCAGCCCGGATAAACAGGGGCCTGCAGCGCGATAGCCTATTGAAACTAGGTGATCCGGTTGACCCCTGAATGGGCGGAGGCAGGGGCTTGTCGAGCGAGCTGGGTCTCTCTTGTATCTGCGTCTGATTTCTTCGCTAACCGAGTGATTTTTCGATGGATCTGCAAGGAGTTGATCAAGGTAGAGGTTATTGTCGGCGTTCGCTCATATAATCGCCGCCATGCAAGCGACTCGGAAGGATTCGATGATACAGCTGATGGCGGCCCTGTTCGGGTTGTTTTACGCCTGTCTGACCTGGGCGGCGCCCGTTCCCCCGCTCGCCACACCGGCCAGCCCCTTCGTGAGCCAGGCCAGCATGGAGCCGCTGCTCTCCTGGTTCACCGGCGAGTTCTCCAGCCAGGAGCAGGCCAGCTACGACAAGCGTTTCACCAGTGCCGAGCTGCGACTGGTGGAGATCTGGCCCGGCTACGGCGGCTTTCGCTGGGTCTATGCGGAACAGTTCCTGACCGAGCGGGCGGTGCGGCCGTTTCGCCAACGCATCTACCGTTTCTCCCCGCTGCCGGATGGCCGCATCCTGATGGCCGAGCTGACCATGCCCAGAGCCATCGATTTCGCTGGCGCCTGGCGCAAACCGGAGTTGCTCGATTCCCTCACCCCGCCACAACTCTCCTTGCGCGAGGGTTGCGAGATCTGGCTGAGCCGCCAACCCTCCGGGGAATACGCGGGCCACAGCAAGGTCGGCAGCTGCGCCACCAATTTCGGCGGCGCCAGCACCCTGGTGCAATACCTCTGGATCGGTCCCAACAGCGTCAGGCTGCTGGACAGAGCCTATGACAACGATGCCCATCAGCGCTGGGGCAGCCCGGGCGAGGGTTATGTCTATCAGCGAAGGGTGAAGCAGCGCGGTGAATAAGCGCTCAGGCGGGCAGATCCAGCTCGTGGCGGTGGTCGCTGAGGTAGTCTATCAGCAGCCGTAGCCGTAGCGGCATGGGCTCTCTCGCCGGATAAAGCATGTTGACCGGGCGTGGATCGGGCAGGGCATCTGGCAGTATCTCCAGCAGGGCACCACTTTTGATCTCGTCGATCAGCAGGGCGCGCGGCTGCAGCACTATGCCCGCGTGATGCAGCGCGGCCACCTTGAGGGCGCTGCCGTTATTGCTGATGAACTGGCTGTCCCACAGATGCAGGTGCTCGAGGGAAAACGCCTCCGCCAGGCTGGATTGCGTCAGCCAGGGGGCGAAGCCCAGGCAGCGGTGACGAGCCAGATCAGTGAGTTCCTGCGGGGTGCCGTGCCGTTGCAGATAGTGCGGCGAGGCGCAGAACACCGAGGCCGAGCAGGTCAGCGGACGGGCTATGTAGGCGGCATCCTTGGGGGTGCCGACCCGGAAGATGAGGTCAAAGCCGTCGCCAATCACATCGACCAGCCGATCGCAGAGATCCAGCTCGATGCGGATCTGCGGATAGCGCGCCATGAAGTCGCACAACAAGGGCGTCAGCCGATGGTAATGGGGGCATTGATGCGGATCTTGCCCGCCGCCTGGCCGGTGTGGGCCAAGGTGTTCTGCTCCAGCTCCCGATAGTGCTGCAGCAGGTTCTGACAGCCGCCTAGGTACTCTCTGCCCGCTTCGGTCAGGCTCTGGCAGCGGGTATTGCGGTTGAGCAGGCGGGAGCCGACACTGGTCTCCAGCCACTTGATGTATTTGCCGATCATGGCCGGCGTCATCTCGAATCGCTCCGCCACGGCACTGAAGCTGCCCGCGCGGGCGACTGCGACGAAGATCTCGATGGCGGTCAGGCGATCCACTCTAAACTCCTGGTTTATAAAGCCGAGCGCCACTATGTCTGGCTGGCGGAGCGGCTGTCAATATACTGGGCGGCATCAAACGAAGATGGAATGTGCCCATGAGCCTCGACTATTACGCCCTCTACCTGCTACTCGCCGTCGGCACCGTGCTCAGCCCCGGCCCGGCGGTGATCTACACCATAGGCAACACCCTGACCCGGGGGACCCGCCATGCCATTGCCGGTTTCATCGGGGTGGCGGTGGGGATCCTGCTGGTGGCGACCCTGGCCTCGCTGGCGGTGCTCTGGTTTACCCACTGGCTGGCCGCGGGCCAGCAGATCCTCACCCTGGGGGGCGCCCTCTACCTGCTCTATCTCGGGATAAACTCCTGGCGCCGGCGCGCGGTCAGTCAACTGGTGAGCACGCCGAGCGATCGGGACTGCGGGCGCAGCTTCCTCAAGGGGGCGCTCATCAGCCTGCTCAATCCCAAGGCGATCATCTTCTTCACCAGCCTGTTTCCCCAGTTCATCGACTTTCGCCAGGGGGCCCTTGGCCAGTGCATGCTGCTGGCACTGACCTTCAGCGCCGTGGTGCTGGTAGTACACGGCGGTTACTGCCTGGTGTTTCGCTGGGTGGGGTTGCAGGGCTATGGCGAGCGCTTCGCCAGAGGGATCAACCGGATGTCGGCCGTGATGTTTACCGGCTTTGCCCTGTTATTGCTGATCAGGGCGCTCGGCTAAGGGGAAGTTGGAGCAGGAGGGAGACCCTGCTACCGAGAGATTACGGGATGACGCTGGGTGCCGGCGTCATCCCGTGCTTGCATCAGAGCCTGAACAACGGCCGCAGGCGAATGCCGATCAGGCTGCCGCCGAGGGCCATCAGCATCCAAACCCAGCCGTGCAGGCTGCCGGACGCGGTGCCATCGAAGAAGCCGCCGAGGTTGCAGGCGCTGTACATGGCCCCCATCCCCATCAGCAGGCCGCCGATGATGGATGCCAGGCTGTTGCCGAGCCGCATCGGGGCGAAGTTGCCGCCACCGCTGATGCAGCGCGCGAGCATGGCCCCCAGGATCCCGAGCCAGAACATGCCGACCATGGGGTTGATGAACAGCGGCTGGGCCAGTTTCGGGTTCCCCTCGAACAGGCCGAACAGGGAGGCGCCGCGCAGCGCCATATCATAGACGGCGCCGGTGATGGTCCAGGCCGAGCCGTGCAGGGCGACCACGGCGGAGTTGAGCAGGGCGATGAGGATGCCGCCGGTCAGCACGGTGAAGCGGCCATCGCGCCAGAACAGATTGCCACCGCTGAAGATCGGCTTGAGCTCACCGGTGCGCTTCAGTTCACTCCTGCGAAACAGCGCGAAGAGTACGGCAACCAGCGCCAGGTTGAGCAGCATGCCGCTCCAGATATTGCCGGTCAGATCCTTGGCCAATACCACCTGGCTGGAGAAGGTGGCGTCCAGGGTGGGCCGGAACTGGTTGCTGATCAGGGTGCCGATGCCGTAGCAGACCAGCACCAGCCAGAAGCGGGGCTGCCCCTCGCCGCAGCAGTAGAGGGTACCGGTGGCGCACACCCCCGCCAGCTGCATGCCGATGCCGAACAGGAAGGCGCCGACGATGAAGGGCACGCCGATGGCCATGACGTTACCCACCATGGCATCGCCAAACAGGGCGTGAGTGAAGGAGAGGAAGCAGGTGAACAGCAGAATTTCGATGGCGATGGTAAGCAGGTGAATCCGCACATAGTAGCTGTTGCGCTTGGTCAGCATCTCGCGCCAACCGAACACGATGCCGAAGCGGCTGAAGGAGAGGGTGAAGCCGAAGCCGAATCCGATGAGGGCCATCAGGGCCCATTTCATGCCGAAGTTGCTGCCGAGCCAGAACAAAGCTCCCCCCGCGAGTGCCACGATGGGGAGCGACCATTGTCGAGTCATGCCGATACGTCCATAACGTTATTGTGGTGAAGGCGTGCATCCTAATCCCACAATGAGTCCGACGCCAGCCCGCTCGGGGGCAAACTCGCGGTCAGGGCCCGGTCAGGACCTCAGACAAAGGCGCTCGCCTCGACGGCCAACTCGGCCAGGATGGAGAGACTGGGCTGGTGAGACCAAACAGCAGGCCGGTGACCCACCGTGGCTGGCCAAGCAGTCCATCCATCTCAGGCCAGCAGTGGCTGCGCCAGATCCACCAGGATGGAGAGGCTGACGGCACCGAACAGCAGGCCGGTGACCATATTGAGGGGACGCTGCACCCGGCCGAGCAGGTGCTGGGCCCGTGCGGTGGAGAGGCTCCAGGCCAGCAGCCCGAACCAGGCCAGGGAGAGCAGGAACAGCTCCAGGATCAGCAGGCCACGGGTCAGGCCGTCCACCTGGGGTGTCACCATGGCCGCCAGCAATCCCATGAAGAACAGCAGTGCCTTGGGATTGAGCAGATTGGTGGCCAGCCCGCTCTTGATGCCCTTGCGCCAGCCCTGGCGCTCTTCGCCCGCCTTGAAAGCTTGCCCCGCAGCGCCCTGCCAGGCGCCCTTGAGTGCCCCCCAACCGAGCCAGCCCAGATAGAGGGCGCCCACTATCTTCACCACCATGAACAGCCAGGGTTGGCTCGCGATCAGCAGGCTGATGCCGGTGAGGCTTAAAGTCGCGTGCAACAAGATGGCGAGCGCGATGCCGAGCGCCGCCCCGAGGGCCGTGGGGCGATGCAGGCTGGTGCGCAGGATCAGCGCGAAGTCGGGGCCCGGGCTCGCCAGGGCGATCAGATGGATGAGACCTATGGTCAGGAACAGGCTGGTGAACATGAGATACCTCGATGACAAGATGAGGTTGCAGCATGAGGGATAGAGGCGGGGATTGGCTTGTAAAAGATTGCACCCCGGGTTGTCCATGTTCGGCTGCACTAGCCTGTCAGAGATAGCACCTTGTCGCAGTGTTTAGTGTTGTTTTGTTTGTGTTTGTTGGAATTTTATATCGTAAAGTGGTCGATACATGGTGTGATAGCTATGAGCGATGGCTAGCTGTCAGCCGGGTCGACGGGGGAAGGGCAGTATCTGCTGGTGGTCATCGGCGGGGCTGATGTCTCTGAGGCCGCATCTGCTGACGGTAATCCGCAGGCGTGAGACCGAAGGCTTGGCGAAAGCCGTGGTGGAAGTGACTCTGATCGAAGAAGCCGACCGCGAGGGCCACCTCGCTCACCGGCAGGCCGCTGCCGAGCAGGCGCTTGCCCTGCTCGAGGCGCAGCCGCTTGAGCCAGGCGTAGGGGGTCATGCCGGTCTTCTTCTTGAACTGGCGCAGGAAGGCGAAGCGATCCAGCCCGAACTGGGCGGCGAGATCCTCCAGGCTGTGACGCTGATCCAGCTGGCCGAGCAGATGGTCCCGCAGGTAACGCAGCTGGGGATCCGCCAGGCCATGGCGCTCGGGGGCCAGCCCGAAGAGTTCGCCGAGCAGGCCGAGCAACTGGCTCTCCGCCAGCAGGCCGTCCGGCTCCGGGCCATCCAGATACATGTGCAGGTGGGCGAAGCCCTGATAGAGATCGGGTCTGGTCTGCAGACCCTGGTCGAAGAAGGGCTCGGGGTTGTCCGGCAACCAGCGCGCCAACTGCTCCGGCGCGATGGCGAACACCCGCACCTCGTAGCCTTCCGGCAGCAGGCTGAGGCCGTCGTGCATCTCGTCCGGGTTGACGGTGGAGAGCTCGCCGCGCACCAGGTTGTGGCTGCTGCCCTTGTGGATGAACTTCTGGCCACCCTGCTGCACCAGACCTATGTGGTAGTCCAGGTGCACGTGGCGGCCATAGCTGAACTCCCTGTGATGGGAGTGGGAGAGTTCAACCCCCGGCAGCAGCCGGGGTTGCCAGTAATGGATGCGGGATGGGGGGGCGCTCATGGCCTATAGATACCCCAAATTCCGGTTCCTGGCTTGTAGATTATTGCGCCGCCTCAGGCCGCACCCTGGCGTCGTTTACCGCTGCGCAGCCCGTCCAGGGTGAACAGCACCAGGGCACTCCAGATGCAGCCGAATGTGATCATCTTGTCCAGCGCCAGCGCCTCGCCGTACAGGGTCACCGCCAGGATGAACATCAGGCTGGGGCCTATGTACTGGAAGAAGCCCAGGGTGGAGAGCTTGAGACGGGTGGCGGCTGCGGTGAAGCAGAGCAGAGGCGCCGTGGTGACGGCCCCGGCGGCGATCAGCAGCAGGTTGAGGTGCCAGTCATTTTGCGTCAGATGGCTGGTGGGACTGTCGGCGAAGCCCCACAGATAGATGGCCGCCGGCGGCAGCATGATCAGGGTTTCGATCAGCAGGCCGGTGAGGGCATCGAGGGCCAGCTTCTTGCGGATGAGGCCATAGATGGCGAAGCTCGACGCCAGCACCAGCGCTATCCAGGGCAGGGAGCCGAAGGCGATGAGCTGGACGGCGACGCCGACCACCGCCAGTCCCACCGCCCACCACTGCAGACGGCGCAGCTGCTCACTCAGGAACAGCATGCCGAGCAGCACGTTGAACAGCGGGTTGATGTAGTAGCCGAGGCTGGCATCCAGCATGTGGCCGTTGTTGATGGCCCAGATGAAAAGCAGCCAGTTGCCGCCGACGGTGACCGAGGTGAAGGCCAGGGTGAGCAGCACCTTGGGCTGGCGCAGGACCGCCTGCACCTTGTGCCACTGGCGGGCGAGCAGGGTCATCACCATCAGCAGGGCGCAGGACCAGATCATGCGGTGGGTCAGGATCTCGGCGGCCGGCACGGCGGAGATGGTCTTGAAGTAGATGGGGGCCAGACCCCAAAGGGTATAGGCGCACAGGGCATAGATGACGCCCTGGCGCTGAACTTGTTGTTGCATGCGGAAACCTTCACTGGAGAGCGGATGTTGGAAAACATCGCAAAAAGTCAGTGTAGCGATCCTTTTGGGGGGAAAGAAGTCAATAAATGGGTCGGAGGGGATTTTTACGGCAGGACCGGGTCAGCGACCGCCGCCACGGCGGATCTTCTCCACGTCCATCAGCAGCCACAGCATGAGGGCGATGGCGGAGATCCAGGGGCCCCAGGTCACGTAGGCTTCACCCTGACCCAACATGAAGAACAGCAGCGGCAGACCCACCACCAGAAACAGTACACTCGCCAGGAAGAACAACATTTTTATCTTTATATTTAATGGCTTGTCTATTTGACGATTATATCGATTGAGGCCGGTGATGAAAGGGTAAAAATGAAAAAGGGGGATTTCTCCCCCTAGTCACGCTGATATGGTCATATCTGGCGTTATTCGAGCTGGATCCAGGTACTTTTCAGCTCGGTGTACTTCTCCAGCGCGTGCAGGGACTTGTCACGTCCGTTGCCGGACTGCTTGAAGCCGCCGAACGGCATCGTCATGTCACCGCCGTCCCAGTTGTTGACGAACACGGTGCCGGCACGCAGGGCGCGGGAGCCCTTGACTGCCTTGTTCAAGTCCGCGGTCCAGATGGCGGCCGCCAGGCCGTAGTCGGTGTCGTTACCGAGGGCGATGGCGTCTTCAAGCGTGTCGAAGCCGGTCACCGCCAGCACGGGGCCGAAGATCTCCTCGCGGAAGATGCGCATCTGCGGCGTCACCTCGTCAAAGATGGTGGGCTCGATATAGAAGCCGCCGCTCTCTGTGTGGGTGCGCTTGCCCCCCAGCAGCAGTCTGGCGCCCTCCTGCTGGCCGATGGCGATGTAGTTCAACACCTGCTCCATCTGGATGCCGTCCACCATGGCGCCGATACGGGTGGCGGGATCCAGCGGGTTGGCGGCGATCCATTCGCGGGCATGGGCCAGCAGCCGCGCCATGAACTGCGGCTTGATGCTGTTTTGCACCAGCAGGCGGGAGGCGGCGGTGCACACCTCGCCCTGGTTGTAGAAGATGGCGCCCACGGCGCTCTTGGCGGCGGCGTCCAGATCCGGCGCATCCGCCAGCACTATGTTGGGGCTCTTGCCGCCGCACTCCATGAAGGCGCGCTTGAGGTTGGATTTGCCGGAGCACTGCACCAGATGCTTGCCGATCTTGGTGGAGCCGGTAAAGGTGATGCAGTCCACGTCCATGTGCATGGCCAGCGCCTCACCGACCGTGTGGCCAAAGCCCGGCAGCACGTTGAAGACGCCGTCGGGGATGCCCGCTTCTTTCGCGATACCGGCGATGCGCAAGGCGGTGAGGGGGGATTTTTCGGACGGCTTGAGGATGACGGAGTTGCCGGTGGCGAGCGCCGGGCCCAGCTTCCAGCAGGCCATCACCAGCGGGAAGTTCCAGGGCACGATGGCGGCGACGACGCCCAGCGCCTCCCGGGTCACCAGCGCCAGGGCGGACTCTTCTACCGGGGCGACCTGATCGTAGATCTTGTCGATGGCCTCGGCGTTCCAGGCGATGCAGTTGGCGGCGGCCGGGGCGTCGTAGCCCATGGCGTCACCGATGGGCTTGCCCATGTCCAGGGATTCCAGCAGGGCCAGCTCCACCTGGTTGAGACGCATCAGCTCGGCGAAGCGCTGCATGATGAGCTTGCGCTGTTTCGGGGCCAGCCCGCTCCAGCGCTTGTCATCGAAGGCGGCGCGGGCAGCTTTCACCGCCAGCTCGGCATCGGCGGCATCGCAGGAGGCGACCTTGGTCAGCAGCTGGCCGTTGGCCGGGTTGATGCAGTCGAAGGTGGCGCCGTTCACGGCGTCCCGGTAGTTGCCGTCGATAAAGGCTTGCGAGGGCAGGGTCAGATGGGAGGCCTTGTGTTGCCACTGGGCCAGGGTCAGGTCACTCATGTTCACTCCTTGAACCGGCAAAGACAGTCTCTGTGTATCAATATGCTAAACATGTCGCCGCTTGTAAATCATATGTGAACAACTTTATTAAACATTCGCCCTCGTCAGCCAGGGGCGGTTGACGAGGGCGTTAGCCAGGATCGGGCCGGTTTCAGTGAGTCTGACTGCCGTTGCCGAGGGTCAGACGTTGGGGGGATATTAGCCAGGATCGGCCCGATTTCAGTGGGTCTGACCGTCGTTGCCGGCGGTCAGACGCTGGCGGGGCGTTAGCCGGGATCGGACAGGCTCCCGTGCGTCCGACCATGGGCGCTGTCGGTTAGAAGCTGGCGGGGGTATTGGCGGAGATCAGCACGCACTCCTGCTCGCCCAGGTTGCGGAAACGGTGCGGGGTGCGGCTGTCGAAGTAGTAACCATCTCCCGGTGCCAGCAGGTGGACCTGCTCGCCGACGGTGACCTCGACCTGGCCCTGGATGACGATGCCGCACTCTTCCCCCTCGTGGCTCAGCATGTCGTCGCCGGTGTCGGCGCCGGGGGGAAGGACCTCCTGCATCATGCCGATGGCGCGGTTGGCACGGCTGTGGCCCACCAACCGGTAGCTGATGGGATGGGTGCCGAGATCCGGCATGTCGTCCGCGCGGAAGATCACCTCGGAATCCATCTCCGTCTCATCGGTGAAGAAGCTGGCGAGCGACATGGGAATGCCTTCCAGCACCTTGCGCAGTGAGGCCACGGAGGGGCTCACCTGATTCTTTTCGATCTGGGAGATAAAGCCGTTGGTCACACCCGAGCGCTTGGCCAGCTCGCGCTGGGAGAGGGCTGCCTTGGTGCGAACCGCCTTGAGGCGGTGACCGATATCCATCGATAGACACTCCTTGACTGTTTACTATTATTAAAATTGTGTTAAATATCTTATACCACCCCGAGGGGGTGACACCAAGCAGGGCGATAAAGAGCCCTTTTTTATGGATTCTAGTGTTTAATTTAATAGGCACTAGCCAAGCGTTACTAAACGCCTTAAGGATGAGGTGACCATGAAACCGATTAGCGACATCAATACCCCTTCCGACATGTCCGCCTTCTGGATGCCCTTCACCGCCAACCAGCAGTTCAAGGCGGCGCCGCGCATCCTGAAGTCGGCAGAGGGGATGTATTATCACTCAGAGGATGGCCGCAAGATACTGGATGGCACCGCCGGACTCTGGTGTTGCAACGCGGGTCATGGTCGGCGCGAGATCGCCGAGGCGGTCTCCCAGCAGATTTCCCATCTCGACTTCGCACCTACGTTCCAGATGGGCCACCCTCTGCCGTTCGAGCTGGCCAACCAACTGGTGGAAATCGCCCCCAAGGGATTTGGCCACGTCTTCTATACCAACTCGGGCTCGGAGGCTGTGGACACGGCACTGAAGATGGCGCTGGCCTGGCAACGGGCACGGGGCCAGGGCACCCGCACCCGCCTCATCGGCCGCGAGCGTGGCTACCACGGGGTCGGCTTCGGCGGCATCTCGGTCGGCGGCATCCCCGGCAACCGCAAGTGGTTCGGCTCTTTGCTCGGCGGGGTGGATCATCTGCCCCACACCCTGAATATCGCCAAAAATGCTTTCACCCGAGGCCTGCCAGCAGAAGACACTACCTTGGCCGACGAACTCGAGAAGATCGTCTTCCTGCACGACGCCAGCAACATAGCGGCCGTCATCGTCGAACCCATCGCCGGCAGCACCGGCGTCATCATGCCGCCCAAGGGTTACCTCAAGCGGCTGCGGGAGATCTGCACCAAACACGGCATCCTGCTGATCTTTGACGAGGTCATCACCGGCTTCGGCCGCCTCGGCGCTCCCTTCGCCGCCCAGGAGTTTGACGTCATGCCCGACATGATCACCTGCGCCAAGGGGCTCACCAACGGGGCCATCCCCATGGGGGCCGTGCTGGTGCGCGATGGCATCTATGACGACATGATGGCCGCGGGCAAGGGTGCCATCGAACTGTTCCACGGTTACACCTACTCCGGCCACCCGGTGGCCGCCGCCGCTGGGCTCGCGACCCTCGAAATCTACCGGAGCGAAAACCTGCTGAGCCGCGCCGCCGATCTGGCGGGCTACTGGGAGGAGGCCGCCCATTCCCTCAAGGGCTGCAAGCATGTGAAAGACGTGCGCAACTACGGCCTGGTGGCGGGCATAGAGCTGGAATCCCTGCCGGATGCGCCGGGCAAGCGCGCCTACGAGGTGTTCGTGCGCTGCTTCGAGAAGGGGGCCCTGATCCGGGTCACCGGCGACATCATCGCCCTGTCGCCACCCCTCATCATAGAGCGCAGCCAGATCGACGATCTCTTCACCCTGCTGCAGGATGTGTTGCAGACGCAGGAGTGACCCTTTCATTGGATTGCAGGGGGCCCGCCGAGCGGGCGCCCTCTTCCCGTGCCTGACGCCAATGGCCGCGCACGGGAGCGACCAGCATTACCCATCACGGAGGATATATGACATACAGGGTTAACAACTTCATCGACGGCCAGCTGCAAGAGAGTCGTGGCGAGCGCTTCGGCGCCATCTTCAATCCGGCCACCGGCCAGCAGCAGGGCTCGGTGGCGCTCAGCACCGCCGCCGAGTGTGCCGAGGCCATCGCCAGCGCGGAGCGCGCCTTCGCGGACTGGTCCCAGACCCCGCCGCTGGTGCGGGCACGGGTGATGTTCCGCTTCAAGGAGCTGATGGAGCAGTACAGGGATGAGCTGGCCAGGCTCATCAGCCGCGAGCACGGCAAGGTGTTCTCCGACGCCCAGGGTGAACTGACCCGGGGGCTGGAGGTGGTGGAGTTTGCCTGCGGCATCCCCCATCTGCTCAAGGGGGAGCACTCCCTCAACGTGGGCCGGGGGGTCGACAGCCACTCCATGATGCAACCCGTCGGGGTCTGCGCCGGCATCACGCCGTTCAACTTCCCGGCCATGGTGCCGCTGTGGATGTTCCCGGTGGCGCTGGCCTGCGGCAATACCTTCATCCTCAAGCCGTCCGAGAAGGATCCGTCACTGGCCCTGCGCATGGCCGAGCTGCTCAAGCAGGCGGGCCTGCCGGACGGGGTGCTGAACGTGGTCAACGGTGACAAGGAAGTGGTGGATGTGCTGCTGACTGATCCGCGGGTCGGCGCTGTCTCCTTCGTCGGCTCCACCCCCATAGCCCAATACATCTATGCCACCGCCTCGGCCCACGGCAAGCGGGTGCAGGCGCTGGGTGGCGCCAAGAACCACATGCTGGTGATGCCGGACGCGGACCTCGATCAGGCGGTCTCCGCCCTGATGGGGGCGGCCTATGGCGCCGCCGGCGAACGCTGCATGGCGATCTCGGTGGCCCTGGTGTCGGCGATGACACCGCCGACGCCCTGGTCGGGAAGCTGGCGCCGCTGGTGGAGAAACTGCGGGTCGGACCCGGTCTGGGCCCTAGCCCGGAGAACGAGATGGGACCGCTCATCAGCCGCGAGCACCTGGCCAAGGTGCGCGGTTACGTGGATCAGGGGGTAGCCGAGGGGGCTGCGTTGGTGGTCGATGGCCGTGGCGTGAGTCATGGGGACGGCTACTTTATCGGCGGCAGCCTGTTCGACAAGGTGGGCCCCGAGATGCGCATCTACCGGGAGGAGATCTTCGGCCCGGTGCTGGCCATCGTCCGGGCACCGGACTATGAAACGGCGCTCAAGCTCATCAACGAACACGAGTACGGCAACGGTACCGCCATCTTTACTTGTGACGGCGACACTGCAAGGGACTTCACCACGCGGGTGCAGGTCGGTATGGTAGGGGTGAACGTACCCATACCAGTGCCCATGGCGTTTCACAGCTTCGGTGGCTGGAAGCGGTCCATCTTCGGGCCGCTCAACATGCACGGGCCGGACGGGGTGCGTTTCTACACCCGGATGAAGACGGTGACCGCCCGTTGGCCCCAGAGCCTGCGCGCCGGCGCCGAGTTCTCCATGCCGACCATGAAATGACAACCATGCAGTAGTTAGCCCAGGCATGGCCCGGCGGAGGGATCCGCCGGAGTGCCCCGCTATCCCTGTGAAGGAGTGACAGATGCGACTGGGAATTCTCGATTGTGACCGGCTGGATCCCGATTTGGTGGGAAGTTTTGGCCCCGTTTACTCCGAGATGTTTATCAAGGGCTTCCGGGCGCTGGCGCCGGCGCTCGAATACCGGGTCTGGTCGGCGCTCGATGGAGAGTTGCCGAGCGACTTGAACGAGTGCGATGCCTGGCTCATCACAGGATCGCGCCACGATGCCTACAGCGATCTGCCCTGGATCCTGGCGCTGCGGGACTGGATCCGCCAGGCCCACGACGCCAACGTCAAGCTGGCCGGGGTCTGTTTCGGCCATCAGGTGATCGCCCAGGCGCTGGGGGGGGAGGTGATGAAGTCCACCAAGGGCTGGGGGCTCGGCGTCTCGGTGCACCCCATGCAGGCGGCGAAACCCTGGATGCAGCCGGAGCTGGAGACCATCCGGATCCTGGCCAGTCACCAGGATCAGGTGGAGCAGCTGCCGCCGGGGGCGACCCTGCTGGCGGGCAACGATTTCTGCCCCAACTTCATGTTCCTGCAGGGGGATCACATAGTGGCCATCCAGGGTCATCCGGAATTTTCGGTGGAGTACAACCGGGCGTTGATCGAGCGACGCCGGGACAGGCTGCCCGACGAGCATTACCAGAGCAGCCTCTCCTCCCTGGAGGGGGAGGTGGACTCGGCCACCATGATGCAGTGGTTGTTGCAGTTCCTCGGCATACTGCCGGTCGGGCCCGCATTGCGCTGAACCCCGTTTGTCATATCACCGCGGCAGATGCTAGATTTTGTAGCAAAATGAAGGATCAAGCGGTGATATGCCAAGTTCGGATGATACACTGGCCGCCATTTGTGGCGGCCTTGTCCATCTGATGACAGCCGCGCCAGCCAGTGAGGATGCAACCTTGAAACTACAGCAGTTGAAGTATCTGATCGCGGTGCGGGACCACAATCTCAACGTGTCCGTCGCCTCCGATGCGCTCTACACCAGCCAGCCTGGGGTGAGCAAGCAGATCGGCTTGCTGGAGAGCGAGCTGGGGGTGCGTATCTTCGAGCGGCGTGGCAAGCACCTGCATCGCATCACCCCGGTGGGGGAAGAGATCATCAGGTGCGCCGAGGCCATGCTCAACATCGAGGGCAAGATCAAGGCCATCTCTCGCGAGTATCTGGATCCGACCGTGGGCACGCTCAACATCCATACCACTCACACCATAGCGCGCTACCTGTTGCCCAAAAGCGTCACCTATTTCACCAAGAAGTACCCCAAGATCTCGTTCCACCTGCATCCCGTGATGTCGGCGACCAAGGAGCAGATCAGCAAGGGGTATTCGGATTTCTCCATCGTGGCCCACGAGATCGGTTTCGACAAGGAGCTGATCGCGCTGCCCGCCTACCTCTGGACCCTGTCCCTGGTGGTGCCGCAGGATCACCCCCTGGCCAAGGTGAAGAAGCCGAGCCTGGAGCAGCTCTGCCAGTATCCCATCCTCAGCTACGAGAGTGGCGCCACCGGGCGTCAGGTACAGGATCGGGTGTTCCAGGCGGCCGGCCTCAGCCCGAACTACTACATGACGGTGATGGATGCCGGCGTCATCAAGCGCTACGTGGAGCTGGGTTTTGGCATTGGCATCATCTCGTCCCTGGTGGCCAACGACCATGATGCCCCCGGCTTGGTGGCCATCAATCTGGAATACCTGTTCGAGCCTTGCCCCGCCCAGCTCTGCTTCAGCAAGAGCATCTTGTTACAGAACTACATGTATGACTTCATCAGCTCCTTCTCCCCCCATCTCACCAAGGAGATGATCCAGAATGTGATGCAGCAGCCGACCCAGGCGCGCATCGAGGAGCTGCTGGCCGGGGTGGAACTGCCTGTCTATTGACTCCTCTCCCGTCATTCCCCTGATGACACCGCTATCTTGGGCCCCGCCGGGCCCTTCCCGTTTAGGAGGTTCCCATGTCCCGCATCCTGCTGCTTGCCAATCTCAACTGTGATCACGTGCTCTCCCTGGCCGAACCGCTGGTGGCGGGGGCACGGCTGCAGTATGTGGATCAGGGGCGCAGGCTCGGGGGCGGCGCCGCCAACAGCGGCATCGGTCTGGTGTGGGCGGGACACGAGGTGCGCATCGCCTCGCGGGTCGGGCTGGACGAGACCGGCGACTGGCTGCTGGAGCAGGCGGCTGGCCACGGCCTGAACTGTGCCCATGTGGAGCGCTTCGGTGGCGAGACCGGCGAGCTGCTGATCCTGGTGGACTCCACCGGCGAGCGCACCATACTGCGGCGCCCGCGCCGTCCCGATCTGCCCGGCGACCTGCCGACGGAAGGGGTGGATTGCCTCTACGTCAACTACCCCGGCACCGCCATCATCGGCTACATGCGTCAGATGCTCGGCAAGAGCTTCGTGGTGGCCCAGTACCCCAAGGGCGGTCAGGCCCGTCGCCCCTGCCACGTGCTGGTGGCCTCCCGCTCGGATCTCGCCGAGGTGAGCGATCCCTGGCTGCACGCCCGCCAGTTGGCGGGGGATCAGCTGGAGTGGCTGGTACTGACCGAGGGCAAGGCGGGGGCCGTGGCCATCCACGGCGAGGAGCAGATCCGGGTGGCCGCGAGACCCGTGTCCGTGGTGGATACCACGGGGGCGGGGGATGCCTTCGCCGGCGGCCTCATCCACGGCCTGGCGTGTGGTATGGCGATAGGGGATGCCCTGCAGTGCGCGGTGGACTGGGGCGCCTTCGCGGTGGCCTCCGAGAGCTCCATCCCCTCCCAGGCGCTGAGAAACTGGTTGAAGCAGCCTCACTGAGAACCTGTTCACGATCTAACTGCGAGACCGTGATCAAGGCTCATGTGCTGCTCGGAATCCTCATTTATGCCTATAAACTCCGGTTCCTGTGCTGCTCTTCACCTTGCTGACAGCCTCTCGTGACAGATCGTGAACAGGTTCTGAGGCGCCTCGACCAGTCCCTCTTTACCCGGTTCGGGCCAGACTGGCTGGCGGTAGTTCGCCGCCAGAAATGGCCCAAACCTCCCCTCGAGCCGGCAAGTTTGCGATCAATCAAAGAAAGTGTCGATTTATGTACATCTTCGTCGACACCCGTCCGGGCTGCTCTTAACCTTGTCACTCCACGACTCGGCTGAAGAAGCGGATCCTGTGCCGGCGCACCTGTCATCTCACCTCTTGGCCACCGGTTGTCGTCCTGATTTCTGGCTTGTAGTAAGAGGCAAGTGCGACCATGCAACTGACACGATTTACCGACTACGCCCTGCGTACCCTGACGTTTCTGGCGATCCAGCCAGGTGATCGCCTGTCGACCATCACAGAGGTGGCCGACACCTTCGCCATCTCCCGCAACCACGTGGTCAAGATAGTGCATCAGCTCGGCATCAAGGGTTACATCGAGACGGTACGTGGCAAGCATGGCGGCATCCGCCTCGGCCGTTCAGCCGTCTCCATCAACCTGCGGGACGTGGTGATGGACATGGAGAACGTGCTCTGCCCGGTGGACTGCAAGCGCGAGAACTGCCGCCTGTCCGGTGGCTGCCGCATTCAGGGCATTCTGCGCCGCGCCATGAACGCCTTCCTCGAGGTGCTGGGGGAATACACACTGGCGGATGCGGTGCGAGATCCGACCCGACTCTGCCACCTGCTTGGCATAGAGCAGGATAATATTCTGGTGATGTCCTGAGGGACGGCCAGATCATCAGGGGCCTGCGGGCCCCTTTGTGTTTTCCGGGAGGGGTGATGCCCTTGCCGGGAGCAGGGGTCGAGACGCGGGATCTCAGTGCTGGGGGATCAGGGTGATGGCGCCGTGCAGGCAGGCGAGGCCGCAGGCGCCGCAGCCATCGCAGGCCGCCATGTTGATGCTCACCCCGTCGCTGCTGGCCTTGATCGCCTGCTGGGGACAGGCGTCCTCGCACAACAGGCAGTAGAAACCCTGGCGGGACTGGCAGCTCGCCTCGATCCTGACCCGGGTCTGTACCTGGCGACCGAGGCGCAGATCCAGCGCCCCCGTGGGGCAGGCTCTGGCGCAGCTGCCGCAGTAGCTGCACTGGCCACAGGCGAGATCCAATACCGGGGTGCCGGCGATGGGGGTGTCGTCGTATTCTGGCTGATCGGCTGGTTTGAGCAGGCCGTTGGGGCAGGCCTTGAAGCAGTCACCGCAGCGGCTGCACAAGGAGAGGAATTGGGATTCCTCGATGGCCCAGGGTGGGCGTGCCTCATGACAAACCACGGCCGGTTGGCCGGGCTCTCCCAGTGCGTTCATCAACCAGCGACAGAAAAAATGCGTCATGCCTACCCCGAGTACCTAATAGGGGTTAATTTTAGCCAGTTTTACGTCGGCAAGCCAGAGAATAGCGTGGCGCAGGATCGCAAGCCGGGTTGCCCTTGTGTAAGCTAGGCAGGTCTTTTTGCGTGGCTGAACATACACATGTGGTTATTTCTCTGGCGTGCCTCCCTGCTCTACGTCTTCCCGCTGCTGATGTGGGCCTACTGCGACATCAAGGATATCGAGTTTGCCGAGCTCGACACCGGGGTCAACAGCCACAAGTGGGTGGTGCTGGCCGCCTACCTTCTCTATGTCCTGCTCTGGCTGCTGCTCAACCGCTATCTCGAACTCTTCCTGCGTCAGCGGGGCCGTCGATGATCGGGTTGTCTGCTCTGGCCAATGTCCAGCCACGACCGCTGCTTGGCCGTTATATCGGACCCTTCCTGCGCCAACGGGGCCGTCGATGATCGGGTTGTCTGCTCTGGCCAATGTCCAGCCACGACCGCTGCTTGGCCGTTATGTCGAACTCTTCCTGCGCCAGCGGAGTCGCCGATGATCGCGATGAGCGCCTGGCTGCCAGCGTTGCTGGCGGGGCTGCTTGCCCTGGGACTTGGCTGGCTGGTGGGGCGCCGTGGCGCCCGTGAAGAGACCCTGCTCACCGAGGAGCGTTATCAGGCGCTGCAGGACCGATTCGACGAGCTGCAGGACGAGAAGATGCTGGGCCAACAGAAGCTGGAGCAGCAGCAGGCCCTGCTGCTCAAGCTCACCGCCCGCCTCAAGGATGCCGAAGCCACCCTGCGCAGCGAGCGCCTCGCCAGCGCCGAGAAGCTGCAACTGCAGCAGCAGTCCGAGGCTCGCCTCAGCCTGCAGTTCGAAAACCTCGCCAACCGTATCTTCGAGCAAAACGCCGGTAACTTCCGCGACTTGAACCAGAACAGCCTGGATCTGTTATTGACCCCGCTCAAGGAGCAGCTGGAGGGTTTCCGCCGCCAGGTGGGGGAGACCCACGCCCAGGAGACGGCCCAGCGCCACAGCCTGAAGTTCGAGCTGGAGCGCCTCGCCGAGCTCAATGCCCGCATGACCGAGGAGGCGGCGGCGCTCACCCGCGCCCTCAAGGGCGACAGCAAACAGCAGGGCAACTGGGGGGAGGTGGTGCTGGCCCGGATCCTCTCCGAGTGCGGCCTGCGGGAGGGCCACGAGTACCACACCCAGGTCAACATCGAGGTGGAGAAGAACAAGCGCTACCAGCCGGACGTGATCGTCCACCTGCCCCAGGAAAAGGACATCATCATCGATGCCAAGGTGTCCCTGACCGCGTACGAGCGCTGGTACAACAGCGACGACGCGCTGGAGAAGGCTGTGGCGCTCAAGGAGCACGTTGCCTCGGTGCGTAACCACATCCGCGAGCTGGGCCGCAAGGATTACCAGCAACTGCCCGGGGTGCGCACCCTGGACTATGTGCTGATGTTCGTGGCGGTGGAGCCGGCCTTCCTGACCGCGCTGGAAGCGGACCCCTCCCTGGTGCGCTACGGGCTGGATCACAACATCCTGCTGGTCAGCCCCACCAACCTGATGGTGGCGCTGCGCACCATAGAAAACCTGTGGCGCTACGAGCGCCAGAACCAGAACTCACGTCAGATCGCCGAGCGGGCCGGGCGGCTGTACGAGAAGCTGCGGCTGTTCGTGGAGG
Source organism: Aeromonas aquatica (assembly GCF_000764655.1). Classification (GTDB taxonomy): domain Bacteria; phylum Pseudomonadota; class Gammaproteobacteria; order Enterobacterales; family Aeromonadaceae; genus Aeromonas; species Aeromonas aquatica. The sequence continues at coordinate 48,510 of NZ_JRGL01000115.1, forward strand.
AGATGCAGCAGATGGGGGGCAGCCTGCACAAGGCGCAGGAGAGCTACGACAAGGCGATGGGTCGGCTGGTCAATGGCCGTGGCAACCTGATCGCCCAGGCCGAGCGTTTCCGCGAGCTGGGGGTGGAGGTGACCAAGCCGCTGCCGGAGCCCCTGATCAACCGCGCGCTGGAGCGGGAAGACACCACCGAGTAGCGCCGGATCTTGCAGTTCACTCCATGAAGAAGGGCAGCCCGTGGGCTGCCCTTCTTGTTATCGTCCTGAACGCCATAGTGCGAATATGCTTCGCTATTCGAACCTGCGAATACTATGGGCTCCACAGGTTTGATTAGCCGCAGTGGCTACTGCCGCCAGAAAGAGGGGAAGAAGATCACCGCCACCGTCAAGATCTCGAGCCGGCCCAGCAGCATGCCAAACGACAATATCCACTTGGCCGAGTCAGGCAGGCTGGCGAAGTTGGTGCTGGGACCGATGACAGGTCCCATGCCGGGACCCACGTTCGCCACCGCCGTGATGGAGCCGGAGATGGCGGTCAGGGGATCCAGGCCGATGGCGGCGAGCAGGGCGGCGATAAACAGAATGATGGCGAAGTAGGCCAGCACGAAGGAGATCAGGGAGCGGATGATGGCGTCGTTGACCGGACGGCCGTTGTACTTCTGCGGGAACACGGCGGAGGGATGCATCAGCTGGCGCATCTGCTTCCTGAACAGGGAGAAGGCTACCTGCACCCGAAAGATCTTGAGGCCCCCGGCGGTGGAGCCGGAGCAGGCGCCGAGCGCCAGCAAGATGATGAAGATGATGCTGGTGAGCGGTCCCCAGGTGCCGAAGTCACCGAGGCCGAAGCCGGTGGTGGTGAGCACCGAGACGATGTTGAAGCTGCTGATGCGCAGGGCATCCATGAAGCCGTAGATGTCCCTGACCCAGAGATAGAAGGTGACGATGACGGTGACCCAGACCACCAGCCAGAAGAAGCCCTGCACCTGGGCATCCTTGAGCAGGCTGTTGTCGCGCCGGTTCAGGCTCTGGATGTAGAGCAGGAAGGGCAGGCCGCCGAGGAACATGAAGAGGGTGCCAATCCAGTGCGCCGCGTTGGAGAAGTGGGACATGGACTGATCCGAGGTGGAATACCCCCCGGTACTGAGGGTCGTCATGGAGTGGTTGACCGCCTCGAACAGCGTCATGCCGCTCACCCAGTAGGCGAGGAAGCAGAGCATGGAGAGCACCAGGTAGACCACCACTATGTTGTTGGCCACCGTCTTGGCGCGCGGCGCGCTCTTGTCGGACCAATCCGAGCTCTCGGTCTGGAACAGCTTCATGCCGCCGACGTTGAGGTAGGGCAGCACGGCCACCGCCATCACGATGAAGCCAACGCCCCCCAACCACTGCAGGATGGAGCGCCACAGCAGGATGCTGTGGGCCATGCCGTCCAGCCCGGACAGCACGGTGGAACCCGTGGTGGTGACCCCTGACATGGTCTCGAAGTAGGCGTCGGTGAAGTCGATGTGGTTGATGAAGAAGAACGGCAGGGCGCCGAAGATGCAAGCCACCACCCAGACCGAGGTGGTGAGCAGGAACATCTCCCGCACCCCGAGGTGAAATTCCGCTTTGCGCCCGTAGTGCAGGCAGAGCAGGGCGGCGCCGTGAGTGATCAGCACGGACTTGAGAAATTCGACGAAGCCCTCGGAACCGGTGAGCAGCGCCAGCAGGGTGGGCAGCCACATGAACAGGGCCAGCTTGGAGAGCACCAGCCCGAGGGTGAAGACGATGGGACGCAGCTTGATCATGCAAGATAACCGGGTCGTTGATTGAAAAAAGACCCGGACCTTCCCTCTGGGAAATGTCCGGGTCTGGATGTCGCAGCCTGTTGCATGGAGGGCTTACAGGAAGAAAGGACTGGGCTGGAACAGGCGTTCCACTTCCGGGATGTACTTCTTGTCCACCAGGAACATCACCACGTGGTCATCCTGCTGGATCTGGGTGCGATCGTGGGCGATCAGCACCTCGTCGCCGCGCACCACGGCGCCGATTGTGGTGCCCGGTGGCAGCTTGAGCTCGCCCACCGTCTTGCCCACCACCTTGGAGGTGTTCTCGTCACCGTGGGCGATGGCCTCGATGGCCTCCGCCGCACCGCGGCGCAGGCTGTAGACGTTGGCGATATCCGCCCGGCGCACGTGGGTCAGCAGGGCCGAGATGGTGGCCTGCTGGGGCGAGATGGCGATGTCGATGGAGCCGCCCTGCACCAGATCCACGTAGGCGCCGCGCTGGATCAGCACCATGGTCTTCTTGGCGCCCATCTTCTTGGCGAGCAGGGCCGACATGATGTTGGCCTCGTCCTCGTTGGTCACCGCGATGAAGACGTCGATCTGATCGATGTGCTCCTCCGCCAGCAGCTCCTGATCCGCCGCGTCGCCGCAGAAGACGATGGTGTTCTCCAGCAGCTCGGACAACTGCTCCGCGCGTTTCTGGTTGCGCTCGATGAGCTTGACGCTGTAGCGCTTCTCCAGCTGGCGGGCGAGGCCGGCACCTATGTTGCCGCCCCCGACGATCATGATGCGGCGATAGGGGCTCTCGAGCCGTTGCAGCTCCGACATCACGGCGCGGATGTGGCCGGCGGCGGCGACGAAGAACACCTCGTCATCCGCCTCTATGATGGTGGTGCCTTGCGGGCGGATGGAGCGGCCCTGACGGAAGATGGCGGCGACCCGGGTCTCGATGTTCGGCATGTGATCCCGCAGGGTGGAGAGCGCATTGCCCACCAGGGGGCCGCCGTAGTAGGCCTTGACCGCCACCAGACCCACCTTGCCGCCTGCAAAATCAACCACCTGCAGCGCGCCCGGATACTCGATGAGGCGACGCACATAGTCGGTCACCAGCTGCTCGGGGGCGATCAGGTGATCCACTGGCACGGATTCCGGCAGGAACAGCCGATCCCGCTCCACCAGATAGGCGGGGGAGCGGATCCGCGCCACCTTGTTCGGGGTGTTGAACAGGGAGTAGGCCACCTGGCAGGCGATCATGTTGGTCTCGTCGCTGTTGGTGACCGCGACCAGCATGTCCGCATCCTGGGCACCGGCTTCCCGCAGCACCCTGGGGTGGGCGCCGTGGCCGTTCACCACCCGCAAATCGAACTTGTCCTGCAATTCCCGCAGACGGTCGCTGTCGGTGTCGACTATGGTGATGTCGTTGTTCTCACCGGCGAGGTTCTCCGCCAGGGTGCCGCCGACCTGGCCCGCGCCAAGAATGATGATTTTCATAGGGAAATCTTGCTCAAGGTTGCTTCATTACGGGAGGGGACAGCCGGTGTGACGCCCAGAGTGATGATCTTCATCGGGAAACCTTGCTCAACATGGTTGCTTCGAAACGAGGGCGCCCAATCCGACGCCCTGACCCATCATCTGCAGCTTACTGCTTGATCAGCTTGGCGTAGTAGAAACCGTCCATCTCCGCCTCGCCTGGCAGGAACTGGCGACCCGGGCAGTCCGGATTGTCCTGCGCGTGCAGGGGCACCAGGCGGGCATTCGGGGTCGCGGCCAGGAAGGCGCGGATCTGGTCGCGGTTCTCTTCCGGCAGCACGGAGCAGGTGGCGTAGAGCAGGGTGCCACCGCTCTTCAGCTTGGCCCAGAGGGCATTGAGGATGCGGCGCTGCAGTTCGGCCAGCTCGCGGATGTCCTGATCCCGGCGCAACCACTTGATGTCGGGGTGACGGCGGATGACGCCGGTGGCGGAGCAGGGGGCATCGAGCAGGATGCGATCGAACTGACCCTGTGGCCACCATTGGTCCGGCGTGCTGGCATCGCCATGGATCACCCGGGCCTGGAGGCCGATGCGATCCAGGTTCTCCTGCACCCGCTTGAGGCGGTTCTCGTCCGCATCGACCGCGATGACGCCGGCGAGGGCAGGTTGCAATTCCAACAGGTGAGCCGTCTTGCCACCGGGGGCAGCGCAGGCGTCCAGCACCCATTCGCCCGGTTGGGGGTCGAGCAGGCGGGCGGCCTGCTGGGCGGCACCATCCTGTACAGAGCAGTCGCCCTGCTCGAAGCCGGGCAGCTTGGTCACGTCGCAGGGGCGTTCCAGCAGGATGCAGTCGTCCCCTTCCTCGCCGGCCACCGCGTTGATGCCGGCTTCGGCCATGCGGGCCAGCATCTGCTCGCGGCTCTGGCGCTGACTGTTGTTGCGGATCCACATGGGGGGGCGCTGATTGTTGGCCTCCATGATGAACTCCCAGTCTTCGGGATAGGCCTGGCGTAGGCGCTTGGTGATCCATTCTGGGTGGCCGAGGCGGATGCTGGGGACACGGTCGATGCGCAGCAGTATGACTTCGGCACTGCGCTGGAAGTTGCGCAGCACGCCGTTGATGAGACCACGCAGGGAGGTGCCCTTGAGCAGCTTGACGGCGTTGACGGTCTCGGCCACGGCGGCATGAGCCGGAATGCGGGTGTAGATGAGCTGGTAGAGGCCGACTAGGATCAGGTAGTGGAAGATGCGGCTCTTGTTCTTGAGCGGCTTGTCCATCATCTCGCTCACCGCCGCATCGAGGCGGGGCAGCCAGCGCAGGGTGCCGTAGCAGAGTTCTTGCAGGAGGGCGCGATCGCGAGGGGCGACCTTCTCCTGGGCAGCAGGCAGAACAGCGGAGAGGGATTGGCCCTGATCCAACACCTGTTGAATAACGAGAGCGGCCTGTGCACGTGTTTTCATATGGTTACCTTAGATGCGCAAGTCGGGGCCTGAGTCCCGACTTGTGTCAATTCAATCCAGTTCAATTCAATTGCGTGCCGGGTGCAAACCAGTCGCGGCGAGAGTTGAGCAGATCCGAGACGGACATGGCCTTCTTGCCGGGCGGTTGCAGGGTCAGCAGGCGCAGCACACCCTTGCCGGTGGCGACATCGATCCCCTGCTTGTCGGCCTTGAGCAGAGTGCCGGCAGCTTGGCCATGTTCCTGCTCGAGCACCTCGGCTTGCCAGACCTTGATGGTCTGCTCCGCCACCTCGAACCAGCTGATGGGCCAGGGATTGAAGGCACGGATACAGCGCTCGATGGCGGCGGCATCCATGGACCAGTCGATGCGGGCCTCCTCCTTGGAGAGCTTCTGGGCGTAGTTCGCCAGCGCATCGTCCTGCTGCTCGGCGGCGGTATCACCGGCGGCCATGGCGTTGAGGGTTTCGACCAGCGCCTGCGGTCCCAGCTCGGCCAGCTTGTCATACAGGCTGGCAGAGGTCTCATCAAAGGCGATGGGGCAGCTCACCTTGCGGATCATGGCGCCGGTATCCAGCCCCACGTCCATCTGCATGATGGTCACGCCGGTCTCGGCATCCCCTGCCCAGATGGAACGCTGGATAGGGGCGGCACCGCGCCAGCGCGGCAGCAGGGAGCCGTGCACGTTGATGCAACCGAGACGCGGGGTGTCGAGCACCGCTTTCGGCAGGATCAGGCCATAGGCCACCACCACCATCAGGTCGGCACCCAGCGCCCTGAGTTCGGCTTGGGCCTCTTCATTGCGCAGGGAAGCGGGCTGATAGGCCGGCAGGCCGTGGGCGAGGGCCAGCTCCTTGACCGGGCTGGCGGTCAGCTTCTGGCCACGGCCGGCCGGCTTGTCGGGCTGGGTATAGACGGCGACGACCTCGTGGTCGGAAGACAACAACGCCGCCAGGTGACGGGCGGCGAAGTCGGGGGTACCGGCAAAAATCAGTTTCAGCTTATTCAATGGGGCAGATCCTCAGAGGGCTTGGCGATCTTCGCGGGCCATCTTTTCCAGCTTCTGACGAATGCGCTGGCGCTTGAGCGGGGACAAGTAATCCACAAACAGCTTGCCGACCAGATGATCCATCTCATGCTGTATGCAGATAGCGAGCAGATCGTCCGCTTCCAGCTCGAAAGGCTTGCCGTTGCGATCCAGTGCCCGCACCTTGACCCACTCGGCGCGTGGCACCAGGGCGCGGCTGCCGGGGACGGAGAGGCAACCCTCTTCGATGCCGGTGCTGCCGGACTGCTCCAGGATTTCGGGGTTGATCAATACCAGCTGATCTTCACGGTTTTCAGAGACATCGATCACTATGATGCGCTGATGAATGTCGACCTGAGTCGCGGCCAGGCCTATGCCCTCCTCCGCGTACATGGTTTCGAACATATCATCTACAATCTGTTGTAACTCGGGTGTAATGGTCTCGACAGGGGCTGCGATAGTACGCAGACGCTCATCGGGGAAACGCAATACATCTAGAATGGCCATAGTTTTTTCTTTAGTTTCGTATAAATGCAGTCAATATTGACGTAATTCTAGTCATTTACGTCGACAAAAAACAGCAACACTTTGCGTGCAGAAGTAACAGGGAGTGTTATGCATCTGAAGCAAACCATCTTCGCCTGCCTGGCGGTAACCCTGACCAGTGGCGCCATGGCGCAGCAGCTGACGCTGAAACCTGGCCATCCTGACAATTATGTGGTGCAGAAAGGGGATACTCTTTGGGATATCTCGGGCCAGTATCTGGCCGAACCCTGGCTCTGGCCACGTCTCTGGAACATCAATCCTCAAATCGCCAATCCGCACTGGATCTACCCGGACGATGTGCTGCAACTGAGCTGGGTCAATGGCGAGCCGCGCCTCGGCAAGGCCAGCCAGGGTGGCAAGCAGGTCATTCACCTGTCCCCCAAGAACCGCTATGAAAACAAGGCCAGCCCTATCCCGACGTTGCCACTCAGCGAGATAGGCCCCTTCCTGCAGACCGATCACATCCTGGCCGACAGCCAGCAGAGCAAGGATATGCCCTATGTCCTCGGCAATAACGAGAAGCATGTCGGCATGCTGGAAGGGGATACTCTCTATGTGCAGGGTTCGTTGACCCCGGGCCAGGACTACGGCGTCTATCATCCCGGAGTCGTGTACAAGGACAGAAAAACCGGGGAGCAACTCGGCCAGGAGGCGGTCTTTGTCGGTACGGTCAGGGCCGAGGAGCGGCTGGCCAACAACAGCACCAGAGTCACGCTCACCCACAACCGGCGCGAGGTGTATCAGGGGGACAAGATCATCCCCTTGCCACCCCAGGAGAGCCTCTCCGCCGTCTTCATGCCAAAGGCGGCGCCGGCCATCACCCCCGGTTATGTGATCGAGTTGCCGAGCAAGGCGCACGGTGGCGGCAAGTTTGACGTTGTCCTCATCAACAAGGGGTTGCGGGATCAGGTGTCCCCCGGCGATGTGCTCGAGATCCAGCGTCCGGGCGCCGAGATGGTGGACAAGAATGGCAAGGTATCGTACCGGGAGTATTCCTCCATTTATGACAAGGCATTCTATTCCGCGGGCAAGTCATCCCTGCCGGCCGAGGCGGTTGCCAGGGTCATGCTGTTCAAGGTGTACGACAAGCTGAGTTACGGCCTCATCCTGCAGAGCCAGGACATGGTCGGTTCCGGTTATCAGGTCAGCAATTTCTGACGTGTCGCCCTCGTTGGAACGACTCGCACTCTGGCTGACGCTGGATGCGGTGAGTGGCATAGGCCCGGTCACCGCCTCACGCCTGTTGGCCCGCTTCGAGGGCGACATCGCCGCCCTGTTTGACTGTGATGACAGGAAACTGCGGGAGATTGGTCTCGATGAGGCCCAGATCCGGCAATTCAGATGGCCGCAACCCGAGGTGGAACAGAGCCTGAACTGGGCCACTAGGCAAGGCCATCATCTTGTCTGTCCCGACTCTCCTCATTATCCCACCCTGTTAAGAGAGATCCCGGCCGCCCCCTTGTTGCTCTATTGCCGTGGCGAGCTGGATGCCCTCGCGCTGCCGCAACTGGCGATGGTGGGCACGCGCCATCCTACCTATGCCGGCAAGGACAACGCGGCTCGCCTGTGCGCCGAGCTGGTGGCCTGCGGCCTGGCAATCACCTCGGGGTTGGCGCTGGGTATCGATGGGGTTTGTCATCAACAGGCGCTGGCTGTGGGCGGCGTGACCCTTGCGGTGTTGGGTTCCGGGTTGGATTGTCTCTACCCCAAGCGCCATCAGGGGCTGGCCGAACAGATCCTGGATCGCGGCGGTCTGCTTATCTCCGAGCTGGCACCGGACAAGGGACCCTTGGCCGAGCATTTTCCCCGTCGCAATCGCATCATCAGCGGCCTGTCACTCGGAACCTTGGTGGTGGAGGCCGCCGAGCAGAGCGGTTCCCTCATCACTGCACGTTACGCACTGGAGCAGGGCCGCGAGGTGTTTGCCGTGCCTGGCGCCCCGCAAAATGCCCAGGCCGCGGGTTGCAACCGGTTGCTCCAACAGGGCGCCAAGTTGGTTTTGACCGCAGCCGATGTGATGGAAGAGCTGCCGGCCTTGGCATCCCTGCCACGACCCATGAGCCGCTCTCCCGAGCCTTCGCATAATAGCGAATTGCCTTATGCCGATTTGTTGGATAACGTAGATTATGAAGCCACGAGCGTGGATACCGTTGCCGAGCGGTCCCGGCTTCCTGTCGAGCAAGTCCTCGGCAGGTTGGTAGAGCTGGAGCTGGCCGGTGCAGTGATGGCGGTAGCCGGTGGATACGTCAGAACGAGGAGGGCGAATCATGTTTGATGTATTGATGTACCTTTTCGAGACCTACATCCACAGTGATGCAGATGTGATGGTCGAGCAGGATGAACTCACCGACGAACTGAGCCGGGCCGGTTTCAATCCGGACGAGATCGAGAAGGCGCTCAACTGGCTGGAACGGCTGGCCAATCTGCATGACAGCGAGCGGGAGGTGTATGTCACCGCCAGCGCGCAGGGCTCGATGCGGATCTATGCCCCGCAAGAGCTGGCTCGTCTGGGCACCGAGTGTCGCGGCTTCCTGTTGTTCCTGGAGCAGGCCCAGGTATTGAATGCCGAGACTCGCGAGATCTGTATCGAGCGCCTGCTCGAGCTGGATAAACCGGATATCGAGCTGGATGATCTCAAATGGGTAGTCATGATGGTTCTTTTCAACGTACCGGGCAGTGAAAATGCCTACCAGCAGATGGAAGAGCTGGTGTTTGATGAGTCAGACGGCGTCATCCACTGACAGTCCGGTGCCGCGCTGGTAGAATTCAGACCATCTGGATTTCAAGGCGCGGCCCATGTCAAAGATCGATCATCACCTTTTCTCCACCCACGAACCTGCGTTCGAGCGGGAGCCTTGCCCGCAGTGTGGTGCCGAGCTGGTGATCCGCCAGGGCAAGCATGGCCCCTTTCTCGGCTGCTCCGCCTACCCCTCCTGTGACTATATCCGTTCCCTGACCCCCTCCGGTCGCGACATCGAGAAGGTGCTCGAGGGTTCGGCCTGTCCGGACTGCGGCCAGCCACTGGCGATCAAGAAGGGACGCTACGGCCTGTTTGTGGGTTGTACCCAGTATCCGGCCTGCCAGCACATCGAATCTCTGCAGGAGAGCGACGATACCCAGATACCCTGTCCCGAGTGTGGCAAGAACCATCTGGTGAGCCGCACTTCCCGCTACGGCAAACAGTTTTATTCCTGCGACGGCTATCCCCATTGTAAATATGTGGTTAACGACAAGCCGATCCCCATGCCCTGCCCAAAATGTGGCTGGGGCATCATGGTAGAGAAGAAAGTGAGGGGAAATCTGTGCTGGATCTGCCCGCAAAAGAAATGCGGCCATCAAACTGAGCAGGTATAATCCCGCCGCCGTAACCAAATTGAAACGTTTTCGGCGAACTTCAACCCCCCACTTGGAGTAAGGAAATTCCCACCATGAATAAACCCTTTGTTGCCGTATTGATGGGCTCTGACTCAGATTTCCCCGTGATGCAAACCACCCTTGAAGTCCTCAAGACCTTTGATATCACAGTGGAAGTGAAAGTGACCTCCGCGCACCGTACTCCGGCGGCGACGCATCAGTACGTCACCGATGCCGAAGCCCGTGGCTGCAAGGTCTTTATCTGTGCCGCCGGGCTGGCTGCCCACCTGGCCGGTGCCGTCGCTGGCATCACCACCCGCCCGGTGATCGGAGTGCCTATCGATGGCGGTCCGCTCAAGGGCCTGGATGCGCTGCTCTCCACCGTGCAAATGCCGGGTGGCGTGCCGGTAGCGACAGTGGCGATCGGCAAAGCCGGCGCCAAGAACGCAGGTTACCTGGCTGCCCAGATGCTGGCGGTCGGTAATGACGAGCTGGCAGCCAAGGTGCGGGCCGAGCGCCAGAAGAATGCCGAAGAGGTGATGGCCAAGGATGCCGCCCTGCAGGCTGAACTGCTCAAGTAAGTAATGAGGCGGCAGCCAGCCGGACAGGTTTGTGCTTTTCCTGGATAACAGGGTGCGCGAATGTGCACCGGCGGCTGCCGCTCTAACAGGTTCAATCTTAATAAGTGATGAGGCGGTAGCTTGGCTGCCGCATTTTTTATGCCAAATGAATTTGAACAAGCGATTGCCGCCCTCCGCACCGACGGGGTGATCGCCTATGCGACCGAGGCCGTGTTTGGCCTGGGCTGTGATCCCGACTCCGAGGCAGCGGTGCAGCGCCTGCTGACCATCAAGCAACGTCCGGTGGAGAAGGGCTTGATCCTGATCGCCGCCGATGTGGCGCAGTTGCAGGATTACATCGATCTCAGCCAGCTCAGCCCCGAGCAGCTTGCTCGCGTGCAGGCGAGTTGGCCGGGTCCCTTCACCTGGATCATGCCGGCCCGCGCCACGACGCCTGCCTGGCTGACGGGTCGTTTCGATACCTTGGCAGTGCGCGTCAGCGCTCATCCCCAGGTGCAGGCCCTGTGCCGCGCCTATGGCAAGCCGCTGGTCTCCACCAGTGCCAACCTGACCGGTGAAGAGCCGGCCCGTTGCACAGCCGACATAGGGGCAACCCTGACACAACTGCTGGCCTATGTGCTGCCCGGCGAAGTGGGCGACCAGGCCAATCCATCCGAGATCAAGGACGCCAGAACCGGCGCCGTCATTCGCCCTTCCTGAGGAGGGGAGTTTTCTTTTGTCGAAGAGCGGCGCGCCTCGAGCCCTGTTGCGACATCATAATAAAACAGGCAGGGCATGACCCCGCCTGACTGGAGACGAGATGAGCAAACCGGACGTGGCCCAGGTCAAGGCCTTCCTGCTGCAGTTGCAGGACGAGATCTGCCGGGCATTGGAGCAGGCCGATGGGGAAGGGCGCTTCGTGGAGGATGCCTGGACCCGCGACGGTGGCGGCGGTGGCCGCACCCGGGTATTGCGTCAGGGCGCCGTGATCGAGCAAGGCGGCGTCAACTTCTCCCATGTTTATGGCAACGCCATGCCAGCATCGGCGACCGCTCACCGTCCCGAACTGGCGGGTCGCACGTTCGAGGCCATGGGGGTCTCGCTGGTGATCCACCCGCACAACCCCCATGTGCCGACCAGCCATGCCAACGTACGTTTCTTCATCGCCGAAAAAGAGGGAGAGGATCCCATCTGGTGGTTTGGCGGTGGTTTCGATCTAACGCCGTTTTACCCCTTGGCTGAAGATGTACTGCACTGGCATCAGGTGTCCCACGACCTCTGTCAGCCCTTTGGCGAGGATATCTATCCCGAGTTCAAGTCCTGGTGCGACAGTTACTTCTTCCTCAAACACAGGAACGAGACGCGCGGGGTTGGCGGTCTCTTCTTCGACGATCTGAACCGTTGGCCATTCGAGGATTGTTTCGCCTTCATGCGGGCGGTAGGCAATGGCTATCTCGACGCCTATCTGCCGATCGTCGAACGTCGCAAGACAGAGCCTTATGGTGAGCGGGAGCGAGCGTTCCAGCTCTATCGTCGTGGTCGTTACGTGGAATTCAACCTGGTCTACGACAGGGGGACCCTGTTTGGCCTGCAGACCGGTGGCCGGACCGAGTCGATCCTGATGTCCATGCCCCCCCTGGCGCGTTGGGAATATGACTGGCAGCCGGAGGCGGGCAGCCCAGAGGCATTGCTCTACCGCGACTACCTGGTACCAAGAGACTGGTTGTGAGCAGAGGGGCCTTTATCGGCCCCTTTTTGTTGCCGATATTCGGCTTGTTCCCGAGGGGGAAAACCCGTTAAATCGGACAATCGCCTTCTGATGGAACTCATTGATGGATCGTTATCTGGTTTTTGGCCACCCGGTGCGCCACAGCAAGTCCCCTTTTATCCACACCCTATTTGCCAGACAGACCCAGCAAGCGTTGGAGTACGGTCTTTCAGAACCTGCCGTCGATGACTTTGCCATCGTCCTGCGTGCTTTCTTTGCCGAGGGAGGCAAGGGTTGCAACGTGACGGTTCCCTTCAAGGAGCAGGCGTTTTCTCTCGTCGATCGGCTGAGTCCAAGGGCCAGGCTGGCGGGAGCGGTCAACACCATCAAGCTGACGGACGACGGCGTGCTGCTCGGGGACAATACCGATGGGGCTGGTCTGGTGGCGGATCTCAAGGCCCACGGCATCACTCTGGCGGGTAGCCGTATCCTGCTGCTCGGAGCGGGTGGCGCGGCCCGGGGGGCGCTGGCTCCCCTGCTGGCCGAACAACCAGTCGAGCTGGTGATCGCCAACCGCACCCATGCCAAGGCTGAGCAGCTGGCGACCGAGTTTCATGAGTTGGGGGCCGTTGGATCCCAGCGCTACGAGGCACTGCAGGGGCCGTTCGATCTCATCATCAATTCCACTTCCGCCAGCTTGCAGGGAGACTTGCCCCCTCTCGATCCAGCCCTGATCCACGCCGATATCGCCATCTACGACATGATGTACGGTGCGATGGACACCCCCTTTATTCATTGGGCAAAGCAGCATGGTGCCCGGCAGACCATGGATGGGCTGGGCATGCTGGTGGAGCAGGCAGCCGAGGCATTCACCGTGTGGCGTGGTATCAGACCCGGAACCAAACAGGTATTGCGAGAGTTGAAGCGCAATCTGGGGATACTGTGAACCAGGGTATCCGTTTCCCGATCTGACGCTTGGCGGGGCGTGACATGTACATGACGGCGTGCAGTAGAAGCGGCAGCAAGAGGCGATGATCGAGGACAGCCGATGTAACTATTGTTCAACGGCGTCTGCGATGGGTCCGAGTAGCCGCTCTGCCCTCGCTCAGGGCGAAATAGCCGTAAAATCTTCAAGCGTCAGTGCTTCTGTATTAGAGAGGGTTTTTATTTAAATTGTTTTAAAACAGTTGGTTAATCTTATCTTGCTTGCCTACTCGAAAGATTCTTCAAGTTTTTTTCCGATACAGCGGAACTTGCTTGAAATGCTGCTGACTAACTAGATAGTTGAGGAAGTGCTAGCTAGTCACCTTTATAACTCCCCGGTATTCGTACTGGGGATTTTTTTATCTATATGAAAAATAAAGTAATTTATCTTATCTATTTTCATTGAAACTAAATTACATAAATTACTTTCACCTTCTGCTGCTTTGCTGTACAGTTATCTGCGTAGGGTACAGAGGTAAGATGTTCTATCTTTCAGACCTTTTATTTCACGTAATTGAATGTGGCTGAATAGCAGCCCCGATGAGTCTTCGTCGGGGCGTTTTTTTATGCCCATCAATTAGAGTAAATACTTTAATGAGGCGCGATTTTTGTTAGAATGAGGGTGTTTCTTGAGGAAAACCAATCGTCTTTGTTCTCGAGAGTTAGCTTTTTCCCAATTTTTGAACTCATTGCTTCAGGCCAGTACCGCGGATTGCGTTACTGGCCTCATTTTTGTCCCTCCTCCATTTATCCCCTCTGAAGGTATGTAATAAAATTTCAGTTTTGTTTCTTTAAGGTTCTGATCGGGTTCTATCCTGGTCGAAAACTGAAAACGCTATCAAGTTGACACCAAGTTAATTATCCAAGCAGCCAAACTAGATATCATTCTGATTATAAACGCTTATTTCATTGGCAGGTTCGACGGCGATATGAAGGGGGACAAGAGGCTGGAAGGAAGGGGCAGAGTGAAAGTCTTTCAATCAGCGGAGGACTAACTCCGCTCATTGAGCAGGGCGAGGAGTACCTTACTCCTCGATACGGTCGTCTTCGTCAGTGTCAATCGGGGCAATGTCAGCGCCGGACAGATACCAGCCACTCAGGGTTTGAGCCAGCTTCTCGACACCTATGTTGGTGAGAGAAGAGAAAGCCTCAACCTGGATCTGCGGGCCCAGTTCAGCCACGGCCTGGCGTACCTTGATCACCTGATTGTTGCGCGGGCCCGGGCTCAGCTTGTCGGCCTTGGTCAGCAGCAGCATGACGGGCAGTTCACGGTGTGCGCTCCACTCCAGCATGTTCATGTCAGTCTCTTTGAGCGGATGGCGGATATCCATCAGGATCACCAGTCCTTTCAATGACTCACGGCGTTGCAGATACTCTGCCAACGACTTTTGCCACTTGAGCTTCATTTCCAACGGTACTTGGGCATAACCATAGCCCGGCAGATCGACCAGACGCTTGCCTGGTTCCAGCTCGAACAGGTTGATCAGCTGGGTACGGCCCGGCGTCTTACTGGTGCGTGCCAGGTTTTTGTGTTTGGTTAAGGTATTCAATGCAGATGACTTACCGGCGTTGGAACGACCGGCAAACGCGATCTCGACACCCCCATCATTTGGCAGGTGGCGGATGTCGGGTGCGCTGGTCACAAAATGCACCTTATTGAAATTTAGAGTTTGTGTATCCAACGTAAATTCCCCATAGAGATAGAGGGTTATAGAGTTACTTTTATGTGAAATAGTGTAAAATGGCGTCGCTTTAACGCGTTTATTTTAACATGCCTTCGGCGGCATGGGATCTGGAAGCCTAATAACGAGAAAGTTGGAACGCCATGAAGAACCTAGTCATTACTCTTGCTCTGATGGTTGGCGTAACTGGGATGGCACAAGCCAAGGGCGATGCCGCTGCGGGACAAACCAAGGCTGCCGTCTGTGCGGCCTGCCATGGACCGGACGGCAACAGCCCAGTTGACATGTATCCCAAGATTGCTGGTCAGCACGCATCATATATCAAAAAACAATTAGTTGAACTGAAGGCTGCAGCTTCTGGCCAAACTGGCCGGGTTGCTCCCATCATGGGACCCATGGCTTTGCCCCTGTCCGATCAGGACATGGACGATCTGGCCGCCTATTTCTCCAGTCAGAAGGTCACGCCAATTGCCGTGCCTGATGAGGTGGTCGCCGCAGGCAAGGCGCTCTACATGGGAGGCGACATGAGCCGTGGTCTGGCCGCTTGCACAGCCTGCCATGGACCGCGTGGCTCCGGCATTGAGCAGGCCAAGTATCCCAGCCTGTCGGGGCAGCATCCTGCCTATATCAAGGCGCAGCTCACCGCCTTCCGCACGGCAGCTCGCGAA
This sequence comes from Aeromonas aquatica, assembly GCF_000764655.1. Classification (GTDB taxonomy): domain Bacteria; phylum Pseudomonadota; class Gammaproteobacteria; order Enterobacterales; family Aeromonadaceae; genus Aeromonas; species Aeromonas aquatica. The sequence continues at coordinate 63,730 of NZ_JRGL01000115.1, forward strand.
AATGACCCCAATGGCATGATGCGAGACGTGGCCAAGAAGCTGACGGATCAGGATATCGAAGCGCTGTCCAAATATGTGGCCGGTTTGCACTGATAGCATCCGAAATCTATCTTGTTGAAAATAAACGGGGAACCTCATGTTCCCCGTTTATTTTTGGCCTTTGACACCATTGGCCATAAACGGCCCGCATTGTTGTAAGAGATCTTCCATTTGCAAATCCGGCCTGGGCTGAAACAGCCTGCAGCTTTCATTATGGAAGTCATAAGTTTCAATGTGTTAAATAAGAATTGGCTATTTATCTTCGTTTGAAAACATTCTGAGTGGATTGAGCCATTCTGCCAAGTTGCTACAGTGGAGCCATGGAATGACCCTGCGAGCGGATCTGCGCTCGGCAAGGGTGGACAGGGAGTCGGCTCGGCACATGCAAGTGGTGAGCACGGGATTGAATGATCAGGATGGTAACCGCTCGGGATGAGCGGGGCTGCGGGAGGCAACCACCCCGGATGGATGGCAGGATGTCATCGAGACGGGTCAGGCAAGCACATGCACATTCAGGAACGACTAATAAGGGTCAGGATGACCCCACAAAACATGATGCGCAGAAGTACGCCCAGGGAAAAGGCGTTTGCAACCAGGGAATGGGACTCGCATAAACATATAAAGGCAGCTTCGGCTGCCTTTTTTCAGTTGGGTCATTAACCCGCCTAGCCATTCTGTGTCAAAATACCAGCAACATGCCCAGAGGATGCCGATCCTGCGGTGTTCAGCGACCAAATCTGGTCGAATTGGTGCGGGATCCCACTCTTGTTCCAGATTTACTGTTCCCCGTCTCAGCATCTCCCCGGACGAAATAATCCCGGGTTCGGGCTTCAATCCAGTTATTTGTCGGAGTCACTCATGTCGGCCAAACAACCCACCCGCAAGCCTACTGGCAAGCGCAAAGAATCAGATGTCAGTGCCCAGGAAGGTCGTGAGCGCAAACGCGCTGCCAAGCGCAAGGGCTTGAAGGCGGGCTCCCGTCAGCAGGCTGAACAGTCTCATAACAGCGGCAACAAACAGCCCAAGGATCCGCGCATCGGTTCCCGCAAGCCGATCGTGCTGGTGCTGGACGAGAAGAAAACCAAATCGGTGACAGCCAAACCACTGAAAGAAAAGAAGCTGGTGATGACACCGGAGCAGGAGCTCGCCTCCATCGAGAACGATGATCGCCTGAACGATCTGCTGGATCGCCTGGACAACGGTGAGACGCTGGAAGCGGCCGAGCAGGCCTGGGTTGACCAGCGTGTCGATCGCTATCAGGAGCTGATGGATGAGCTCGGCATCATCGACACCGATGAAGACGAAGATGAAGATGGCGTGTTCGACGAAGCCGACTTCGACGAGCCGACCCAGCCAGCCTCCGAAGAGGAGCTGTGGGAGCGCTTCAACCAGGCCGGTTATCAGCCTGAGCCCAAGCCAGAGCCGAAGAAGAAGTGATGAGTGGATGGATGCTGGCTGCCCTGTTGGGTGGCCTGATCTTGCTGGGGCTGGCGGTATACGCCGGTACCCTGCTGGCGCGTCTCAAGCGCCAGCGTGATGCGCAGCAACAGGCCATCGCGGCCCGCAACGAACGCATCCTCGAGAGTGTCAGGGTAATCGCCCATGCGGTGCGGGATGGTCAGTGCGACTATTCCGAAGGGGCCATCCGGCTGACCCATCTGCTGGATGCCTTGCAGATCCAGGGTGGTCGTCCCTTCGCCAGTGAATTTCCCGGTCTGTACGCGCTCTATGAGAAGGTGAAAGAGATGCCGACTCACGAGGCGAGGCGGGCCCTCAAGCGTAATGAAGTGATGAAGATGGATCTCGAACGCAGCGGCTACGAAGTAGAGCTGGAGGCGCAGATCCTAAAGGATGTTGCCCAACTGAAGGATCTTCAGTTAAGCCATTGATCACAATAAGAAAGAGGAAGCAAGCGTGCAAGTAGAGCAGATTGTGTGGGACCAGGCCCTGATCGAGAAATACAACTACAGCGGCCCACGTTATACCTCCTATCCCACTGCGCTGGAATTCAGCGAGCAGTTTGGCTATCCGGACTTCGTTCATGCCGCGGGCCAGTACCCGACCCGCAATCTGTCGCTTTACGTACATATCCCCTTCTGTCACAAGCTCTGTTATTACTGCGGCTGCAACAAGGTGATCACCCGTCACCAGCACAAGGCCGATCAATACCTCGACTTCCTCGAGCAGGAGATCAAGGCACAGGCCCCGCTGTTCAAACACCGGCTGGTGACCCAGCTGCACTGGGGCGGCGGCACGCCCACCTATCTGGATGAAGCTCAGACCCGACGGCTGATGGCCATGCTGCGCGAACACTTCCGGTTCGCGGACGAGGGCGAGATCAGCATCGAAGTGGACCCGCGGGAGATCGAGCTGTCCATGCTGGATGTGTTGCGGGAAGTGGGCTTCAACCGCATCAGCCTCGGCGTGCAGGACTTCAACAAGGCGGTCCAGGTCGCGGTCAACCGCGAGCAGGACAACGACTTCATCCGCGCCATGCTGGAGCGGGCCCGTGAGCTCGGTTTCCGCTCCACCAATCTCGATCTGATTTATGGCCTGCCGCACCAGAACCGCGACAGCTTCCATCACACCCTGGAAGAGGTGCTCAAAACGGATCCTGCCCGCCTCTCCATCTTCAACTATGCCCATCTGCCGAGCCGCTTCGCCGCCCAGCACAAGCTGAAAGAAGCCGACATGCCAGCGCCCCGTGAGAAGCTGGCCATGTTGCAGGACACCATCGCCTTCCTCACCGGCCAGGGCTACCAGTTCATCGGTATGGATCACTTCGCCAAGCCCGATGACGAGCTGGCGGTGGCCCAGCGCGAGGGCAAGCTTCATCGCAACTTCCAGGGTTACACCACCCAGGGGGATTGCGATCTGCTGGGGCTGGGGGTCTCCTCCATCAGCATGATCGGCGACGCCTACTCTCAGAACCAGAAGGATCTCAAGGCCTATTACGCCCAGGTGGATGAGTTGGGCCATGCCCAGTGGAAGGGATGTTCCCTCAATCGGGACGACCTGATCCGCCGCGAGGTGATCAAACGCCTCATCTGCGATTTTTCCCTGAACTTTGCCGCCGTCGAGCAGGCCCATGGCCTGGTCTTCAAGGAATATTTCGCCGAGGATCTCAAGTTGCTGCAGACCTTCGTCGATGACGGCCTGGTGCGCATGAGCGACGACGGGTTGGAGGTGGTCTCCACCGGTCAACTGCTCATTCGCAACATCTGCATGTGCTTCGACGTCTACCTGCGCAACAAGGCGCGCCAGCAGCAGTTCTCCCGGGTGATCTGATCGGCTACCGATACTGAGCAATAAAAAACCGCCTCTCGGCGGTTTTTTATTGGAGGCGGGATGGTGGTTAGTCCCGGCGGCTGGCGGCGCGGGCGCTCAGTTCAGCCTTCTCGGCCTCGCTCAGGAAGGCCAACGTCAGACCATTGCGCTGTGCGGTACGGATTTCCTCCGTAGTCATGCCGGCGGCAGATGCTGCGACCTCGTATTCATATGGCAAATCTATGCCTTCAACAGCAGGATCATCGGTGTTGAGACAGGCCAGCACGCCGGCGGCCAGGAACTGGCGGATCGGGTGATCGGCGAGGCTCGCCACAGTAGTGGTCTGCAGGTTGGAGGTGAGGCAGGATTCGATGCCGATGCGATGTTCCGCCAGATAGGCCATCAGGGCCGGATCCTGGATGGCCTTGACGCCGTGGCCGATACGCTCTGCCCCGAGATCGCGGATGGCCTGCCACATGCTTTCGGGGCCCGCCGCCTCACCGGCGTGGACGCTGACCCGCATGCCTGCATCGCGCACCCGACGGAAGTGACTGGTGAACAGCTCGCCGGGGAAGCCCAGCTCGTCACCGGCCAGATCGATGGCGACCAGGCGATCCCGGAGGGCCAGACAAGCATCCAGTTCGACCCGGCACTGCTCGGTGCCGAAGGTGCGGCTCATGATGCCGATGAGGTTGGTCTTGATGCCAAAGTCACGGCTGCCGGCGGCTACACCGTCGATGATGGCTTCTACCACGCCTTGCGGGTGCAGCTTGTGGGCAATCGCCATGTAGGCCGGGCTGAAGCGCAGCTCGGCGTAGTCGATGCCGGCGCGCAGCAGATCTTCCACATTCTCGTAGGCGACCCGGCGGCAGGCATCGTAATCGGCCAGCACGGCCACGCCCCAGTCCAGTTTCTTCAGGAAGGCGACCAGACTCGGCTCGTTCTCGACGATCTGCACGTGGGGGCGCAGCGCCTCCAGCTCATCGGCGGGCAACTGGATATTGTGCAGGCGACCCAGCTCGAGAATGGTCTGCGGACGGATGTTGCCGTCCAGATGGCGGTGCAGGTCGGTCAGGGGGAGGGATCTGTCAATCATGGTGGCGCCTTCTGCGAGTCGGGTTGGAAAGCCTGCCATTCTAGGCGGGGATCTTGAAAAAGATACCCCGTTTGCGAGCAAACGGGGTCTGATTGGCAGGGGATTCGTCAAGGCGTGATGGGAATCGTTTTTCCCAAAGGCTCAAGGAATGTCGAGCTCCTTGAGCTTGCGGGTCAGAGTATTGCGGCCCCAACCGAGCAGGCGGGCCGCCTCCTGCTTGTGGCCGCGAGTGTGCTCCAGCGCCGTCTCCAGCATGATCCGCTCGAACTGGGGCAGGGCATCGGCCAGGATGTCGGTTTCCCCCAGCGCCAGCTTGGCGGCCACCCAATCCTGCAGTTGCTGCTGCCAGCCACCGGACGAGGCGGGTTGGCCCGGCTCCGTCGTGCTGGTGATGGGGGTCAGCAGCTCGGGCGGCAGATCGCTCACCAGCACCTCCTGCCCCGAGGCCATCACCGTCAGCCAGCGGCAGACGTTCTCCAGCTGGCGCACGTTGCCCGGCCAGGGCAGGCGGCTGACATAGGCCTGGGTATCAGGGTGCAGGCTCTTGGCCTCCACGTTCAGCTCCTTGGCGGCCCGCAGCAGGAAGTGCTGGGCCAGCTGGGGGATATCCTCACGGCGCTCCTTGAGGGCCGGGATGTGGATGCGAATGACGTTGAGGCGGTGGAACAAGTCTTCCCGAAACTCGCCATCGGCGACCCGCTTCTCCAGGTTCTGGTGGGTGGCGGCGATGATCCGCACGTCCACCTGTACCGGTTGATGGCCGCCGACCCGGTAGAACTGGCCATCCGCCAGCACCCGCAGCAGCCGGGTCTGCACATCCAGCGGCATGTCGCCTATCTCGTCGAGAAACAGGGTGCCGCCGTCGGCCTGCTCGAAGCGGCCGTGACGGATGTTGTTGGCACCGGTGAAGGCCCCCTTCTCGTGGCCGAACAGCTCGGATTCGATGAGATCTTTCGGGATCGCCGCCATGTTGAGGGCGATGAAGTTCTTGTGGGCGCGCGGGCTGTGCTTGTGCAGGGCGTGGGCGACCAGCTCCTTGCCGGTGCCGCTCTGGCCGTTGATCAGCACCGAGATGCTGGAGCGGGAGAGCCGGCCGATGGCGCGAAACACCTCCTGCATGGCGGGGGCCTCGCCGATGATCTCGGGGCTGTTACCGGGCTCCTGCTGGCGTGCCTTGCGCTTGGTGCGCTGCTCTTTGAGATGATTCTCGGCCCGGCGCACCAGGGTGACCGCCTCGTCGATGTCGAACGGCTTGGGCAGGTATTCGAAGGCGCCGCGCTGGTAGGCGTTGACCGCACTGTCGAGATCCGAATGGGCGGTCATGATGATGATCGGCAGGTCGGCCTGACGGCGGTGGATCTGCTCCAGCAGGCTAAGGCCGTCGATGCCCGGCATGCGAATGTCGGACAGGATCACGTCCGGAGATCGCATCTCCAACGAGCTCAGCAGGGCTTCGCCATCGGCAAAGCTCTCGCACTCGAAGCCTTCGCTGCCCAGGGTTCGCTCCAGCACCCACCGGATGGAGCTGTCGTCATCGACGATCCACACTTTTGCTGTCATGAGGTTCCCTTATTTGCGAAGCGGTAGATAGATGGTGAATTCGGTGTGACCTGGCCAGCTGATGCAGTCGATGCGGCCTTTGTGCTGATCGATCAGGTTCTGGGCGATGGAGAGGCCGAGGCCCGTGCCCCCCTCCTTGCCGGTGATCATGGGGTAGAAGAGGGTGTCGCGAATGGCGTCGGGGATGCCTGGGCCGTTGTCGATGATCTTGATCTCCGCCGCCAGGCGGTAACGCTGGCCGTGGATGGTGATCTGGAAGGCGGTACGGGTCTTGATGCGGATGAGCCCGGCCTGCTCACCCAGTGCCTCGGCGGCATTGCGCACCATGTTGAGGAAGGCCTGCTGCAGCTGGTCTGCCTCCATCTCGAATTCGGGGATGCTGGGGTCGTAGTCCCGCTCGATGCGGATCTGGGGCGGCAGCTCCAGATCCACCAGGCGGCGCACCTGCTCGAGCACCGAGTGCACATTGTGCATCTGATGGCGGCCGGGGCGCTGGGGGCCGAGCAGGCGATCGACCAGTACCCGCAGGCGATCCGCCTGTTCGATGATGATGCCGGTGTATTCGCGCAGGGCAGGGTCCGGCAACTCCTTTTGCAGCAATTGCGCCGCGCCGCGCAGGCCACCGAGGGGATTCTTGATCTCGTGAGCCAGGCCGCGCACCAGCTCTCTGGCAGCCTGTTGTTGGGCGTGTTGCTGCAGCTCCTGGCTGATCTTCTTCTGCTGATCGATCTTGCGCAGCTCCACCACCATCAGCCGTTGCTCGTGGTCGCCAAGGGTGTCGGCCATGGGGCTCACACTGATCTCGACCAGCCTGGGTTCCCCTTCCACCACCAGGGTGACTTCGCTGTCGGTGAAGCCTTGCCCCGAAATGAGGCACTGCTTGAACCGCTGCAAGTCGAGAGAAATATGCTCAAGCAGATGGGGCAGCTCGATCCCGATCAGCCGCCGTTCACTGAGGGAGAGCAGCTGTTCGGCCGCGGGGTTGACGAATTGGATGCAGAGCCGTTCATCCATCAGGATGACGGCGGTCAGCAGATTGTCCAAGAGTGTCTTGGCGTGGTCCGAGTGGGTTGGCACAGATTTCTCCCTAAAACGGTGCTGCACACCAGTTGTGCACCGATATGGTGCATTGAGTTTACCCGCATCGGTGCATCACATCACCCCTAATTGGCCTTGGGGGTGGCTTTGGGAGCCTGATCCACGGTCGTTCTGTGCAGGTAGAAGGTGGCTAGCTTGGATTTAGCAAGGATCGTACCGTCTTTGGCGAGCAGCTCGAGCTGTGCCTCATGGGCTCCGCGATCGAGATTTTCTACCCGGATGGCCAGGCTGTTGTGGACCAAGGGGGCCGCCTTGCCGTCCAGGATCAGGCGCACATCGAATTGCACCGGGGCCTGAGGATGGATCTGGCCCTGGAAGACGATGTTGCCCGTGTTGTCACGCAGGGTGCTGCCCGGTTCCGGGGAGAGCAGTTCGATCGTCACCTGGGTGGCTTCTTGTGCCTTCCTGGCATCGACTCCGGTCAGGCTGTTGAAATTGTCGACCTGGACAGAGTGCGGTGTGGTACCGATGAGGGGGGAAACCCGCAGGTCTATCTCCTTGGCATTCTTGCCGGGAGGAGGGGCATCGGTGTAGTGGGTCACGCCATTGGCATCGGTCCAGGAATAGACCCTGGCGGCCTGGGCTGTGCAGGACATCATCAGCAACAGGCCCAGCATCCATGTCGGGTGTACTGTTTTCATCCATCTCTCCTTGACGGGGTTTCACTTAATCCTATCAGAGAAAAAACCGTCAGACCGATAGTCGGGTCTGTGGTGACGATATAGATCCTTTAGTTAGATGACGCGTCCGCTCGGTAGGCGAGATCATGATATTTCAGCCCCTTAGATAAAAAACCCGCCAGATGGCGGGTTTTTCATTTGAGACAAACATTCCGGCTTAGACGGAGTAGTACAGCTCGAACTCCAGCGGGTGCGGGGTCATGCGGACACGATCCACATCATGCTGCTTCAGCTCCAGGTAGGAGTTGATGAAGTCATCGCTGAACACGCCGCCACGGGTCAGGAACTCGCGATCTGCGTCCAGTGCGGACAGGGCTTCGTCCAGAGAGCCGGCAACTGTCGGCACCTCTGCGGCTTCTTCCGGCGGCAGGTCATACAAGTTCTTGTCCATGGCATCGCCCGGATGGATCTTGTTGATGATGCCGTCCAGGCCGGCCATCAGCTGGGCGGCGAAGGCCAGGTAAGGGTTGGCTGCCGGATCCGGGAAGCGCACCTCGATACGGCGGGCTTTCGGGCTCGGTACCACCGGGATACGGATGGAGGCGGAGCGGTTACGGGCAGAGTAAGCCAGCATGACCGGTGCTTCGTAACCCGGTACCAGACGCTTGTAGGAGTTGGTGGTCGGGTTGGCGAAGGCGTTGATGGCCTTGGCGTGCTTGATGATGCCGCCGATGTAGTGCAGTGCCATCTCGGACAGACCGCCATACAGGTCGCCGGCGAACAGGTTGACGCCGTTCTTGGCCAGGGACTGGTGGCAGTGCATGCCGGAGCCGTTGTCACCGAACATGGGTTTCGGCATGAAGGTAACGGTCTTGTTGTAGGCGTGGGCCACGTTGTGGATCACGTACTTCAGCACCTGAACTTCATCCGCTTTCAGGGTGAGGGTGTTGAAACGGGTCGCGATCTCGTTCTGACCGGCGGTCGCCACTTCGTGGTGGTGAGCCTCAACGACCTGGCCCATCTCTTCCAGCACCAGACACATGGCAGCACGGATGTCCTGGGAGGAGTCGACCGGTGCAACCGGGAAGTAACCACCCTTGACGAAGGGACGGTGACCCTTGTTGCCATGCTCGTATTCGGTACCCGAGTTCCAGGCCGCTTCTTCGGATTCGATCTTCACGAAGCTGTGGCCCATGGTGTTGGAGAAGGTGATGTTGTCGAACATGAAGAATTCCGGCTCCGGCCCGAACAGCACGGTGTCAGCGATGCCGCTGGACTTCAGGAAATCTTCGGCGCGCTTGGCGATGGAGCGCGGGTCACGGTCGTAGCCCTGCATGGTGGCAGGCTCGAGCACATCACAGACGATGTTCAGGGTGGTCTCTTCGGTGAAGGGATCCAGCTTGGCGGAGGCCGCATCCGGCATCAGCACCATGTCAGACTCGTTGATGCCCTTCCAGCCGCCGATGGAGGAACCATCGAACATCTTGCCGTCTTCGAAGAACTCTTCGTTGACCTGATGGGAAGGAATGGATACGTGCTGCTCTTTACCCTTGGTGTCGGTAAAACGCAGATCAACAAACTTGACTTCGTGTTCCTGGATCAAGGCCAAAACGTTCTGGGCTGACATGCTAAGTAACCTCCGGTGTTAAAACTCTTTGGGTGAATGCGTCGTCACATTCACATAAGCCAGTATCGTGCCAAGTTTGTGACAGCTTGATTTCAGGGCATTTGCACCCTTTCAGGCTGTCGGGTCACCCGCTCTCGTGCATGGCTGCGCCTCAAAGTGGTGCAACCCTGGATCGTTTTGGTGCACCAGGTTGGTGCACCCACGTCCCGATGCCATCTAAGCAGGCTTTCGGCACGGGGTCCATGATCCAGATCCCCTGTTGTATGCGAATGTGCTGCAATTATGCTAGGCAGATCACAAAGGCGAGAGTACAATTAGCGCCCAATTTTACCCGGTGATTTGAGGCGAGAATGTTAGAGAATTTACGCAATATTGCGATTATTGCGCACGTTGACCACGGCAAAACGACTCTGGTTGATAAGCTGCTGCAGCAATCCGGTACTCTGGATCGCACCAGCGAAGGTCAGGAACGGATCATGGACTCCAATGATCTGGAACGGGAACGTGGCATCACCATTCTCGCCAAAAACACTGCGATCCGTTGGAACGACTACCGCATCAACATCGTTGATACCCCGGGTCACGCCGACTTCGGTGGTGAAGTAGAGCGCGTCATGTCCATGGTTGACTCCGTGCTGCTGCTGGTCGACGCCGTTGACGGCCCGATGCCGCAAACCCGTTTCGTGACCCAGAAGGCATTCGCCCAGGGTCTGAAGCCGATCGTGGTCATCAACAAGATCGACCGTCCGGGTGCTCGTCCTGATTGGGTAATGGACCAGGTATTCGACCTGTTTGACAACCTGGGTGCCACCGATGACCAGCTGGACTTCAAAGTTGTCTACGCCTCTGCCCTGAACGGCTTTGCTACCATGGATCCGAATGTTCCGTCTGAGAACATGGAGCCCCTGTTCCAGGCCATCGTTGACAACGTAGAAGCCCCTGCAGCGGATGCTGACGGTGGTTTCCAGATGCAGATCTCCCAGCTGGACTACAACTCCTACGTCGGTGTTATCGGTATCGGCCGCATCACCCGTGGCCGCGTCAAGACCAACCAGCAAGTCACCATCGTCGGTGCCAACGGCAAGACCCGTACCGGCAAAGTTGGCCAGGTGCTGGGTTACCTGGGTCTGTCCCGTACCGAAGTGGCCGACGCGCAAGCGGGCGACATCATCGCCATCACCGGTCTGGGCGAGCTGAAAATCTCCGACACCATCTGTGACAACAGTGCCGTCGAAGCGCTGCCGCCGCTGTCCGTTGACGAGCCGACCGTGAACATGACCTTCCAGGTCAACACCTCCCCGTTCGCCGGTAAAGAAGGCAAGTTCGTGACCTCCCGCAACATCATGGAGCGTCTGAACCAGGAGCTGGTCCACAACGTGGCCCTGCGCGTGGAAGAGACCGAAGATCCGGACAAGTTCCGCGTCTCCGGCCGTGGTGAACTGCACCTGTCCATCCTGATCGAAAACATGCGTCGCGAAGGCTACGAGCTGGCGGTATCCCGTCCGGAAGTAATCCTGCGCACCGTGGACGGCGTTCTGCACGAACCGTTCGAAACCGTGACCGTGGACGTGGAAGAAGCGCACCAGGGTTCAGTGATGGAGCAACTCGGCCTGCGTAAGGGCGAGATGACCAACATGATCCTGGATGGCAAGGGTCGCGTCCGTCTGGACTTCATGATCCCGAGCCGTGGTCTGATCGGCTTCCAGACCGAATTCCTGACCATGACCTCCGGTACCGGTCTGCTGTACCACACCTTCGACCATTACGGTCCGCACAAGGGTGGCAGCATCGGTGAGCGTCAGAACGGCGTGCTGATCTCCAACGCTACCGGTAAGGCCCTGACCTTCGCCCTGTTCGGTCTGCAAGATCGCGGTCGTCTGTTTATCGGTCACGCCGCAGAGGTGTACGAAGGCCAGGTGATCGGGATTCACTCCCGCTCCAACGACCTGACTGTTAACTGCCTGAAGGGCAAACAGCTGACCAACATGCGTGCCTCCGGTACCGACGAAGCCCAGGTGCTGACTCCGCCGATCCGCATGACCCTGGAGCAAGCGCTCGAGTTCATCGACAACGATGAGCTGGTTGAGGTCACCCCGAAGGCGATCCGTATCCGTAAGAAACTGCTGACCGAGATGGATCGCAAGCGCGCCGGTCGTGCTTGATATCTGTTCATCGACAGACAGAGAGAGGCCTTCGGGCCTCTTTTTTTATGGTTGTTTGCGCACCGATGATGGCTTACCAATGGGCTTTGGCCATGTCGCGCCTGCCCATGGGTGGTCAAATGGCCACCCTGTCTGACACAATATCCCCATGATGAATTCTTCGAGAACCACGATGCAGCATAAAATCAGCGGCCGCCTGGCTCATGTAATCTCCTTCTTGCGCCACGACGGTGGCCACTTCGCCCACTTTGTCTGGGGCCGTTTTCAACAGGACAGGCTGACCGTCACCGCCGGTTATCTGGCCTATGTCACCCTGCTCTCCCTGGTCCCCATGGTCGCCGTGGTGTTCGGCATGATGTCGGCCTTCCCCGTGTTCCAGAGCCTGAAGCAACAGGTGGAGCAGTTCGTCTATCACAACTTCGTGCCCACCGCCGGTGAGATGCTCAAGGAGTACATCGACGGTTTCGTGGCCAATGCCACCAACACCACGGCGGTCGGCATCGGTGCCCTGATAGTGGTTGCCCTGATGCTGATCTCGGCCATCGACAAGAACCTCAACTACATCTGGCGCTCGACCCAGAACCGGCCGCTGGCCCAGGCCTTCGCCATGTACTGGATGATCCTGACTCTGGGCCCCGTGCTCATCGGTGCCAGCCTCGCCATTTCCTCCTATATCCTGTCCCTCAAGCTGTTTGCCGCCGACAGCCTGTTTGGTGTCGGCTATCTGCTGCTGCGCAGCCTGCCGTTCCTGTTCTCGGTGCTCACCTTCCTGCTGATCTATACCGTGGTGCCGAACTGCAAGGTGCGGCTGAGCCACGCCTTCATCGGCGCCCTGGTGGCGGCGACCCTGTTTGAGCTGGCCAAGCGTGGCTTCTCCCTCTACATCACCAACTTCCCCTCCTATCAGGCCATCTATGGCGCCCTGGCGACGATTCCGATCCTGTTCGTCTGGGTTTACCTGAGCTGGTTGGTGGTGTTGTTGGGGGCCGAGACCACCGCCTGCCTCGGAGAATACGAGAAACCGGGTGCCGAGGAGCTGGGTTGAGGCCGTTGCCTGCTGCGGTGAGCGCCTGATGGGTACTGTGCCGAGGAGGTGGGCTGAGGCCGTTGCCTGCTGCGGTGATCGCCCGATGGGTACTGTGCCGAGGAGCTGGGTTGAGGCCGTTGCCTGCTGCGGTGATCGCCCGATGGGTACTGTGCCGAGAAATTGGCCTGAGCCCGCCGCTTATTGCTAACATTGACGACCGCCTTCGGGCGGTCGTTCGTTTCTGACAAGACAAAGGAGTTGCGGGTGATTGCATTGATCCAACGGGTATCCGAGGCCAGCGTGACCGTGGAGGGAGAGATCGTCGGTGCCATCGACGGCGGTCTGCTGGTGCTGCTCGGGGTAGAGCAGGGGGATGATGAGGCCAAGGCCGACAAGCTGCTGCACAAGGTGAGCGGCTACCGGATCTTCTCCGATGAGGCCGGCAAGATGAATCTCAATGTGAGTCAGGCGGGCGGCAGCTTGCTGGTTGTCTCCCAGTTCACCCTTGCGGCGGATACCGGCAAGGGGATGAGGCCCAGCTTCTCCGGTGGCGCCCATCCGGTGGAGGCCGAGCGACTCTACGACTATTTCGTCGCTCAAGCGAGAGCGGGCGGCCTGCCGACCGAGACCGGCCGCTTTGCCGCCGACATGAAGGTACGGCTGCTCAACGACGGCCCCGTGACCTTCTGGCTACAGGTCTGAGATCCAGTTTGTTATTTTTATAAAACGACATTTATCAGCGTAACTTGCTGTATGGTGTCGCTTTCATAGTCACTAAAACTGCCTTAAGCGCCGCCATTCATCTTGTCGGCGGCCTCCCTTGGCCGATCACGGCCGACTTGATGCGGGCTGACTGATCGTGTGCAGGATGAGGTTGCGGTAGCCGGGCACGGCGTGGGCCTCGGTGGGGCCAACCCACTCCCGGGCCAGTCGCAGCGCCTGTTCCTGCTCCAGCCGGGTGCGTGGCAACAGGTTGATGATGAGGGTGCCGCACAGGCGCCGGGCCAGCGCCTGATAGAGCGGGGCCTGGAACAGCAGCAGCGGGTTGCCGTCCTGGTTGAACAGATCCAGCAGCACCAGATCGTAGCTATCCTGGCTCTGGAGCAGGAACTGCAGCGCATCGGCATGGTGCAGTCCTGGCCTGTGTCCCGAGGATGGCTGAAAGAACTGCTGGAACAGGGTGAGGATCTCGGCGTCCAGATCCACGCAGTCGTGCTGCGCCTCGGGCCAGCGTGCGGCCAGATGGCGGCTGAGATCGCCGCCGCCGAGCCCCAGCTCCAGGATGCGGCTCGCCTGTGTGGGCAACTGAGCCGCGATGTAGCGCTGATGGGGCAGGCAGAGGGCGGCCGGGTCGGCGAGGCTCATGGCCGACTGCACCACACCGTCCATTTCCAGCCAGCGGTGCTGGCCATTTTCCAGCACACAGAGCCGACGCTCGGCTTTGACGCTGAGGTGCAATAAGTGGTCGGCTTGGTACGCTTGCAGATTGAAGTCCATGAATTTGCACGGCAAGATGGATTTCGACCAGTGTAACTCAAGGATGTATCTATGTACCGGGTGGTCACCCCCCAAACCCCAGCCGAGCTGGATGCCTGCTATCCGTTGCGCTGGGAGGCATTGGT
>NZ_JRGL01000116.1 GCF_000764655.1 Aeromonas aquatica
GGCCCTAGAGGCGGTAAGTTTTACTATAATAAAAATGGCAATAAAACATATATAAAACATAAGTAAACCTAACAAACACTTTAAGTCGTTCGCCTCGCTCACTAGGACACGCACCACAACTAAAGTGTTATGACAATATACAGAGTGGATGGATATGGGCAAGAGCAGTAGATTAAAAAAGGAACGGAGAGAGCTTAAGGCAGTTCAGGCTGCGGAGTATGATCTCTTTTCAAAATTGGTATCGATAGATGGTTACAATGAGCCAATATATAGGTTTTTCCCCGAGCAATGGCAAGCAGACGCGCTTTGTCAGGGTAACGTTTGGATTAGTACATTAGAAGCGTGTCGAGCGTACGAAGATCCATTGCAAGGTGATTCAGAAGAAGCAACGCACACCTATAAGTCTGGTCATATTGTTGGCAGTAGTTCAGATGCAGCCTTTGTCGAAATGGCAGCTCGAAGTGGTATACACATTGGTGAGGGATGCTCCAATATTACTATCAGCAATGCAACAAACATTCAAAAATTGCCAGATGCTTTTGTTCTATGTACAACGAAAGAATTTAAGCCCGAAAAGCTGTCTGAGACATTCGGAAACTACTGCGTCAAAATTTCAAATCCAGTAGAGTTTTTCAAGCGTACTTCTATTGAACTTAATAAACATCTTGAGGTTCGAGAAGGGGGAATGGGATTAGTAAAATATAAAGATCGTATTTACACAGGTTTAGAAAAACCACCGGGGCCGATAGGTTTTGTAAAACCAAACGATCAGTATTCACCGCAAAAAGAGTTTAGAATGCTTTGGCTCCCTAAAGAAAACTTTGTAATTAAGCCATTTTTGCTTAAGTGCCCTGATGTGGCTGATTTATGTAGCAAAGTCGACTGACAAAGCATTCAATAGGGACTCATACCGCGTGGCATTTTTGGTGTGCGGTGAATTTTGTGTTGAACGTGGTCTGCGGAAAGCATGGTTTATGTGGCATCACCCTTTAGCTCGGCGTTATATGCTTTTATAAAATTTGTGAGTCCACAAGGATGTATCTAAGAAAAGCCGAGAGCTTTAAATTAGATATTGTCTATTCTATGGGTTTTGATGCTTGGAGTTGTGGCTTGCCCTTTAATTAATTCTTAGTCAACTTTCGGAACAGCAAAAATATCAATCAGGTATTTGGCATGTGCTGTCCGACCGCGAGCAAGCCGCTTAGGTAGGCATTATAAATATGCGCTAGCTTCAAGAAGAAGGAGTCAGTTTTGTTCAAGCTTTATTACTACCCCAATAATGCGAGTCTAGCCCCTCATTTCTTGCTTCACCATTTAGATGCAGACTATGAGCTCTTATTGGTTGATAAAAAATCAAATTCACAGAAATCATTGGATTATCTTAAAATTAACCCAGCCGGCCGCATACCCACGTTAGTTATAGATGAACAGCCAATTTTCGAAAGCTCAGCTATCTGTATGCATATCTGCGAATTGCACCCTGAATCAAATTTAATGCCCCCCATAGGTAACCCTCATCGCCCCTTGTTTTATCAATGGCTGGCATTTCTTAATAACACGCTGCAAGCAGAGCTTATGGTTCGTTATTACCCACACCGTCATACGAATGATGAAGCGACCATCCCAAATATTGTAGCGGCGCAAGATGACAGAATTTCTGATGCACTATCTATTATCAACGACCAGCTTGAACACAATGAATACTTACTTGGTGACACGCTAACAGCATGTGACTACTTTCTGTTCATGCTTGCAGGATGGTCGTTACCAATAGAAAAATCACCACTTACTTTCAAGCATCTTGCGGCGTACTTGAAGCGGCTTTGCTCAAATCCAACTATTGAGGCGGTTTGTAACATTGAAGGTATAGACCTTGCGCCATTCAAGTCATACTCATGACACAAGCCTCAAGAGGTCATAAATTCGATGAGCGAAGCGTAATCGGACGTTCGCGATATGCACATAAAATCTGAGGCACCCACCATCTCGATAGCCCACTTGCCTGGCAAGGTGGGAGTCCCCTGCCAATCCAACTCTTCCCTCCCCCATGGGGATTCATTCCCCCCTGCCACTGGCCTATAGTGAGCCCCTACTCGAACAACCTTTGCGAGCAGCAGTATGTATATCGGCGAATTTGCCCGGCTGGCGGGCACCACACCCAAGGCAGTCCGTCTCTACGAGCAGCTCGGGCTGCTGCCCGAGCCCAGGCGGCGCGGCAAGTATCGCGTCTACCGGGCCGAGGATCTGGAGTGGGTCGGCTTTATTCGCCAGGCCCAGCAGCTCGGCTGCAAGCTGAGCGAGCTTGTCCCCTTGCTGGCAGGCCTCACCAGTCTCGCCGAGTTTCCCTGGCAGAAGGTGGAACAGCTTATCGCGGGCAAGCTGGCGCAGATCGAGGCGGAGGTCGCCAGGCTGCAACGCCAGCATCAGGGCTTGAGCCAGTGCGCCACGCTGCTGGCGCAG
This sequence comes from Aeromonas aquatica, assembly GCF_000764655.1. Taxonomy (GTDB): domain Bacteria; phylum Pseudomonadota; class Gammaproteobacteria; order Enterobacterales; family Aeromonadaceae; genus Aeromonas; species Aeromonas aquatica. The sequence continues at coordinate 2,461 of NZ_JRGL01000116.1, forward strand.
CACCCCTGCCGCTATGGCGCCCCCGGCCAGAGCGAGCCGCACCCACAGGCTGAGCAAGGGCTTGCAGGACGGGCACACAAGGTGGCTTGACTCTGTCCCATGGGACATGGGGTCTAATGGTGGCTCATTTCATCAGGAGCCACGCCATGACACCCAAGCTGCTTATCATCAACGGCAACCCCAAACCCGACAGCCTCTGCCATGCCCTGGCCAGGGAGTATGCCCGCAGCGCCGAGGAGGGCGGCGCAGAAGTCACCCTGCATCACGTGGGGGAGCTCGCCTTCGAGCCGGATCTGCACCATGGCTATGACGAGGCGCAGCCCCTCGAGCCCGATCTGCTGGCATTGCAGCAGAGTCTGAAGCAGGCCCAGCATCTGGTCATCGTCGCCCCCCTCTGGTGGGGCCACCTGCCGGCCCGGCTCAAGGGCTTGCTGGACAGGGTGCTGCTCTCGGGGTTCGCCTTTCGCTATCAGAAAGGCAAGGCGCTTCCCGAACGCCTGCTCGCTGGCAAGACGGCGCGCCTGCTGCTCACCATGGACAGCCCGCTCTGGTACTACCGCTGGTGGCTGGGCTCTCCCGTCGAGCGTACCCTCGACAAGCCCGTGCTGGGGCTCTGTGGCATCAGGCTGACCCATCGCCAGCATCTGGGGCCTGTCCATACCTCGGGCGAGCGGGAGCGACAGCGCTGGCTGGGCCATGCTGCCGCCGCGGCCCGCAGTGATGCGCAGCGGCTGGCGCGGCGGCGAACCTAAGCCAGGGCAGCGGCGACTCTGGTGACTAGGGTTGTCGGCAGCGGTGTCCAGAGATGCGGACAAGCTTGCCTGGGGTGAAAAAGTCCTCGGCGGCCCGGCGCCCTTGTGCTGTAGTAAGTGGGAATCCCCCTTGCTGGAGCCTTTTCGATGAACAAGATGTTGCTTGGCACCCTCGCCTTGATGCCGCTGCTGGCCAGTGCAGCTACCCCTTCCTTTGACTGTGCCAAGGCCCACAGCGCGGCCGAGCAGCTTGTCTGCCAGGACGCCGGGCTGGCGGCGCTGGATAACGAACTCGCCGCCCTCTATCCCAAGGCGCTGGCCAAGCTGTCGGCCGAACAGGCGAAGACGGAGAAGGCGATGCAACGCGGCTGGATCAAGGGGCGCAACGAGTGCTGGAAAGAGAGCGACTCGCGCCAATGCGTAGAGGAGAGCTACCAGCTGCGCATCACAGAGTTGCAGATAAAGGGGGGCCAGCTGATGGTGCCAAGCCCGGTCGACTACCAGTGCGACGGCGAGCTCCGGCTCTCGACCTACTTCTATAACGAGGCCAAGCGGCCCGCCGCCGTGATCAACCTGAGCGAGGGGGCGCAGCAGTCGCAGGTGCTCGCCTTTGAAGCCCCCAGCGCCAGCGGTGCCCGTTACGAGGGGCAGAATCTCACGCTGCCGACGAAGGGGAACGAGGCCAGGCTGGAGCGCTATGACCAACCCCCCCGGCAGTGCCGGGTCAGCGGCCAATAAACCCGCGCCACCATGGAAAAGCCCCGCAGTTGCGGGGCTTTGTTTATTCAGCGTGCGTGATTTATCTCACCATGACCGGCTCAGCCGAGACAGGGGGAGTCTGGAACTCACGCTCTGCCTCGTCGAAGCGATCCAGCATGGCCTTGGAGGGCGCCTTGTCCAGCAGGCTGAACACCACTATGGCCAGGGTGGCGAAGACGAAACCCGGGATGATTTCATACAGACCCAGCCAACCGAACTGCTTCCAGACGATGACGGTCAGGGCACCGGCCAGCATGCCGGCCAGGGCGCCGTTGCGGGTCATGCGCGACCAGAGCACGGAGAGCAGTACCACGGGACCGAAGGCGGCACCGAAGCCGGCCCAGGCGTAGCTCACCAGCCCCAGCACCCGGTTCTCCGGGTTCACCGCCACGGCGATGGCGATAAGCGAAATCACCAGCACCATGGCGCGCCCGACCCACACCAGCTCTTTCTGGGAGGCATTCTTGCGCAGGAAGGGCTTGTAGAGATCTTCGGTAATGGCACTGGAGCAGACCAGCAACTGGCAGCTCAGCGTACTCATCACGGCCGCCAGTATGGCGGAGAGCAGCACGCCGGCAATCCAGGGGTTGAACAGTATCTTGGAGAGCTCGATGAAGACGCGCTCCGGGTTGGCGGTGACGCCGGCAGCCTGCTCGGTGAAGGTGGAGAAGTAAGAGAGGCCGAAGAAGCCGATGGCCACGGCGCCGCCCAGGCAGAACACCATCCAGGTCATGCTGATGCGACGGGCGCTGGCCATGGAGTGATGGGAGTCCGCCGCCATGAAGCGCGCCAGTATGTGGGGCTGGCCGAAGTAGCCCAGGCCCCAGGCCATCAGGGAGATGATGGCGATGAAGTCCAGGTTCTTGAACATGTCGAGGTTGCTGGCATTCTGCGCCGCCACCTGCACCATGGCGGTGTCGATGCCGCCGACGGCGATGATGACGAACACCGGGGTCAGGATCAGGGCGAAGATCATCAGGGTGGCCTGCACCGTATCTGTCCAGCTCACCGCGAGGAAGCCGCCGAAGAAGGTGTAGGTGATGGTGGCCGCGGCGCCGACCCAGAGGGCGGTGTCATAGCTCATGCCGAAGGTGCTCTCGAACAGGCGGGCCCCCGCCACCACGCCGGAGGCGCAGTAGATGGTGAAGAACAGCAGGATCACCAGGGCGGAGAGGATGCGCAGCACCCGGCTCTTGTCCTCGAAGCGGTAGGTGAAGTAGTCCGGCAGGGTCAGGGCGTTGCGGTTCTTCTCGGTGTGAACCCGCAGCCGACCGGCCACCCAGCGCCAGTTGAAGTAGGCACCTATGGTGAGGCCGATGGCGATCCAGCTCTCGGAGATGCCGCCGATGAAGACGGCGCCAGGCAGGCCCATCAGCAGCCAGCCGCTCATGTCGGAGGCCCCGGCGGAGAGGGCGGTGACCCAGCTCCCCATACGGCGGCCGCCGAGAATGTAATCGTCAAAGTTGCGGGTGGCGCGATAGGCGACGAAGCCGATCAGAACCATACCTAGGATATACACCAGGAAGGTGATGAGCATTGGGGTGCTAGCTGTCATTCAAAACTCCGTTATGTGACTGTGTACCCGTTCTGACGACGGGTTCATCCTTAAAAAAACCGCCCTAGAGTAATCAGCAGATCCCATAAGCTCAACTGTTTTTAACAAATAAAAAACACAATGAAACCGTTTGCTAACTAATTAAGTAACTACTCAGGGATGAATTAGCCGGATATTATGCCATTGCAGCAACGACTTATCCCGCCGTCTCTGGTCCGATGACATAAAAAAAGCCCCGGCCTGGGGCCGGGGCTGTCACATAAGAAAAGGCCAGGATCAGCGATTGATGGCGATCGGCATGCCGCTGCGTTGTTCCAGCGCCTGCTTGATCAGTTGGGAGTCGCTGTCCGCATGGGCGATAAAGCGCGTCACGGCCGGGGTCATGGGTAGCGGGGCCGGCAGGCTGGAGTTGAACTCCTCCTGGCTGCGGGACAGGGGCTGGTGCACTTCCAGGTAGCGGTTGCCATCCGGCTCGACCGAAGCCTTGATCGGCTGGTTCACGAACTGAACGCGGGTACCGACCGGCACCTGCTTGAACAGATACTCGATGTCGTCGTTACGCAGTCGCACGCAGCCGTGGCTCACCCGCAGGCCGATGCCGAACTGGGCATTGGTGCCATGGATGGCGTACATCTTGCCGATATAGAGCGCGAACAGTCCCATGGGGTTGTCCGGGCCGGCCGGCCAGACTGCCGGCAGAGGCTCGCCACGGGCGGCATACTCTGCGTGCATCTTGGCGGTCGGGGTCCAGGTCGGGCCCGCCTTCTTGCGCTGCACGCTGGTCACCCAGTTTTCCGGGGTGTCGGTACCGAGCTGGCCGATGCCGATGGGCAGCACTTCCACCACGTTCTTGCCCTTGGGGTAGTAGTAGAGGCGCATCTCGGCCACGTTCAGCACTATGCCTTCGCGGGGGGCATCCGGCAGGATCAGCTGGTGCGGCACGACGAGCTTCTCGCCCGCCTGCAGCAACAGGGGATCCGCCTTGGGGTTGGCCTCCAGCATGTTGGTCAATCCCAGCTGGAACTTGGCGGCGACGGCCTCCAGCGGCTGGCCAGCCTCTTCTGCCGGCACCACGTATTCCAGATTCTCGCCCACCAGCCGGCTGTTGGCTTCGGGCAGGGCATATTCGATGGCAAACGCAGGGGCAGCCAGGATGAGACTGCAGCACAGTGCAGCCGCCGTGTTGTGGAGGAGCGTCATAACTTTCCTGTGATATTGGGGTGATTCAGGACTCTGGCCAGGCCGGGAGCGGCTTGCGCGCCCGGGGCGAAGAGAAGGCGGCCATTTTTCTCCTCTACGGGTAAAAATTCAACCAGCAAATGGGGCGACAGGGACAAGGATATTAAGCCCTGACCTATCGCCGCAGGCCTTAGTCGTTGCTGACCGTCTCTCTTTGCCAGGCGCGCATGTCATAACCGGTTGGAGATTGATGCAACCGCAGATGAAATTGCCCAATAATGGCAAATATGTGGTCGAAAATATCGGCCTGGATCCCCTCGTAGTCCGCCCAGGCGGTGGTCGCGGTGAAGCAGTAGATCTCCAGCGGTATCCCCTCGCTGGTCGGTGCCAGCTGGCGCACCATCAGCGTCATGTCCTTGCGAATGCTGGGATTGGCCCGCAAGTAGGCATCCAGATAGGCGCGCAGGGTCCCCAGGTTGGTGAGGTGGCGACCGTTGATGGGGCAGCTGATCGCATCGCTGAGCTGCTGGTTGTAGCTGCTCAGCTCCTGCTCCTTGCGGCTGAGATAGGGGGCCAGCAATTTGGCCTGCTTGAGTGTCAGCTGCTCGTCTGCCGTCAGGAAGCGCACGCTGGTCATGTCGATGTTGACGCTGCGCTTGATGCGGCGGCCACCGGATTCGGTCATGCCCTGCCAGTTCTTGAAGGAGTCGGAGATCAGTGCATAGGTGGGGATGGTGGTGATGGTCTTATCCCAGTTCGACACCTTGACCGTGGTGAGGCCGATGTCGGTCACCTCGCCATCGGCGCCGTACTTGTCCATTTGCAGCCAGTCACCGACGCTCAGCATGCGGTTGGCGGAGAGCTGGATCCCGGCCACCAGACCTAGGATGGGGTCCTTGAACACCAGCATCAGTACCGCAGTCATGGCCCCCAGGCCGCTGAACAGGAAGAGCGGCGACTTGCCGAGCAGCAGGGCTATCATCAGGATGCCGACCAGTATGCTGGCCACCAGTTTCACCCCCTGGAAGATGCCGCGCAGGGGCAGATCCCGTCCGAGCCGGGTATAGCGGCTCACCGACAGCAGACAGTCGAGCAGGGCGAACAGGGCAAGCAGCAGGAACAGCAGGATCCAGAGCTGGGCCAGCATCTCGATAAGCTGCAGGCTGTCGGATGCCTTGGGCAGCCAGATCTCCGCCTGACCGAGCAGCACGGCCCCTTGCAGTACCAAGGCGAGCCGGTAGAAGAGCCGCTGCTGCAACTGGGGCGGCAGCCACACCTGCTTGGTCTTGCCGAGCAGCCCCACCAGGCGCACCAGCAGGATGCGGTGCAGCACCAGGTGCAGTGCCAACGCGGTCAGCACGATGAAGCTCAGGGCGATCACCAGCGCCATCATGGCGGTGACCTCCACCCCGAGACCGGACAACCAGTTGAAAAATATCTCCTTCATCTCTACCTCTGCGACGTGAAACTGCCGTCAGGGTACGTATCTGGTCCGTCATGTCAAATGACAGACCCGCAATCTGCATCAGAAACGACAACGCCCGGCAGGGCCGGGCGTTGTATCAGAGCGCTGGCGTTAGCCCACCAGGCTCAGGGCATCGCGGGCGATGACCAGCTCTTCGTTGGTGGGCATCACCAGCGCCAGGCGGCTGTCGGCGGTGGTGATGGGGCCTTCACCACCCAGCACGGCGGCGTTGTTGGCGTCCTTGTCGACCTTGAAGCCGAACAGCGCCAGCCGCGCCAGCACCATCTCGCGCACCATGGCGGCGTTTTCACCTATGCCACCGGTGAACACCAGGGCGTCGAGGCGACCGTCCATGGCGGCGGCATAGGCGCCGACGTACTTGGCCACCCGGTAGGTGAAGACATCCAGTGCGCGCTTGGCACCGGCGTCGGTCGCATAGTGGGTGGTGACGTAACGGCAGTCGCTGCTCACCTCGGTCATGCCCAGCAGGCCGGACTCGCGGGTGAGGCAGTGGTTGATCTCGTCCACGCTGTAGCCGAGCTGGTCGTGCATGAAGAAGACCACGGCAGGATCGATGTCGCCACTGCGGGTGCCCATCGCCAGCCCTTCCAGCGGGGTCAGCCCCATGGAGGTGTCGACGGACTCACCGTTCTTGATGGCACAGACGGAGGCACCGTTGCCCAGGTGGCAGTTGATGATGTTGAGCTCAGAGAGCGGCTTGCCGAGTGCCTTCGCGGCCTCTTCGGCGATGAAACGGTGAGAGGTACCGTGGGCGCCGTAGCGACGGATGCCGTGCTCTTCATAGAGCTTGTAAGGCAGCGCGTAGAGGTAGGCCTCCTCGGGCAGGGTCTGGTGGAAGGCGGTGTCGAACACGGCGACGTTCTTCTCGGCCAGGGCCGGGAAGACCTTCAAGGCGGCGCGGATGCCGATGAGGTGAGCCGGGTTGTGCAGGGGCGCGAACGGGATGGCGGCCTCGATGCCGGCGATCACGCCATCATCGATGCGAACCGAGCGGGAGAACTGCTCACCACCGTGCACGATACGATGGCCGATGGCGACCAGCTGCTCGGCGAGGGTAGGATCCTGGGGCAGGATCTGACCCACTATGTGGTCGAGGGCGGCCTGGTGAGCGGCACCCGCCCCCAGCATGGCTTCACCCTTGACCCCATGGAGTTTCCATTTGATACGGGCATCATCCAGATTGAAGCATTCGGCCAGACCGGACAGCATGTCCTCACCGGTTTGTGCGTCCATCACGGCAAATTTCAGGGAAGAGCTACCGCAGTTAAGGATCAATACCAACTTGCTCATGTTCTACATCTTCCTGTGCTTCGGCTTTATGCCGACAGTGTCGTGTCATCCAGCATGGATGGGATTCCCCTGTCGGGGGCTTATGGTCGCAGGAAAGTGCGCCCAATTTTTCAATACGGTCGGTGCCGGCCTCATGGGCGCGCTGCGCACTCGTCAAATCGTCAATTCGGGACTGGCCCGTTCATCCGAACCAGCCTCGTCCTGGGCGGGAGCCCTGCGCCCCCGCGCCGCTGGCTAGCGTTCGGCCAGCAGCTCTTTGTGGACCTTGACCACCAATTTCTTCACCTTGGCGGGGGTGGTCAGGGTACAGAGAGGGCGATGCAGTTCTCCCGGCCAGAAGATGGCGAAGTCGCCGGGCTGCAACGCCAGATAACTGGTCTGTTCGTCTGCGACGAACCAGAGATCGGGATGGGGGTGATCGGCACCGTCGTTCCGGTAGGCATGGGGCCCCACGCCGATCCACTCCTCACCACGCAGCAGCAGCTGAATATCCAGGTACTGCTCATGAAACTCCCCACGGCGATCCGCCGCAGGCTCGGTCAGCTCTTCACTCACCAGACAGAACAGCTTGAGGCCATCGACCTCGGTCTTGCCGAGCGGGGCGTCGCGCCAGTGGGCCACGTCCTTCACCACCTCTGCCATGATGCGGGCCAATGGCGCGGGCAAGGGGGTGCGTTGCAAGGTGTCCAGACTGCCGGTGATCATGAGATGCGCATCCTTAGGTGTATTCGCTGTCTATCTTTGTCTGCCAATGAAAAAGGACCCGTCAAAGGTCCTTGTCTAGCGCCGTCTGCCATCCATGCAGACTGAAGAAGAGCATAGGTCATCTCGTCGGCGCCGGGTCACTGTTGCACAGTCGCCCGCTTCTTGCCAAGAGATACCCGCTCATTCACCAGATGATCGTACCAGCTGAAACAATATTATTCACTACCCTATTGCCACCAACTTTGACCAGACGCAAAAACGGGAGCATCTGCTCCCGTTTTTTTCTCTCAACCGGCTTCATTCAAACCTTGTTGGCGTTCTCAACCGGCTTGGCATACATGCTTCGCCAGATGGCCTTGTGCTCTGCTGGCACTTCTGACTGGCGGGTCAGGAAGGCGGTCTGCTCGATGGTGCTGGCCTTACCTGGCACATCCGCGGCGAGATAATTGCCGGGGAAGAGGCGATAGCTGCTCCAGATGGCCTTGTCGATCAGGGCGGCAAGCTCGTCCGGATCGCTGAAGCCCTCGGTGATAGGGGCGCCGAAGGAGACGTGTACCCGCCCCTTCTGGCCGACGATACCGGCGACTATGCTCTCGATATCCTCGAACTCGCCCTTCTCGTAGCTGCCGTTGACCGACTTCTCGTACAGCTCCCGCGCCTTGGCCTTGTCGGTGGGATCCACTTCGTAGCTGATGCTGACCGGCACTATGTTGAGGCTGCGCATGTAATCGACGAACGGGATCTTCTGCTTCTTGCCGTCCACGTAGAACATCTTGAGGATGGCCGGATCCGTCTTGTCGTCACCGTTCTTGGCGCGCCCTTCCTTCTGGGCGATCCAGATGGAATGGCCTTCGTGCACCGACTGGCCAATATAGGCCGACAGCTCGCCGAGCACCTTCATCATCTCCCGCGGCCCCTTGGCGGAGCGCTTGACGATGAAGCTCTTGTTGAGCTTCATCAGCTCGGTGGCGCACGGCTTGCGCAGCAGGTTGTCGCCGATGGCGATGCGCACCGTATCGAAACCGTGGGTGTGCAGCCCCCAGTTGACGAAGGCGGGATCCATGGCGATGTCTCTGTGATTGGAGACAAACAGATAGCCCTGCTCTTTCTTCAGGTGCTCGAGGCCGGAGAAGGTCACACCCTGGGTGGAGGTGGCGATCATCCGGCTCATGTAGCGGGTCACCCCCAGTTGCACCTGACGCACGGTAGTGACCTTGGACCACTTGTGGCGCAGGAACTGGCGGATCAGCGGGCGAATGGCCCAGCCCAGCCAGCTCATCAGGGAGCCGAAACGGTATTTGGCGATGGCGCCGATAAACTCATCATCCTGGATCAGCCGCTCGATGGCTGCCGGCACTTCGTCATCGCGATAGGGGCGAATGTCCGCGAATCTATCTACTTCTGTCACAATGTCAGCCTTGCAAGTATGGGGTCGCGGCCAGCAGCTGCTGACCGGGAAAATTCAGGGCGCAATTTTACACGCTTTTGGGATCAGGGGTATGAGATGCGCACCTATAGTGCAATCTTATCGCGAAAAAGCCGCCCCAATCACATCTGGTGTGACCAGATGAGCCCACCACTCAATCCTGGACAGCAGGATTGATGAGCGCGGTGAGGATGTGATCCTCCCAGCGGCCGTTGATCATCAGATAATCCCGGGCCCGGCCCTCCCGCTCGAAGCCGAGCCGCTCGAGCAGGGCGCCACTGCGCTCATTCGCCGGCATATAGCTCGCCATGATGCGGTGCAGGCCACGTTCGCGAAACAGATATTCGATACCGGCGGCCACCACCTCTTGCATCAATCCCTGCCCCTGGTGCGTCTTGTCGACCGCATACCCCAAATGGCACGCCTTGAACATGCCCATCACTATGTGGGTGAAGTTGCAGGTGGCGAGCACCCGTTCGCCCTGTGGATCGAGCGCCACCAGTTGCACGGCGCTGCCGTCGAAAAACTGGCTGTAGCAGTCGCGCAGACGATCGTGCCAATGGTTCAGGGTATAGAAGCTCTCGTCGCGCCTGGGCTCCCAGGGGCTGAGGTGATCCCGATTGCGCAGGTAGAAATCCAGCATCAGGCCAGCCCTGTCCGGTGGCAACACAGTCAGCCGGGTGCGGGCCGTGGCGATATGGGGCAGTACCATCAGTGATCCCTTTTCTTTAGCCAGTCGTCTCGCCGAATCGGAGTGCGGGCCGTGGTGAGGTGCGGTAATACCATCAGTGATCCCTCAGCCGCAGCCATTCATCCCGCAGCAGGCCGTAGTGGACCTGATCCACCACCCTGTCCGCCAGTCGCTCCGCCCGCCGGGTGATCCCCTCCTGCTGCATGCCGAGCCGCTCACACACCGCCCGGCTGCCGTCGTTCTCCAGCGCCGCGCTGATCTCCACCTTCTCCATGCCCATCTCCTCGAAGGCATGGTGGATCAGCGCCTGACAGGCCCGGGTGATGATGCCGTTGCCCTGCCATCGCTCGGCCAGCCAGTAGCCGATGCTGACCTTGGCGAGTGCCTGATCGATCTGGTTGTAACCGATGACACCGACCACCTCCCCCTGATACTCGATGGCGGTGGTCAAGCCCTCGCCCCGGGCAAACTTCTCGATGGCATGGCGGATGAAGCTGGCGCTGTCCGCCGGCTGCTGGATGTAGGGCACCCAGGGCAGCCACTGGGTCAGGTAGTCGCGATTGCGCTGACACAGGCCAAAGAGTTCGCTGGCCATGTCGGGCTGCAGGAACAACAGCGCCAGCTCGTCATCCAGTTGCCATGAAAACATGCGTCCTTCTCCTCTTTGCTCGGCATGGGCCATCATGAGAGCCAATGTAGTCAATCAACCCCTTGTCTGCCAAGGCATTTTTGTATCCAAGCCCCGCTGGCAACCCCCATATGGAGGAACCCATTTGGGAATCATTTTGAGCATTTACTCATTCTCGTACGGCCTTGGCACAAATCACCAGAATGCATCAACAAGGCAGTGATTCAGTGTGGTAACAGTCGAACCTGCTACCCCCTTATGCTGTCCTGTCACATATAACAGGCAGCAATTTCTTTCCCGCTCACTAGTGTAGGAACGCCGGGCAACGAACCCGGATCCTGATCTTCATCGACTTAAGGAAAGACGAGATGAACAAAGTATATTTGGCCGTGGTACTGGCCTGCTGGGGAAGCGCCGCCATGGCGGCAGAACAGGTGGAAGTGAATCAGGCAGGGGGGCTGGTGGGGCTCCTGGGAGCACCGAGCGCCGGTATCAGCACCCTGGCCGGGGATGGCGAGTTTCGCCAGGTACGGGTCGTCAAGCTGCCCAACGGCCAGCAGCGAGTGCGCTACGAGCAGACCTGGCAAGGGATCCCGGTCTGGGGTCAGGTGGTGGTGGCTGAGCAATCTCCCGCGGGCCAGGTAAATCAGGTCTCCGGCCGGGTGCTGCGCCAGATCGGCGCCGACGTCGCCAGCCCCACGGCAGCGCTCTCCCCTGCCGATGCCGCTCTCAAGGCACGCGCCGGTGCCAAAGGCAGCAACGAGCAGGTCAAGCTGTTCGTGATGCAGGACGACGCCGGTCAGGCCCGTCTGGTCTATCTGGTCTCCTGGCTCGCGGCAAGCGATAAGCCGAGCCGTCCCTTCGTGATGGTCGATGCCCAGAGCGGCACCGAGATCAAGCGCTGGGAGGGGATCAACCACCAGGACGCCACCGGCCCTGGCGGCAACCTCAAGACCGGCAAGTATTTCTACGGCGCGGACTTCGGCCCGCTGCAGGTGGATGACAACTGCCGCATGATCAGCACCAACGTGGACACCATCAATCTCAACCACGCCACCTCGGGTGGAGCCGTGCACCAGTTCAACTGCCCGGAAAACAGGGTCAAGGAGATCAACGGCGCCTACTCGCCCCTCAACGACGCCCACTTCTTCGGCAACGTGGTGTTCGACATGTACCGCAACTGGTACAACACGGCGCCGCTGAGTTTCAAGCTCAAGATGCGGGTGCACTACGGCAGCAACTACGAGAACGCCTTCTGGGACGGCAGTCAGATGACCTTCGGTGACGGTGCCACCACCTTCTATCCGCTGGTGAGCCTGGACGTGGCCGCCCACGAGGTGAGCCATGGCTTCACCGAGCAAAACTCGGGGCTGGTCTACTCCGGCCAGTCCGGCGGCATCAACGAGGCCTTCTCCGACATGGCGGGGGAAGCGGCCGAGAACTACATGAAGGGCAGCAACGACTGGCTGGTGGGGGCCCAGATCTTCAAGGGCAACGGCTCGCTGCGCTACTTCGAGGATCCGACCCGGGATGGCAGCTCCATCGGCCATGCCAGCGATTACTATGATGGCATCGACGTGCACCACAGCTCCGGTGTCTACAACCGCGCCTTCTACCTGCTGGCCAACACCAGCGGCTGGAACACCCGCAAGGCGTTCGAGGTGTTCGTGCTGGCCAACCGCCTCTATTGGGGTGCCAACACCACCTACGATCAGGGCGCCTGCGGCGTGACCAAGGCGACCGCAGATCTGGGTTACAGCCTGCCCGATGTGACCGCCGCCTTCACCGCGGTCGGCGTCAACGCCTCCTGCGGCGGCACGCCCCCTCAACCCGGCAACGTGCTGCAAAACGGCGTACCGGTGACAGGGCTCTCCGCCGCCAAGGGGGGCAAGCTGAACTTCACCATCGATGTGCCCGCCGGCAAGAGCAAGCTGGTGATCGCCAGCAGTGGCGGCAGCGGGGATGCGGATCTCTACGTGAAGTTCGGCGCCGTGCCGACCGGCACCAGCTATGACTGCCGTCCCTACAAGAGCGGCAATGCCGAGACCTGCACCCTGAACTCCCCCAAGGCAGGCACCTGGCACGTCCAGCTCAGCGCCTTCAGCGCCTTCTCTGGCCTGACCCTCAAAGCCGGCTACTGATAAGGTCTTGAGCGGAGATAACCTCAAGCGCCGGACTTGTCCGGCGCTTTTTCATGCCCGGCGGTTTATGCTCAGCGGCCCGCCCAGCGCTTGGCCAGGGTCCTGGCCGCCTCCAGCACCCGCTCCTTCTCCCGGTTCGGCCGCTTGCCGCTGCGCCAGGCCATCATCACGTCCCAGTGATCCGGCGGCAAGTCCACCACGTCCAGCTGCACCAACCGGCCAAACTCCAGATCCCGGCTGATGGCGAGCGCCGGCATCAGGGTGATGAAGCCATGCTCCAACGCCAGCTCCCGCGCCGCACTGGCGGGCTGGATGGCATGCAGCGGGCTCGCCACCTGGCGCAGCAGCCGCAGTTGCAGGATCAGCTCGTCACAGCCGGTGCCCCACTGCTGGGGAGCCAGCCGCTCGTTGGCGATGTCCTGCAGGGTCAATCCGCGCCTACCCGCAAGCGGGTGGGCGGCACTGGCCACCGCGATGATGGGGGAGCGATAGAGCAGCTCAAGCTGGATGCCCGAGATGGCAGGGCATTTCAAGATGAAGCCGACGTCGGTCTCCCCGGTCAGCAGCTCCTGCATGATGATGCCGGAGTGATCCGTGTTGCAGCGGATCTCGAACGCCTCGTCCACCAGAGCCAGCAGCAGCGGCCCGAAGACGACAGTGGTCAGGGAGGGCAGACAGGCGAGCCGGATCCGTGGCAGGGCGGGGGCGCCCTGCATCGCCAGCCGGCCCCCCTCCAGCGCACTCAGAGCCGCACTCGCGGCGGGCAGGAACTGCTCGCAGGCCGGGGTGGGGGTGGCGCCACGGCGATGACGAAGAAACAGGGGTTGCCCCAGCTCCTGCTCCAGCACGGCGATCCGCTGGCTGACCATGGGTTGGGACCAGCCGCGAATGGCGGCCACCTTGCTGAAGCTGCCACGGTTGGCCACATCCAGCAGCAATTGCAGATCATCGAGGGTCATAGCCATAACGGAATCCAATATGAAATATAGCCAGTTGTCGGCTACCACTATATCTGGCCCCCTCCCAGAATAGCAGTATCAATTGTCATGAGATTGGCATAGCGCCGCCGAGTCAGGGACTTATCTCCGTCCTTGGCTCTGTTTGGTGACGCCGCCGTTCGGGCAATGAACACACACATAGATAAAGTCATCGATGCAAGCAGGGGTTTGAGGGTCATGGTGGAGCGGGCGAGGCGGTTGGGGCGGTGGTTCTTGGCATTGGATTCCCTCTTGGTGATCCTGGGATTTTTCGTGGTCATGCCCATGATAAGCCTGCGATTCGTGGATCAACTCGGCTGGGCTGCCGGGGTGGTCGGACTGGCGCTGGGCCTGCGCCAGCTGACCCAGCAGGGACTGGGGGTCTTCGGTGGCTCGCTCGCCGATAAATTCGGCGCCCGCCCGCTCATCGTCTGCGGCATGTTGCTGCGGGCATTGGGTTTCGCCAGCCTGGCCTACGCCCAGAGCGGGCTGGAACTCATCCTCTCCTGCATCATCTCGGGGCTCGGCGGCTGCCTGTTCGACCCTCCCCGCGCCGCCCTGGTGATCAAGTTCACCCGTCCGCGTGAGCGGGGCCGCTACATCTCCCTGCTGATGATGCTGGAGAGCGCCGGTGCCGTGGTGGGCGCCCTGCTCGGCAGCTGGCTGCTCAACTTCGATTTCGAGTATGTCTGCCTGCTGGGGGCCGCCCTGTTCGTCTGCGCCGCCCTGTGCAACCTGCTGATCCTGCCCCCCTACAAGCTCTCGGTGCGGCCGACCCCGATCCGGGCCGGCCTCGGTCAGGTGCTGGCGGACAAGGCCTTCTGCCGACTGGTGCTGATCCTGAGCGGCTACTACGCACTCTGGGTACAGGTGATGCTGATCTTCCCCATCCTGGTCAAGCAGATGGCGGGCAGCACCACGGCGGTGGGCTGGATGTATACCCTGGAGACGGCCATCTCACTGGCCCTGCTCTACCCGCTGGCCCGCTACGGCGAGCGCCACTTCAAGCTGGAGAGCCGGTTGATGGCGGGGGTGCTGCTGATGACCGCCGGCATCGGACTGGTGGCCTTTGCCACCACCCTGCCCGCCGTCTTCATGCTGCTGGCCTGCTTCTATCTCGGCATCGTCATCGCCGAGCCGGCGCGGGAGACGCTCATGACCAAGCTGGCGCAACCGGGCGCCCGTGGCAGCTACATGGGGTTCAGCCGGCTGGGGCTGGCGCTGGGCGGCATGACCGGTTATGTCGGCGGCGGCGCCCTGCACGACTACGCCAATGCCCAGGGGCAACCCTGGCTGCCCTGGCTGGTGCTGGGCACCGTCGGGGTCGTCACCCTGTTACTGCTGGTGAACTGCTTCCAGCGCGATTCGCGCCTGTCTCACGTCAATGCCTGACCCCGGCCGGGGAATCCCCCCGGTCTGCTGAGCCCTCCCCGACAGGGCGCCGGATCCCCGGATCCGGCGCCCTGTTTTTTATGGCCCTTTCCAGCGACCACCACCGAATCCACCCATTCTCATCCCCTGGCACCGCAAGCCCCACGGCAATATCGGCGCCGGACGCCCATAAAAAAAGCGGCAGATTGATCTGCCGCTTGTTGCTCACCCTGGCGTCAGGTTACTTGTCGATACTCAGCATGTTGTTCTGCAACATGAAGTCGATGACCTGGTTGGCCGTGGAACCCGCGCCGCCGGTCAGGGTATCGAAGGTATGGTGCATCAGCACTATCTCCTGAGTCACCGGTGCCGTGCTGCTCTCCTTGACCTGCAGATGCACCCCTTCGTTGTCCTGGAAGACCGAGAGCAGGCTCTTCAACGCGCTCTCCGTCTTGCTGCCATCGCTGTCCAGCAGATCCTTCAGATCCAGCTTGTCCCCCTCCGCCTTGGAGAAGTCGACGACATAGTCCTTGCTGAGCGTGCCAGCGACAGTGTCCCCCTTCTGCCAGGTGAAGGTATCGGCACCCGTACCGCCAGTCAGGATGTCGTTGCCCAACCCCCCGACCAGGATGTCGTTGCCCAGCCCGCCGCTCAGGATATCGTTGCCGGCACCACCATAGAGGGTGTCGTTGCCGCTACCGCCATAGAGGGTGTCGTTACCGGCCTCACCGAACAGGGAGTCGTTGCCGCTGCCACCGAACAGGATGTCGTTGCCGGCACCGCCGTACAGGAAGTCGTCACCACCCTGACCAAACAGGATGTCGTTGCCTTCCCCGCCGAGCAGCACATCCGCCTTGTCGTTGTTGGCAGATTGATCGAAATCGGCGGCATGCTCCTGGATATAGCGGTGCACGTCGGCATCCAGCACGTCGCGACCCAGCTGAGCCGCCACATAGCTCTTGACCGCCGCGTAGCCTTCTCCGGCAATGCCGGCGAAGTGCAGCGCATCGCCGAACAGGATGTCATCGCCCGCCCCGCCGTCGATCCGGTCTGCCCCCGGCAGGTTGTTGACCGAGGTACCCAGGATGGCATTGGCCAGATCCGAGGCATTGACCCCGGTCTTGATCACCCCATCGGAGTCGTAGGATTTCAGGTCGTTGGTGGAGATGTTCGCCCCCAGCCCGATCGCCTCGACGGTCACCCCCATCCCGGTCAACAGCCCGAAACCTGCCACCGAGTTGGTGATGGTGGTATTGGTCGAATCCTGGCCGTTACCACCCAGGGTCGAGTAGGTATAGCCACCCTTGCCATCCGCACGCATGTAGCCGATCTGGCTGCCGTTGTAGTTGTAAACAACACCGCTTGCAGTGATCACCGTCCTGCCATTCACCGTATAGGTCTGCCCATAGACATAAGTCGTACCGATGACACTGTTCAGATAAACATCGTTGGATGAGCCGCCGCGATCACGAAGGATCGGGTTGCTGCCTTCATCGTCCAGGTAGTAGGTCGGCTTGCCATCGGTGATGAAGTAGGTCAGGTTCTTGGCGTTGGTGTTGCCCAGCGCGGCTGCGCTGTTGAACCAGTTGGCCGTGGCCTTGAACACATCCTCGTAGTTGGTGCCGCCGCCGTTGTTGCTGCTGCCATCCATGCTGTCGAGGATCGCCTGCAACTGGCTCAGGGCATTCGTGTCCTTGAGGTTCACGCTCACCGACTTGTTGGCCAGGGTGTCGAAGTCCACCAGGAAGATGTTCACCTTGCCCGCACCATCCGAGCCAGCGCTGCTCTTGAGGCTGGCAAAGACCTGTGCCAGCTGGAGCTTGATGGTGTCCATGGCGCTGGTGCCGATACTGCCGGAGCTGTCGACCATGAAGGCGATGTTGTAGTTCTGGCCCGGCAACACCACGCTGCCATCCAGATCTCCCACCACTATGTTGTGCTCGCTGCCATAGGTCCGGTTCTGGTCGCCCGGCTCCCCTTCGGTGGCATTGAAGTAGCTCAGGCGGATGCTGTCATCGTCGGTGGCGGAGCTGGTCTGATCGGTCCCCACCTCCTTGGCGATGGCCTCGACCTTGAGATCCACCTGGCCGGCACTGCCGCCCGGTACGCGCAGGGTCAGCCCGGTCAGCTTCAGATCCAGCGCGCTTGCGCTCCACAGACCGCTGCCGGAGGTGAGGATGATCTTGCCATCGGCCCCAGCGGTGCCCAGCAACAAGCTGCCGCTATAGAGCTGGGAGTTCTGCGGCATGCCGCTCAACACCAGGCTATCGAACTGTTCGCTGCCATCTCTGTCGCTCAGGGAGGCGTTCAGTTCCACCGGATAATCGACCACGGTGGGCTGCACCAGGGTCAGCCCACCCGTATCCTGATTGATCTGATAGATGCCATCGGCGAACTGGACATATTCGATGTCGTGCAGCGCCTTGGTGGTGGCCGCGCCGTTCTCCGTCACATAGAAGTTGAACCAGCGATCATTGGTCGAATAACCGCTGCCTTTCTGGATCACGTAGTCGGCACGGTTGCCGGTCAGCACGGCAACGTCTGTGCCTGCGCCACCGTAGAGGCCGTCATTGCCGAGGCCTGACACCAGTATGTCGTTACCGTCACCGCCGTAGAGGGAGTCCCCCTGGGTCGAGTTGCTGCCCACCAGGACGTCATTGCCCTGGCCGCCGGTGAAGTTATCGCCGCCGCCCTTCTGGCTCACTATGTAGTCGTTGCCACTGGTGCCGGTGATTGCATCCTGACCGCTGGTCGTGTCCGTCAGATTGCTGGTGATCCCGAAGGCCGTCTTGTTGAAGTTGCCGGACTGGAACTGGCTGGTGGTGATGCCTGCGCTCGGGAAGCTCTGGCTGTAGAGTGGTATGCCATTGCCGGACAGGATCACGTTGACCGTCGGCTTGTCGGCCACCGCCGCCACGTCGAGCACCAGCTTGCCGCTGTTGCTGAGGTTGGCGCCATCGCTGATCTGATAGCCGAAGCTGGCGTAGTCGCCCTTCATATTGCCGGTGACGGCACCGCTGCCGTTGCTGGCGTTGATGCTCGATTCGTTCAGGCCGGGCACGAAGCGCAGGTGGCCAGTATCTATGTCACCGTAGGAGATAAGATCCCCCACCTTCACAGCGACCCACTGACCGGCCGCGTTGAGGTATTCCAGCTTGCCGTTGAGGGGCAAGGTACCGATCTGCACGCTCAGATCGGTTACCGCCTGATCGTCGCTGGCACCGAACTGGGCCCACTTCAGCACCTGCGGCTGATCTTCCAGCCCTGCGCTGTAGCCACCCGTCGCGGTCGGCGCACGATCGTTGTCCACTATGGTACCGGTGCCGATCTGACCACCTATGGTCACCGACAGGGTCTCATTCGCCTCGACCAGACGATCGTCCACCGTCGGAATGGTCACGGTGAAGCCGGATACCCCGGCCGGCACCGTGATCTTGCCGGTCGCGCTGTTATAGGTCACCCCGTTGCTGAACTGGGCTGTTCCCCAGTCCAGGCTGGAGGCCGGGTTGGTACCGCTGCCTCTGATGGCGAAGTCGTACTCGGTCGCTTCCTGAGTCGCGTCGGACAGGGTCACGCCGTGGCTCAGACTGCCGCCTTCAGTCACGCTCCCGCTGGATATCCCCTCCACCGTCGGGGTGAACAGCGGCTTGGTAGCAAAGGACCCCTGGCTGGAGTCGCCGTCCCCATCCACCACCTTGATCTGGAAGTCGATGTCCCCGTCGCCCAGCGGCTTGGACATATTCTGATACTGGAAGAACTCCCACTTGCCGGTGGCCGGGGTGAACTCCAGACGGAACACCAGAGAGCCATCGCTGGCCTTGCCGACCAGGGTATTGGCCGACTCCATCGAGGTGGTGATCAGCTTGCCGGTGGCCGTGGTCAACGCAGTCTCGGACGAGCCGAGCAGCTGCATATAGCCTTTGCCATCCGCACCCCACTGCGGGGTGACGGTGCCCGAACCGTAGGCGATGGCCTGCGCCGTGCTGGTACCGAGGAACTCGATGCTCTTCACGGTGAAGTCGCTGTTGTCGGAAGTGTTGGTGTTACCGTTGTTGGTGGCCTTGATCACCATGGTGTCGAAGCCGCCCTGCTGCACCTGGAAGTTGCCGGCATAGTCACCGCCCGCAGCGTTTGAGCTGAAGGTCTGGGTACCGATCAGCACGCCACCGCGGTAGAACTCGACCACGCCGCTCTCCAGCTCGCCACCGAACATCTGACTGAACTTGATGTTGGCGCCATAGGCGACCTTGCCCGCATCCAGCTTGACGATCAGCTGCTCGGAGGCCGAGGTACCATTGGCGAAGTGACGGAAATCGATCTCGTTGGCGATGTTGTGGTAAGGGGCTGCCACACTGGACACCCCCAACCCGGAGCTGGAGCCATTCACATTCGCCGCGATCAATGTCGAATTGGTCGCAGACGTGAAGCCCAGGGCCGTGATGGTGAAACCTGCCATGCCGAGGGACAGCTTGTTGCCGCTGTATTGGGTCAGATCGAACAGACCGGTCAGCGCAGCCGGAATATCCGTCTTGGTGACGGACACGGCCGCCGCATCCCCCGCGATCGGGGAATCATCCTCGACCGAGATGGGCAGGCTGCCAGTGGTGGTGGTCTTGCCATCCGATACTGTCACGCCGATCTGGAAGTTGAGCACGTCCTCACTCCCCTTGACCGGGTGGTCAAGCGGAGCCTTGAGGGTCACGTCGTAGCCCCAATCCCCCTTGCCGCCAGCCGGCGCGGTCAGTTTGACCTCAACCACCGCCTTGTAGTCCGCACCACCCGCCGTACCGGTATAGCCGGTCAACACCTTGGTGGCAGCATTCCAGCTCCACTGCACCGCAGTACCGCCGGAAGTCAGACCGGCCGGCCCACTCAGGCTGATGGTCAGGCTATCTTGGCTATCCAGGTCACCGACCGTGATCTTGCCGCTGGCAGCCACGCTATCCGTGGTGTCGCTGTTGCCTGCCGTATCGGCGATACCGCCAGCAAGGCCCTCTTCAGATACTACGGCCCCCTTGTCGATGCTCAGCACCGGCGCGTCATTGGTGCCGGTGATGGTGATGGTCAGGGTGCTGGTCTGGCTCACGGTGCCGTCGGTCGCGGTGTAGGTAAACACCACGCCCGCAGTCTGGCCCGCCGCCAGTTTCTGCGCATCCGCCCCATTGGCGTTGAAGCTATAGCTGCCGTCGGCACGGATAGTCAGGGTGCCGTAGCTGTTGGTCAGCACAGTGTCGCCACTGGCGTTGACCGCAGTGGCCGAGCCCGTGGTGCCGTTCAAGATACCGGTCACCTTCAGGATGTTGCCGTCCACATCGCTGTCGTTAGACAGTACCCCGTTGGCTGCATTCACGGTCAGGATGGCGTCTTCGTTCACCGAGCCCACATCAGCCTGCAGCACCGGCGCGTCATTGGTGCCGGTGATGGTGATGGTCAGGGTGCTGGTCTGGCTCACGGTGCCGTCGGTCGCGGTGTAGGTAAACACCACGCCCGCAGTCTGGCCCGCCGCCAGTTTCTGCGCATCCGCCCCGTTGGCGTTGAAGCTGTAGCTGCCGTCGGCACGGATGGTCAGGGTGCCATAGCTGTTGGTCAGCACTGTGTCGCCACTGGCATTGACCGCGGTGGCCGAACCCGTGGTGCCGTTCAAGATACCGGTCACCTTCAGGATGTTGCCGTCCACATCGCTGTCGTTGGCCAGCACGCCGTTGGCCGCATTCACGGTCAGGATGGCGTCTTCGTTCACCGTCCCCACATCCGGTGTCAGCACCGGCGCGTCGTTGGCGCCGGTGATAGTGATGGTCAGCGTGCTGGTCTGGCTCACGG
>NZ_JRGL01000117.1 GCF_000764655.1 Aeromonas aquatica
CTAGCGTAATCGCTTAATCGATTCGCTATCTGCACACATAAAAGGGGTGGCTTCGGCCGCCCCTTTTACTTTTTGGGGCTTTATCTGCCCTGTGAGATACTTTTCAAACATCCATTACCGAGGTAGTCCCCGTGAGTAAGCCCGCCATTTTTCTGGACAGAGACGGTGTCATCAATGAAGACACTGGTTATGTCAGCCAGGTCGATGACTTCCATTTCCTGCCCGGTGTGATCGATGCCATGCAACTGCTTAAGCAGAAAGGCTACCAGTTGATCGTGGTCACCAACCAGTCCGGTATCGCGCGCGGTTACTTCAGTGAAGATGACTTCATGAACCTCACCGAATGGATGGATTGGTCACTGGCTGATCGGGGTGTGGATCTCGATGGTATCTACTTCTGCCCCCATCACCCGGATCATGGCGCGCCCTGTGATTGTCGTAAACCGGCACCAGGCATGTTGTTGTTGGCACAGCAGGAGCTGGGCATCGACATGAGCCGCTCTTATATGGTGGGTGACAAGCCTTCCGACCTGAGTGCAGCAATGAATGCCAAGGTTGGCCACAAAGTCATGGTGCGTACAGGCAAACCAATCACGGATGCAGGCATGGCATTGGCCGATGCCGTTTATGACAATCTGCACGATTTTGCTGTTTCTGTGCCGGCGGCACACTGATTTCGACTGCTTAACACCCAAGCTGATGGCTTTGTGAGCGAACGCGCGACGAAAGCCATATTTTTGCAATTAACCCCTTGCCAGCAAGTTTCAACTCCCTATAATGCGCCTCCATCGACAGGGCAAGCGGCAACGCAGTTAAGCCAGTCGGTGCCTCGAAAAGCCTTTGAAAATAAGGCTTGACTCGAGAAGGCGGTTGAGTAGAATGCCACTCCCGCAGCGACGAAACGTTGCAACGCTCTTTAACAATTTGA
>NZ_JRGL01000118.1 GCF_000764655.1 Aeromonas aquatica
CTATTTCAGGACTAGACACTCCCTGGTGCGGTCAACCGGTTTTAGCAATCTGGCGCACACGAGAGTCACTGCACAGCCTGCACCGTTGCGGGACCGGGTTCATTGAGTTCGTCATCGGCCCAGTATTTGTAGCCCTGCAAGGTTGCCTGCAGCACCAGACCGCTCTGGGTCAGCTGATAGACGGTCACCTTCTTGGCATTGGTGCTGCCCGTGGTATTGAGCAGCTCGCTGCCCTTGTCGCCGGAGCGCGCCGCCGCATCGGCCTGGGCGCCGGCCTCCCAGCCCACCTCGATAAAGTGCTTCAACGCATCGGCGTCGTTGAACAGGATCAGGGCCCTGAAGTCCTTGATGCCAAGCCCCAGCCCCACACCGGCATTGGCCATGCTCATGTAGATGTCCTTGCCACTCTGGTTGTCTCTCACCACGCCAAAGCCACTGCCCGCACTGACGAAGACCAGGCTGTTGTTGACGCTGGAGAAGACTGCGTAGCCCTTGGCCTGCTGTACCTCATCGCGGATGCTCGCCTTCTCCTGATAGAGTTCGGTCAACACCTGTTCACGCATGCCCTGCACGTAGCCACGCTTCTCTTCCGGCGTGTCTCCCTTGGCGGTGCAGCCGGCCAACAGGGCAACGAGCCCCCATATCCACCATCTCATCCTGCTCTCCTTGGTCGTGATTCATTTTTATTCAGTCGTTCAGAGCAGGATAAAATAGAAAAGTTCCGGGCTTGGAAAAAATAAACCCCTGCCAGAGCAGGGGTTTATCAGCATTATGATGGGATGGATCAGATCATGATGCCAGCGATCACGGCGGAGAGCAGGCTCACCAGAGTCGAGCCGTACACCAGCTTCAGACCGAAGCGGGAGACCATGTTGCCCTTCTCTTCGTTCAGCGCCTTCACCGCACCGGCGATGATGCCGATGGAGCTGAAGTTGGCGAACGACACCATGAAGATGGAGAGGATACCGACGGTACGCGGGGACAGTTCGGCAGCAATCTTGCCCAGATCCATCATGGCCACGAACTCGTTGGTCACCAGCTTGGTCGCCATGATGGAGCCGGCTTGCAGCGCCTCACCACTCGGGATACCCAGGATCCAGGCGATAGGATAGAAGATGTAGCCCATGACGTACTGGAAGTTGACGCCAAACGCCGCCTCGAACAGGTAGTTGATGAGCGCGATCAGGGCGATGAAACCCACCAGCATGGCAGCCACGATCACGGCGACGGAGAAACCGGCCATGATGTATTCGCCCAGCATCTCGAAGAAGTTCTCTTTCTTCGGGCTGTGGTGCTCGTCGCCTTCGGCGAGGGCCTTGATGTCGGTGACCGAGTTATCCGGCTCGTAAGGGTTGATCAGCGACAGCACGATGAAGGTGCTGAACATGTTGAGCACCAGGGCGGCCACGACGTAGCGCGGCTCGATCAGCTGCATGTAGGCACCGACGATGGACATGGAGACGGTGGACATGGCGGTCGCCGCCAGGGTGTACATCTGCTTCTCGTTCAGGTGCGGCAAGGTGTTCTTGAGCGCAATGAAGTTCTCGGACTGACCGACGATCATGGAGCTGATGGCGTTGAAGGACTCCAGCTTGCCCATGCCGTTGATCTTGGCCAGCACGGTGCCGATGCCACGAATGACGATGGGCAACAGGCGGATGTACTGCAGGATCCCGATCAGCACGGAGATGAAGACGATGGGCATCAGTACCATCAGGAAGAAGGAGAAGGCCCCCTCGTTGACCAGGCCACCGAACACGAAGTCGGTACCCTGTTTGGCAAATTCCATCAGCTTGGTGAAGCCGGCGGCGAAGCCACCCACTACCGCCAGACCCACTTCGGAGTTCAGCATGAACCAGGCCAGCGCCAGTTCCACCACCAGCAGCTGACCGATATAGCGCAGCTTGATCTGTTTCCAGTTGTGGCGGTTCGCCAGCAACGCCAGAGCGAGGACCATCACGAGTCCGAGCACAAAGTGAACGTATTCCATACCAGTAGCACCTGAGTGAGTTGTAATTTTTTGACCGGCGCCATCATAGTGATTTGTGTATTTAAAAATCAGATAGCCATCACAATCTGCGGTAAAAATATGCACTCGAAATAATACAAACGTTTTTAAATTAATTAATCATCAAGCGTGGTCATCGTTCAGTCGGAATAACCATAAATACTATATACAAAACATACGGTTGTATTTTAGTTAATCAATTTCAGACTATATATCTCCATGAATTGCACTGTGACTCCGTTCACTGCCATGCCCGTAATGGCAGGCTTGGCGTCATTGTATTTAATCAAAATGAGTGAAAAACGTTTATCTGTTTTGCGCATAATTAGTCGCTGGCGATAATATGGCCTGTGATGGGGTGCCTGCGGCATCCTCGCCCGCACTTGCGACCCCTCCGCACCGGTCCTTGCCCCCATGGCAGGTGCAGGCGTTCAAAAATCCGCCACAATCCATCCCACGAGACGGCACTCTCTGGTATAATGCGCGCCCTTGCGCACGGCGCAGCCCGTTTTCCCGAAATAGAGTCCTCTTGTGAACAACAGCGAATTTAGCAGCCTCAACCTCTCCCCCGCCCTGCTGGAGAACCTCGCCAGCCTGGGTTATCTGCAGATGACCCCGATCCAGGCCCAGAGCCTGCCCCTGGTACTCGACGGTAAAGATCTGATCGCCAAGGCAAAAACCGGCAGCGGCAAGACTGCCGCCTTCGCCCTCGGCCTGCTCTCCCGGCTCAACGTCAACCGGGTCGACGTGCAGGCGCTGGTGCTCTGCCCGACCCGCGAGCTGGCGGATCAGGTCGCCCAGGAGATCCGTCGTCTGGCCCGCGCCCTGCCGAACGTCAAGCTGGTGACCCTGTGCGGCGGCACCCCGACCGCACCGCAATCAGCCACCCTGGGCTTCGGTGCCCACATCGCCGTCGGTACCCCGGGCCGCATCCTCAAGCATCTGGAGCAGGGCACCCTGGAGCTGTCCAGCCTGGAGACCCTGGTGCTGGACGAGGCAGATCGCATGCTGGACATGGGCTTTGGCGAAGACATCAACCGTGTCATCAGCTATGCCCCCGAGCGCCGCCAGACCCTGCTGTTCTCCGCCACCTATCCGGAAGGGATCGCCCAGATGAGCCGCGGTGTGCAGCGCAACCCGGTCGAGGTGAGCGTGGAGTCCCTGCACGAAGGCAGCGCCATCGAACAGAAACTCTATGAAGTGCCCGCCGGTCAGCGACTCGATGCCCTCACCTGGCTGCTGAGCCACCATCAGCCGAGCTCCTGTGTGGTGTTCTGCAACACCAAGCGCGCCTGCAACGACGTGGCCGATCACCTGGCCGCCAAGGGCTTCTCGGCGCTGGCGCTGAACGGTGATCTGGAACAGCGCGAGCGGGATCAGGTGCTGGTACGCTTCGCCAATGGCAGCGCCACCATACTGGTCGCCACCGATGTGGCCGCCCGTGGGCTGGACATCAAGGAGCTCGGCGCCGTCATCAACTACGAGCTGACCTATGATCCCGAGGTGCACGTGCACCGCATCGGTCGTACCGGTCGCGCCGGCCAGCAAGGCCTGGCCCTGAGCCTCTACCAGCCGAACGAAGCCCAGCGTGTCAACCTGATCGAGGAGTACCAGCAGGCTCCCATCCCGCAAGGGGATCTGGCCGGGATCGGCCGCGAGATCAAGCCGATAGCGCCGCAGATGGTGACCCTCTCCATCGATGCGGGCCGCAAGAGCAAGGTGCGCGCCGGTGACATCCTCGGCGCCCTGACCGGCGAAGGCGGCATCGCCGGTGCCGACGTCGGCAAGATCCAGATCTCGGAGCAATACTCCTACGTGGCGGTCAAGCGTCAGGTGGCGAGCGCCGCCCTCAAGCGGTTGCAGGAAGGCAAGATCAAGGGGCGCACCTACCGCGCCCGCAAACTGGGTTAAAGAGGAGGCCGGGCGGCACGTCTGCCCGACTCGTCACTGACCACAGCACGGGCGCCTCTTGCAGGCGCCTGTTTTTTATCAGGAATGTGCCATCCCATGGCACGGACAACAGAGATGAACAAACAACCCCAAGCCGAGGTCAGCTGCCAGAACTGCGAAGCCTGCTGCTGCCGCCTCGAAGTGATGCTGTTTACCGATACCGGCGTGCCGGATCGCTATGTGGACGAGATAGAGGGACAGGTGCCCGTGATGCACCGGCTGGAAGATGGCTGGTGTGCGGCGCTGGATCGCAACACCATGATGTGCCGCATCTACGAGGTACGTCCACTCATCTGCCGCGAGTTCGAGATGGGCGAACCCGACTGCATCGATGAACGGGACAAGTGGTTTATCACGCTGAACTAGCCGCACGGCGGCGCTGGATCGCCCCTCTTCATGATGTGCCGCATCCATGAGGTACGTCCTTTAATCTGCCGCGAGTTCGAGATGGGCGAACCCGACTGCATCGATGAACGGGACAAGTGGTTTATCACGCTGAACTAGCCGCACGGCGGCGCTGGATCGCCCCTCTTCATGATGTGCCGCATCCATGAGGTGCGTCTTTTAATCTGCCGCGCGTTCGAGATGGGTGAACCCGACTGCATCGACGAGCGGGACAAGTGGTTTATCACGCCGAACTCGCCACGACACCCGACGCCGATTGGGTACGCCATGTTCTATTGCAGTTAATAAAACGTTGCTGCTATCATCCGCGCCACCCAAGGTTCCACCTGCCGTAACCTTTCACACCGCCGCAAGGATCAGAGATGAAAACTCACGATGCGAATCATTACCAACGGATCTGGCGCTGGCACTTCTACGCCGGGCTCTTCGTCGCGCCCTTCCTGATCCTGCTCTCCCTCACCGGCATGGTGTATCTGTTCAAGCCTCAGCTCGACAACATCATGTACCCCGAGCTGATGAAGGTGATCCCCGCTAGCCAAACCCTGAGCGCCGATGCCCTGCTGGCCAAGGCGATGATGGCCATGCCGGACGCCAGCCTCAGCAAGTACCTGCCCCCTGCGGCCCCCGATCAGAGCGCCCAGTTCATCGTCCGCCAGCAGGGCAGCGAACTGACCCTGTTTATGGATCCCGCCAGCGGCGCCCTGCTCGGCACCATGGACAACCAGTGGAATCTACAGGCGGTCGCCCGCGCCCTGCACGCGGAGCTGCTGATCGGCACCACGGGGGATCGCCTGATAGAGCTGGCCGCCGGCTGGGGCATAGTGCTGCTCATCAGCGGCCTCTATCTGTGGTGGCCGCGCAAGGGCCCCGGCGTCGGTGGCATCCTCTGGCCCAGAATGAGCCAGCGTGGGCGCCTCTGGTGGCGGGATCTGCATGCCGTGGTCGGCTTCTGGGGAGCGGGCTTCCTGCTGCTGTTGTTGCTGAGCGGCATGACCTGGACCGGCTTCTGGGGCGATCAGTTCGCCAACGTCTGGAATCGCTTCCCTGCCGCCATGTGGAACGAGGTACCGAAATCCGCCCCCCTCACCCGCAGCCTCAACCAGGCTCACTCGCAGACCGTCCCTTGGGGGACTGAGACCCTGCCCATGCCGAGCTCGCAGCCAGTCGCCGAGGGTCATGACCACAGCGCCATGAACCACGGCGACGGGCACGATGGCATGGTGATGCCAAGCCATCGCATCCCGCTGCAGCAAGTGGTGGAGATCGCCAGAGAGCGCAAGGTTACCCCGGGTTACAGCATCACCCCGCCCGCCGGTGAGAGCGGCGTCTACACCATCGCCCTGTTTGCCGACGATCCGCGCAACGACGCCACCCTGCACATCGATCAATACAGCGGCAAGGTGCTGGCCGACGTGCGCTGGCAGGATTACGGCCCGGTCGCCAAGACGGTGGAAACCGGCGTCATGCTGCACACCGGCAAGCTCTACGGCTGGCCCCACCAGCTCGTCATGCTGATCATCTGCCTGATGGTGTTGCTGAGTGCGGTGAGCGGCCTCTGGATATGGTGGAGCCGCCGCCCGCAAGGCCGGCTCGCCGCCCCCCCCCTGCCCGCCAAACTACCGCCGATGCGCGGTGCCATCGCCGTGCTGGTGCTGCTCGGCGTCTGTTTCCCGTTGGTCGGTGCCTCCATGCTCGTCATCTGGCTGCTGGACAGCCTGATCTTTTCCCGCCGGGAAACCGAAGCGGCGCAGACCAGCTGAGCCATTTGGCATAAACGGCGGCCTTGGCCATCAGTTCTATTAATGCAATAAGGGCTCCCATTAGGAGCCCTTATTAATTTATTCATCCCTAGGCAGTGGCTTCCACCAGCCTGATGATCTTGCTGGCCTTCTCGAAGTGGTCGAGCTCATGGGTCTGGATCCACCAGGTGGCGGCCTCCATCAACAACGCCGGATCCTCATTCTTGTTGGCAAAGAAGGCGTAGAAGGAGACGCCAACCCCCTCCCCCTTCCGGGCGATTTTCTGGTGGCAGACCCGGATCATCTTCTCTCTCAGTGATGCGCGCATCGGCGGATATTCCTCACTCTTGTGTCTGCAGAAAACCGGCTCGCAACTCGTCGACGGGCAGGTAGCGGCCGATGATCACCAGCTTTGAGCGCGGGATTTCCTCTCCCCAGGGGGAGCCATAATCGAACCCCGCCACCTTGTGCACCCCCTGCACTATCAGCCGGCGCGGCTCACCCGCGATGGCCAGCACCCCCTTGTAGCGCAGCATGTCATTGCCATGCTGATCTATGCACTGCTCCATGAAGGCGCCGATCCGCTTCAGATCCAGCTCGCCCCCCTCGAACAGCTGGGCCGAGATGGCGTCGTGCCAGGAGCGCGGCTGGGCCGAGAGCGGCGAGAAGGCCTCGAAGCCCTGGCGCCCGGCCCGCACTATGTTGAGGCCAGGACTCAGGCCGAGCTCGTCGCTGAGGGTAAAAGCATCGAGATCCAGCCAGAGTTCGGCCGGGCACTCCCCCTGCACTATGTCGATGATCTGCGCCCTGGGGTTGATCCTGTGAACGCGGGTGATGGCGGCCTCCCGCGTCCCCTCGTCCACCCTGTCGGTCTTGGTGAGCAGGATGCGATCCGCAAAGCCGAGCTGGGCCGCCGCCACCGGATACTCGTCCAACTGGCGGGCGATGTGCTCACAGTCGGCCAGGGTGATGACGGCGTCCAGGCGCAAGGCATCGCGCAACTCTTCTTCGACGAAGAAGGTCTGGATGATGGGGGCGGGATCGGCGAGCCCCGTGGTCTCGACGATCAGCCGCTCGAACTTCAGCTCTCCCGCCGTCCGCCGGGCCAGCAGATCGGCCAGCGCGGCCCTGAACTCACCGCGCACGCTGCAACAGACGCAGCCGTTGCTGAGCTCCACCACGCTGATCCCCGCCCCCCTTTGCAGCAGGTCTCCGTCGATATTGGCGGCGCCGAACTCGTTCTCAAGGATGGCCACGGAGGCGTTGGCCTGGTGGCGCAGGAAGTGGTTGAGCAAGGTGGTCTTGCCGGCGCCGAGAAAACCGGTCAGCAGGGTGACCGCTACAGCCTGGGTCATGATGAAAGTCCTGTGGTGAGGGGATATATCTAGCCAGAGCCGAGAAGACCATTCAAGCAAGGGTGACCACTACCGCTTGCGTCATGATGGGCTCCGGTGATGGATGTATGAGGGGCCGTTGAGGTTTCATCGCGACAGCGCCGAAACCTCAACGTCTCCTAACAGCAGCGTCCGCCATTCTTGCCGCCGTAGCGGGCATCCTGGCGTTCACGAAAGAACTCGTCGTGGCTCATGGGGGTCTGCTCTGGATGAGTCAGCCGCATGTGCTGCACGTAGTTGTCGTAATCGGGCACACCCACCATCAGTCTGGCGGTCTGCCCCAGATACTTGCCCGCCTTGGCCAGGGTATCGAACATGCTAGCTCCTTGGGGCTATCGATGAGGGCCGGCACCCAGGGGTGCCGGCCTGCTGACTCGCTTACTTGAGGCTGGGGGCCAGATCGCCGTCGTCATCAGACTCGGGCTGAGCCGCCCCCTTGCCCGCCGGCATCGGCTGATAAGGGGTCTCGTTGGCGGTCGGCTGCGGGTTTTGCAGCGCCTTGAGCGCCGTCTTCAGGGAGAAGGCGGCGAGCACCACCACCACCAGCATGAAGAACATCGTCAACCCCGCATCCAGCCGGTTGTTGAACACCAGCTGAGCCAGCTGGGATTCGGTGTACTGGGCCGGGATGCTGCCGCTGTCGATCATGGCCTGGAACTTGTTGGCGATGGCCAGGAAGCCGAGCTTGGGATTGTCGCTGAAGGTCTTCTCCCAACCGGCGGTCAGGGTACAGATCAGCAGCCAGCTGGTGGGCAACAGCGCCACCCAGGCATAGGCCTGACGCTTCATCTTGAACAGCACCACGGCGCACAGCATCAGCGCCATGCCCGCCAGCATCTGGTTGGCAATACCAAACAGCGGCCACAGGGTATTGATGCCACCGAGGGGATCCACCACCCCCTGATGCAGGAAGTAACCCCAGGCCAGCACGCACAGGGCAGTGGCCAGCAGGTTGGCCGGCAGGGAGTCGGTGCGCTTGAGGGAGGGCGAGATGACCCCCATCAGATCCTGCAGCATGAAGCGGGCGGCACGGGTGCCGGCATCCACAGCGGTGAGGATGAACAACGCCTCGAACAGGATGGCGAAGTGATACCAGAAGGCGACGTTCATCAGGCCACCGAGGGCGCCGTGCAGTATGTAGGCCATGCCGACCGCCAGGGTCGGGGCGCCGCCGGCGCGGGAGATGATGCTCTGCTCACCCACTTCGCTCGCGATACGGGTCAGGGTCTCCGGGGTGATCTGGAAGCCCCAGCTGCTCACCACGGCGGCGGCGGAGACCACCACGTCGGCGGTGCCCGCCGGTGCCAGCACCGCCATGGGGCTGTTCATGGCGAAGTAGACGCCCGGATCGATGACGCAGGCCGCCACCAGCGCCATGATGGCGACGAAGGATTCCATCAGCATGCCACCGTAGCCGATGAAGCAGGCCTGGTTCTCGTTGGCCAGCATCTTGGGGGTGGTACCGGAGGCGATCAGCGCGTGGAAGCCGGAGACGGCACCACAGGCGATGGTGATGAACAGGAAGGGGAACAGATCCCCGGCCCAGACCGGGCCCGTGCCATCGATGAACTGGGTCAGCGCCGGCATCTGCAGGGTCGGCTGGGTCACCAGTATGCCGATGGCCAGACCCACTATGGTGCCGATCTTGAGGAAGGTGGAGAGGTAATCCCGCGGGGCCAGCAGCAGCCAGACCGGCAGCACCGAGGCGACGAAGCCGTAGCCCACCAGCATCCAGGTCAGCTGCACGCCGTCGAAGTCAAAATAGGGCGCCCAGGTCTCGCTCTCGGCCACCCAGCCACCGGAGACGATGGCGAAGATGAGGCACACCAGGCCGATGATCGACACCTCACCGATGCGCCCTGGCCTCAGGTAGCGGGTGTAGATCCCCATGAAGATGGCGAGCGGTATGGTGAAGGCCACGGTGTAGGTGCCCCAGGGGCTGTGAGCCAGCGCCTTGACCACTATCATCGCCAGCACCGCCAGGATGATCACCATGATCATGAAGGTGGCGATGAGGGCGATGACGCCGGCCGTCGGCCCCATCTCCGCCTTGACCAGCTCACCGAGGGAGCGACCATCGCGACGAGTGGAGACGAACAGCACCATGAAGTCCTGTACTGCCCCCGCCAGCACCACCCCGGCCAGCAGCCAGAGCATGCCGGGCAGATAGCCCATCTGGGCCGCGAGCACGGGGCCGACCAGGGGGCCGGCACCGGCGATGGCGGCAAAGTGGTGGCCGAACAGCACCTTCTTGTCGGTCGGCACATAGTCCAGACCATCGTTGTGGCGCACCGCCGGCGTCATGCGAGTGCCGTCCACCGCCAACACGTGCTTGGCGATAAACAGGCCGTAGTAGCGATAGGCGATCAGATAGACGCACACCGCCGCGACCACTATCCAGAGTGCGTTGATCTGTTCGCCCCGATTGAGGGCGATATAGCCGAGGGAGCTGGCACCGACCAGCGCCATCAGCATCCATCCCAGGTGTTTCCCTAACTTGTCCATAAGTCTCCCTTCATCGTTTTTACATATACGTCCAGGTACGGTTACATCTCTATAGCAATCCCCCGAACGCCACAATCGGGGACCGTCACAAGTCGGCGAGCAGCCCCGAGAATTTATCAAAATTGCCGACCGGATCACGGCCGCTTGAGGAGGCGTGACATATATGAGACTGAATTAATTGGAAAAAATGGCGGGAAGAGCCACAAAAAAGCCCCTCGAAGGGGCCTTTCATACCAAGGATTGGACGCTTCGTTTTGCCTAGGAAAGCGCCAACCCGATGGCGAGCAGCAGGCTGAACAGGAAGGCGCTGATGGCGGTCTTCTTGAGGGCCCCGGTCAGCACCTCGCCATCGAAACTTTCCCGCAGGGTGCGGGCGGCATCGGCGAGGGGCTTCATGGCAGGCAGGAAGATCCAGGGCCAGAGGCTGGCGGGCTGGATCAGCAGGAAGGCGACGGTGGCGAGCAGCGCCGCCCCCAGCAGCAGCCAGTGGTAGGCGATGGCGCGGTTGCGACCGAGCCGCACCGCCAGGGTGATCTTGCCGCTGGCGGTATCTGTCTCGATGTCGCGCACGTTGTTGATGTTGAGCACCGCCGTCGCCAGCAGGCCGCAGGCGCCGGCCGGCAGCAGCAGATCCCACTGCAGGCTGTGGGTGAACAGGTAATAAGAGCCGAGCACCCCCAGCAGGCCGAAGAACAGGAACACCGAGATATCGCCGAAGCCGCGATAGCCATAAGGAGTCTTGCCCACCGTGTAGGTGATGGCCGCAACGATGGCCGCACCGCCCAGCAGGACGAAGGTCAGGATCTGCTGCCAGGCCTCACCGAAGGCGCAGATCAGCAGGGCGAGCCCGCTCACCACCGCGGCCAGTGCGGTCAGCCCCATGGCCACACACATCTGCTGGCGGGTGATGAGACCTGAGACCACGGCGCGCTGGGGGCCGATCCGCTCGCCGTTATCGGCGCCGGACACCGCATCGCCGTAGTCATTGGCCAGGTTGGAGAGGATCTGCAGCAAGATGGCAGTCAGCAAGGAGAGGCCCATGATGGCACCGTCGAAGGCACCCCGGCTGGCAGCCAGTCCGGCGCCCAACAAAATAGAAGAACAGGCAAGGGGCAGTGTTCGCAAACGCGCCGCCAGCAACCACACAGAGAAGGTATTTGTCATATTGTGTTGGCCAAACAATCAGATATTGATCGTGTTAAGGGTTATCGAACCGGATTTAGGTATACTTGGCTCCGTGGGGGCTCAGGCTCCCTCGGGCAATTTACATGGACGAATGGGCAGATAATATATAGGAAATCATCGCCCTTTGGCATCAACCTGCGCCATCCTCCCCCAGAGCGATTGCGACTATCCGGCTCAGACAAGACATCCATGTTGGCTCAGACCCATATCAAGCAACAACTGGACGCCCTGCGTCACAACAATGTCAGTGGCTTCGTGCGGTTGCGCGTGGCGGCCCCGGTGCACTCCTTTCTGGGCTGGCTGACGGCGCAGAGCCTCTATCCCCGCATCTATTGGCAGGCACGCGGCCCCAAGAGTCCCGAATATGTCGCCCTCGGCCGCATCCATGAACTGAACCAGCCGCAGGATGTTCGCCGGGTCTGTGACAACACGGCCGCCAGCAGCGAAGACAGCCCCCGTTACTACGGCGGGCTGGCATTCGATCCGACCCAGCCCGGCTGGCCGGATTTTGGCCCCTGCCGCTTCGTGCTGCCGCGCATCGAGCTGGTGCGCCGGGGCGAGTGTGTCAGCCTCTGCCTGAACCTCTGGTTGCCCAAGCGGGAACGGGTGGCCGACTTCGAGGCCGAGATGCAGGCCGCCCTGACCGCGCTGGATAGGTTGCAACCGGAAGCGCCCCTGCCGCCCCTGCACAAGCACGATTGGCAGCGAGAAGATTGTCCCTCCCGTGCCCAGTGGCAGCAACTGGTGACCCGGGTCACGGCCCCCGAATTCCAGGCTCACACCCCCAAGGTGGTGCTGTCCCGGGAGAGCCGGCTCACCCATGGCGGCAGCACAGGCGAGGAGGCCGTTCCCTCCCCCTGGTCCCTGCTGGCCCAGTGGGCGCAACACGCTCAGGAGTGCTTCCACTTCGGTTTCCAATTCTCCCCCGAGCAGAGCTTCATCGCCTGCTCCCCCGAGCGACTCTATCGTCGGGAGGGGCGCCACCTGTTTACCGAGGCGCTGGCGGGCACCATTCGCCGCTCCGGTGACGAGGCGACCGATGCGGCCCTGGCCGCCGAACTGCTGGCCGACAACAAGAACCGGCTGGAGAACCGCCTGGTCCACGCCGACATCCTCAGTCGGTTGGCGCCGCTCACCACCAGCACCAGCCTGACCGAGCCGCGCATCCTCAAACTGCGGCTGCTGCAACACCTCAAGTGCGACATCGAGGCCGAGCTCGAACCCGGGGTGGGCGACTGGCAACTGCTGGATGCCCTGCATCCCACCCCGGCGGTGGGCGGCGCCCCGCGCGAGGCGGCGCTGGCCTTCATCCGCGCGTACGAGCCCCATGATCGCGGCTGGTACGCCGGCGCCTGTGGCATGCTAAGTCGGGAGACTTCGGAGTTTTCCGTCGCCATCCGCAGCGCCCTCGTCAGTGAGCAGGCCATCCACCTGTTCGCCGGGGCCGGCATAGTGGCGGGATCCGAGCCCGCCGCCGAGTGGGCCGAACTCGACAACAAGATAGCCAATGTGCTCTCCCTGCTGGGATAGCGTTTTCCATTGTTTCCTCACTGCGAGAGCCCTATGCCCGCCAGTCCAGTGTCTGTGCATCAAGCGTTTGCCAGTCAACATGCCACCTTCAACCACGTCTGGTCCTCCCTCCTGCTGGAGGAGCTCTATCGCCTCGGCGTGCGGGACATAGCGCTGGCCTCCGGCTCCCGCTCGGCGCCGCTCACCATGGCCGCCGCCGCTCACCCCGGTTTTCGCCGCCACCTGCACTTTGACGAGCGGGGCCTCGGCTTCATGGCACTGGGCCTCGCCAAGGGCAGCGGCCGACCGGTGGCGGTGATCATGACCTCGGGCACCGCGGTGGCGAACCTCTGGCCCGCGGTGGCCGAGGCGCAGCTGACCGGGGTACCGCTCATCATCCTCTCCGCCGACCGGCCCCCCGAGCTCATCGACAACGGCGCCAATCAGGCCATCGACCAGCAGGGGATCTTCGGGCGCTACCCCGTCTATCAGCAGAACCTGCCGAGCCCGACTCCGACCATACCGGCCGCCTTCGTGCTGAGCTCGGTGGATCAAGCCCTGGCCCAGCAGGCGCACACCCCCGGGCCAGTGCACTTCAACTGCATGTACCCCGAGCCGCTCTATCCCGGCGACCACTATCTGGACTTTGCCGACTACCTGGCGCCGCTGGGCGACTGGCTGCGCTCGGACGCGCCCTGGAGCCCCTGGCTCGCGATCGAACCAGGCTGCCCCGTTCAACCCGACTGGGCCGAGCTGCAGGGCAAGCGCGGCGTCATCATCGCGGGGCGCATTCAGGATCCCCTACAAGGGCAGGCGGTGGCCGAACTGGCGGAGCGCCTCGGCTGGCCGCTGCTGGCGGATCTGCAGAGCCAGATCCGCTTCGACAGCCGCAACCTCATCCACGTGGATCTCGCGCTGCAAGACGACTGCTTCGTCGCCGAGCTGGCCCGCGCCGAGGTGCTGCTGCAGTTCGGCGCCCGCCTCATCTCCAAGCGGCTCGGCCAGTTCATCAAGCAACACCCCTGGCAGGACTACTGGCTGGTGGACTCGCAACCGGCCAGGCTGGATCCGGACTACCGGCTGCGCCGCCGCCTGCTGTGCGAACCCGCCGCCTTCGCCGCCAGCCATCCGCTCGCCACTCAACAGCCGCCCTGGCATCGGCTGGGGGAGCGCCAGCAACGGGCGACCCGCCAGATCCGCGCCGCCTGCGATCGCTTCTCCGAGCTCGGGGTCTGCCACCGCCTGAACGCGCTGATCGAAGGCCAGCTGTTCGTCGGCAACAGCATGCCGGCCCGGCTGATGGACATGCTCGGCGAACCCGGCAAGGGGCCGAGCCGGGTGATGACCAACCGCGGCGCCTCCGGCATCGACGGCCTGATCGCCACGGCCTATGGCTTCGCCCAGAGCCGCGATGAGCCAACCACCTTGCTGCTCGGGGATCTCAGCGCCCTCCATGACCTCAACAGCCTGGCCCTGCTCGGCAAGACGAGCCGTCCGCTGGTGGTGATCCTGCTCAACAACGATGGCGGCAGCATCTTCCGCATGCTGCCGGTGCCCACCGGCGATCGGCTGCTGGAGACCTACTACTGTCTGCCCCACGGCCTGCACTTCGAGCACGCCGCCGCCATGTTCGGCCTCCAGTATCGGGCACCGACTACCCTGGCCGAGTTTGAACTGGCCTACGCCGCCGCCCTGGAAAAGGGCGTAACCCTGATTGAAATCAAGGTACCGAGCCAGGAAGTGGCCGAGGATCTGAAGGCATTGGGAAGCGCGATCCGTGGCAGCTAGAGCACAGGCAAGCATCATCCAGATTGAAATCAAGGTTCCACATCACAGCGAACTGGCCGAGGATCTAAAGGCTCTGGGAGCGGCGATCCGTGGCCATTGAAGCCAGAGAACAAGTGCCGCTGGTGCTGCTGCACGGCCTGCTCGGCGACGGTCACGACTGGCAGCAGGTTATCGATGCCCTGCCGGGGTGCGAATGCCATGCGCTGGATCTGCCGGGCCACGGCCACAACCAGCCTCTGCGGGTGAGCGGCTTCGAAGAGGCACATCAGTGGCTCTTCGGCGAGCTCAGAGCCCGTGGCATCGTGCGCTATCGGCTGGCGGGTTATTCCCTCGGCGGGCGGTTGGCGCTCTATCACGCGAGCCAGTCCCCCGCAGGGCTGCAGGCCCTGTTGCTGGAGAATTGCCATCCTGGCCTGGCCGCCGCCGAGCGCCCAGCCCGCATCGCCCACGACCAGGGTTGGGCCAGCCGCTTCGAGTGCGAACCGCTGGCCGAGGTATTGGCAGACTGGTACCGGCAGCCGGTGTTCGCGGATCTCGACGCCGCCGAGCGGGCCCGCCAACTAGCCAGGCGCCTCGGCAACGATGGCCAGGCCGTCGCCGCCATGCTGCGCGCCACCTCGCTCGGCAAGCAGCCGGATCTCGCCCCCTGGCTTCGGAATACCCGGTTGCCGGTGAGCTGGATCTCAGGCACAACAGATCAGAAATTCCATGCGCTGGCTTGCCAGTTGGTCGAGCAGGGCTGCAATATCAATCACTTGACGCTGGATGGCGGCCATAATCTGCACGCCAGCCAGCCAGAACGCTTCGCCGCCTGCCTGCGGGAGTGGCTGGCAAGCGACGCCGATCCGGCCTGACCTCAGCCGGACATCTTTGCCCCGGCCTGCGCGAGCGGGCTTATCACCCATAACAAGAGAGTGAACATGATTGAAGCAATGACAGAAGCGGAACTCTACGCACCCGTGACGTGGCAGGATTGCTCCGCCGGTTACGAGGACATCCTCTATCACAAGTCCCAAGATGGCATTGCCAAGATCACCATCAACCGTCCCCAGGTGCGCAACGCCTTCCGCCCCCGCACCGTCAAAGAGATGCTGCAAGCCCTGGCCGATGCCCGCTACGACGATCATATCGGCACCATCATCCTCACCGGCTTCGGCGAGAAGGCGTTCTGCGCCGGTGGCGATCAGAAGATCCGGGGCGACTACGGTGGATACCAGGATGACGAAGGCACCCACCACCTCAACGTGCTCGACTTCCAGCGCGACATCCGCACCTGCCCCAAACCCGTGGTGGCCATGGTGGCCGGTTACGCAGTCGGCGGCGGCCACGTGCTGCACATGATGTGCGATCTGACCATAGCGGCGGACAACGCCCAGTTCGGTCAGACCGGCCCCAAGGTCGGCTCCTTCGACGGCGGCTGGGGTGCCTCCTACATGGCCCGCATCGTCGGCCAGAAGAAGGCCCGCGAGATCTGGTTCCTGTGCCGCATGTACGATGCCAAACAGGCCCTCGACATGGGACTGGTCAACACAGTGGTGCCGCTGGCCGAGCTGGAGCGCGAAACCGTGCGCTGGTGCCGCGAGATGCTGCAGAACAGCCCGATGGCGCTGCGCTGCCTGAAGGCGGCGCTCAACGCCGACTGCGACGGCCAGGCCGGCTTGCAGGAGTTGGCGGGCAATGCCACCATGCTGTTCTACATGACCGAGGAGGGTCAGGAAGGGCGCAATGCGTTCAACGAGAAACGCCGTCCCGACTTCTCCAAATACAAGCGGAATCCCTGATGACACTCGCCCTCTATCGCTATCATCTGCCCTTTACCCAGCCCCTGACCTTTCACGGCAAGGTGGAGGTGGCGCGAGAGGGCCTGTTGGTGCGCATCGGCGATGGCTGGGGGGAGATAGCCCCCCTGCCCGGCTTCTCCAGGGAGACGCTGGCCGAGGCGCAGACCGAAACCCTCGCCTGCCTGGCGCAACTGGCGCGGGGGCAAACCATAGCCCCCACGCTACCCTCGGTGCAATTTGGCCTCGACTGTGCCCGCCGTCACTGGCCCGCACAGACGGCCTCCCTGCCCGAGCCCTATCCCCTCATTCAGGGCTCCCCCCAGGAGCTGCTCAAGCACTGGAAGGAGTGGCTGCACCAGACTCCCAACAAGGCCAAGCTGAAGGTGGCCCGCTACCCCATGCGGGACGAGCTGGCGCTGATCCGCCTGCTGCTCGATCGGCGCCCGACCCTCAAGCTGGTGCTGGATGCCAACCAGGGCTGGACCCGCGAGGAGGCCTGGGCCTTCTGCGGTCACCTGGATCCGAACCGGATCG
Organism: Aeromonas aquatica; assembly: GCF_000764655.1. Lineage (GTDB taxonomy): Bacteria > Pseudomonadota > Gammaproteobacteria > Enterobacterales > Aeromonadaceae > Aeromonas > Aeromonas aquatica. The sequence continues at coordinate 16,799 of NZ_JRGL01000118.1, forward strand.
AATACCTGGAAGACCTGTGCGCCAGCTTCGACGACATCGCCTTCGTGGCGGCCCGCACCGGCATGCCGGTGGCGCTGGATGAACTGCTGACCCGGGGCGAACCCTGGCAGCCCATCCCCCAGCTCAAAGCGCTGGTGCTCAAGCCCATGCTGCTCGGCGCCCTCGCCAACAGCGAGGCGCTGGTGGCCCGCGCCCGCGAGCTGCGGCTGAAGGTGATCGTCTCCTCCTGCTTCGAGTCCGGTGTCGGCCTCGGCCAACTCGCCCGCCTCGCCGGGGAGTGGGCACCGGATCAGGCCCCCGGCCTGGATACTCGCCGCTGGATGACCGGCGATCTGCTGGATAAACAGGGCCAACCCGACCTGAGTCTGCTCGAGCCCCTGTTCCACCGTGATTGAGGCCAAGTCCCCCCTGATCGGGCAGGGCAGCGAGCCTTGCCCGGTACGCCACTGGGCAAGGGCGGCGCCGGAGCGGATCGCCATCCACGGCAACGAACCCCTCAGCTACCGACAGCTGGATGCGCGGCTCAACGCCCTGTGCCGACAGCTTGGATCTGCTGGCCTGAGCAAAGGCGACAGGTTGACCGCCGTGGTACGAGGCGCTCTGGCAGATGTGTTGATTGCCTGGGCCTGTGTACGCAGTGGGATCGTCTTCTGCCCCCTCAATCCCGCCTTTCCCCTCCCCAGACAAGCCGAGCTGGCGGCCCAGCTAGGGGTTGCCGCCTTCTGGTCGGCAGGGGAGGTCCCGGACGGCCCCTGGCAGCCCCTGCGGCTGGATGTCGAGGCCGAGCTGGCCGCAAGGGAGGAGCCCTGGCCGCTGGATCCCGCGCAACTCGGCAATATGATCCTCACCTCCGGCTCCAGCGGCACGCCCAAGGCGGTGGTGCACCGCCTCGCCAACCATCTGGCCTCGGCCCGGGGCTCCGCATCCTTGATCCCGCTGGACGGCGACTGCGGCTGGTTGCTCTCCCTGCCGCTGTTTCACGTCGGTGGCTACGCCATCCTGTTCCGGGTCTTCCTGGCGGGGGCCAGCCTGGTGCTGGACGATCGCGGCCAGCCCCTCAAGGAGCGGCTCGAATGCCAGCCCGTCACCCATCTCTCGCTGGTACCGACTCAGCTCTGGCGCCTGCTGGCACAAGGCTTCGACCCCGCCCGCACCCGGCTGCGCGAGCTGCTGCTCGGCGGCGCCGCCATCCCAGAGCCGTTGGTGAGCCGACTCAGGGCCATGGGGCTCACCCCCAAGGTGAGCTACGGGCTGTCGGAGATGGGCAGCCAGGTCTGCACCGGACTGCCGACCGGGGCCGGCGTGGTCGGCAAGCCGCTGCCGGGGCGAGAAGTCTGCATCCGGCAGGGGGAGATCTGCGTGCGCGGCGCCACCCTGTTCGCCGGCTACTTCAAGGCCGGGCAGCTGGCGCGACCGCTCGATGAGGCCGGCTGGTTCCACACCCGCGACAAGGGCCACTTCACCCCAGCTGGCGAGCTGGTGGTGGAGGGGCGGCTCGACAATCTCTTCATCTCCGGCGGCGAGAACATCCAGCCCGAGACCATAGAGCAGCGGCTGGTGGATCACGGCGCCGTTGCCCAGGCGCTGGTGGTCCCCATCCCGAGCGACGAGTGGGGCCAGCGCCCCGCCGCCTTTATCGACTGGCACGGCGAGCCGGTGCCCCATGACGAGCTGGCCGCCTGGATCCGCGCCGCCCTGCCCGGCTTCATGGTGCCGGACCGTTGGCTGCCCTGGCCGGATCTCGGTGGTAACCTGAAACCTTCCCGCACCAAGCTCGCCATGCTTGCCGCCTCGACCTGAAGCCCGCACTCGGCATCCGCTGCCCGACCCTTCCGCCCGACTCGCCCCCTCTGATACTGACCCCCATATGGGACTAAGTCCTTGCTATCGATACAGCCCCTAATGGGGCTGTTTTTGTGATGTCGCATGGGAAGGGGATGATTCCCCCGCCCCATCTGGCTGGTTGATGTTCTTTTGGAACCCAATACCTTGTCTGGTCCCCCACGCCCATCCATTCATCAAAGGGATCACCATGAACCACCTGGGTACCCGGCTGCTGTTATTGGCAGCCCCCGGCCTGCTCGCCACCTCGGCGCTGGCCAACTATTCCCCCGACTGGCAGCACTACCGGCTGAACGGCGAATCGAGCCGCCAGCTGGGGGATCGCCTCACCGAAGTCACCTATGAGCTGAGCGCAAGCGATGCCGGCGTCCCCTATCAGCAGCTGAGGGTCTATCGCCGCTTCGACTGGCAGGCCACCAAGCTGGACGCCCTGGCCGAGCAGCAGTGCGGCGAGCCACAGCTCAGGGTCGAGCAGGGCTGGCAGATCCGCTATCGCAGTTGCGAGCAGGTGGTGCCGGTGGGCAAGGTCGTGCCGGCCAGCAGCTATGACTTTGGCTACGGCCTGAAGCAGGGGCGCTGGGAGCCACTGGCGGGCACCCCGACCGCCCCGCGCCAGGATACCCTGCCGCTGCCCGAGCGCCTCGTTCTCGGTCACAGCGAACAGGAGCTGGATCGCTGCGAGCTCAACGCCCAGGGTCGCTGCGCCGAGCAGAGCTGGCAGTATCGACCGCAAGACTGGCAACAGCTGAGCGTGCTGGAGGAGACCCCCAACGAGCGGGACGGCCGCCTCGAGCAGATCTTCTTCCGCCTGCAGCCGGTGGCGGGCAGTCAGGCCGCCAGCCAGGTGCGTGAGCTGCACGTCTGGCGCCAGTACAGCTGGCTGCTGGACGAGGCCAGGGCCCAGCAGGAGTGCGACCAGCCCCAGACCCGCCAGGAGGGGGACAAGACCATCAGCTACCGGATCTGTCGCCAGACCCTGCCCGCCGGCAGCGAGGTGCAGGTGGTGCTGAAAGACAGCGGCTATCAATATCCTGTGGGTGGCAACGAGTGGCAGGCCCTGCCGGACACCCCCGAGTGGCAGGAGAGCCGGGTGCTCAATCGCCCCATCGTGCTGGCCAGCGTGGAGGAGCAGCTCGACTGCCGCCGCGCCGATGGCCGTGCCTGCTCTGAGCCGGAGCAGCCGGGCACGGATCTGCTGGACGCCGAGGCTGCCAGGATAGTGCAGGATGCCAGCGGCCAGCCCGCGCCTGTGTGGCAGGAGAACTATGGCCACGACGACCGCAAGCTGCTGGCCGTCTCCCGCGGCATCCAGAGCCTGCTGACGGCCAACCAGCCCACCCACCCGGCCATGAAGCTGCTGCTCGAATACGTGCGCGCCCACAACTACCACAACCATGGCAAGCACAGGGAAGACGGCACGGCCGCCGCCGAAGCGCTGGCCGAGGCGTTGACCGCGCTCGGCGCCCATCCGCTGCTCTATCCGGCACAGGCAAACGACGAGGTGGGGACCGTCATCGGCGCCTGGAGCATAGCCCTGCACGGCCAGTTCAGAAGCCCGGCGGTGCAGAGCCGCTTCGGCGCCTTGCTCGCTGAGTTCAACCAGATGCTGGCCTACAGCAGCCGTCATGCGAGCGAGATCAATGGCCGCCATGCCTGGGCGACCGGCCTGTTCGATCTGCTCAACTTCCTCGATTTCGCCAGCGACTACGCCGAGCCCTTCGCCAACGACTTCCGCCAGCAGGATGGCGAGCTACGCCAGCAACTGCACGCCCTCGGCATGAGCGAACTCGCCCTGTGGAAGGGACGGGAGGGGGCGGATCTCTTCCTGCTCAACAACGTGCTGGATGCCTATACCCGCCTCTACCGGATCGCCCGTTACACCAGACCCGACGAGAGCGAGGGTTATCGCACGCTGCTGGATGACGCCGTCATCGCCCAGATCCGCCACCACGGCCTGATCCCAGGGGGTGCCCAGAATCCGGCGCTGCTGGAAGACATGTCCCTGACCCTCTCCACCTACTACTTGACCTACACGGATCGCACCGCCGAGGCCTGCATCAGCGGCGACTTTGCCGGCCTCTGCACCCCCATCCGGATGGAGGACGTGCTGCCGTTCGAGCACACCTGCTCGCCGACCCTGCGCCTGCGGGCCCAGGACTTGAGCCAGGATCAGGCAAGCAACATCTGCCGCGAGCTGGGGGCCGAGGAAGAGCAGTTCCATCGGCAGCTGGAGACCGGCGGACAGCCGGTGGCCGACGACCATAACGAGGCCCTTGAGCTGGTGATCTTCGACTCCTCCGCCGACTGGAAACGCTATGGCAGCGCCCTGTTTGGTGGCGTCTCCACCGACAACGGCGGCATCTATATCGAGGGGGATCCGGCTCGTCCCGGCAACCAGGCCCGCTTCTTCGCCTATGAGGCGGAGTGGAAGCGCCCCGCCTTCCAGGTGTGGAATCTGCGCCACGAGTACGTGCACTACCTGGACGGCCGCTTCAACCAGTACGGCAGTTTCGGCCACTACCCCCTCAACCGCACCACCTGGTGGTCGGAAGGGCTGGCGGAATTTGTCGCCCACGGCCAGTGCTTCGCCCGCGGCCTGGACAACGTGACGGCTCGCCCGGCCGGCGAGCGCCCCAGCCTCGCCGACATACTGCACCTGGACTACGACAAGGGCGGCGAGATGGTCTACTCCTGGTCCTACACCGTGCATCGCTTCCTGAACGAGACCGGTCGCGGCGCCAGCTGGCTCGCCATGGCCCAGGCCCTGCGCAACCCGGATCAGGGGCAGGCGATGGGCGCCTTCGAGGCCGAGCTGGATCAGCTGATCACCGGTGACAGCGAGGCCTACCAGCAGTGGCTGGCAGGCGAATTGCTGCCCTGGTGGGAGTCCAACAAGGCGTCCGATGCCTGCAAGGGCAACGACTCAGCCCACTGAGGCGCAGAGGCAAACGAGGGGCCGGTTACCTGCAAAGGCGACGGCTCCCCCCACCGAGAAACCGACACATACACGGGGCGGCCAGGGCCGCCCCTCATTCGAAACGAAGCCCCCCAGCGACAGTCTCTGCCCGAGTGACATTCCTCGCGGTCATCAAGCCTGACGCGGCACACCAAGTTGTAATAGAATGGCTCCCTGTCATTCCCTATTTCAGATCCGAACCGCATCGCGCATGAAGAAGTTTGCCAAGATCCTGCTCGCCTGCCTCTGCCTGCTGCTGGCCTCCGCCATCGCGCTGCTCGGCTACAGCGAGTGGACCGTCTCGGACGCCCGTCACTACACCTATGACGACGTCAATGCGGTGCCCTACAACCGGGTCGCCCTGGTGCTCGGCACCTCCAAATACCTGATCGGCGGCAGCCCGAATCACTACTTCAAATACCGGATCAAGGCCGCCGCCGAGCTCTACAACAACGGCAAGGTGGACTACATTCTGGTCTCCGGCGACAACGCCACCGTGCAGTACAACGAGCCGCGCCAGATGCGGCGCGCCCTGATCCAGGCCGGCATCCCGGCCAGCGCCATCTACAGCGACTACGCGGGCTTTCGCACCCTGGACTCCATAGTGCGGGCCAAGGAGGTGTTCGGCCAGGCTCAGTTCACCGTGGTTTCCCAGGCCTTCCACAACGAGCGCGCCATCTTCATCGCCCGTCACTTCGGCATCGATGCAGTCGGCTTCAACGCGCTGGATCCCAGCGCCTATCAGGGGATCCGCACCCGGGTGCGCGAGGTGTTCGCCCGGCTGATGGGGTTGCTCGATCTCTACGTGCTGGACAAGGGGCCCAAGTTCCTCGGCGAGCCCATCGTCATCGGCGGTCCCATCCCCTGCCAGGCCCTGAGCACCCTGGGCGCGAGCCAGCCCTGCCTGCCCATCCCGGCCAAGACCACTGCGGCGAAAGCGGCCCCGAGCAAGCCGCTCGACAAGGCCGTCGGTGTGGCCAGCGCGGCGGTGGCAACCAGCGCAGCGACCGTGACAAGCTCGGCAGCGGCGACGGCGACCACCGAGGCCAGTGCGGTAGCAGCGACAGATGCAGACAAGGCGACCAGTGCCGCAACGGCAACCCACGCCGCCCCCTGAGCAGACAGAAACAAGAGACCCGCCTGATGGCGGGTCTCTTGTTTTGGCAGGGGCAAAGCGCGGTGCTTACGCCAGCGCCAGCCGGTAGCGGCGTGCCACTTCCGGCCAGTTGATGACGTTGTAGAAGGCGGCGATGTAGTCGGGACGCTTGTTCTGATACTTGAGGTAGTAGGCGTGCTCCCACACGTCCAGCCCCAGGATGGGCACATTGCCCTGCATCAGCGGGCTGTCCTGGTTGGCGCTGCTCTCCACCTGCAACCTGCCCTCCCTGTTCACCGTCAGCCAGGCCCAGCCACTGCCGAAACGGCTCAACGCCGCCTGGGTGAAGGCCTGCTTGAAGGCATCCAGCCCCCCCAGATCCCGCACTATCGCCTCGGCCAACTCGCCACCGGGCTCGCCGCCCCCCTGCGGACTCATCACCTGCCAGAACAGGCTGTGGTTGGCATGGCCACCGCCGTGGTTGCGCACCGCCCCCTGTACCTTGGCCGGCAGGCTGTCGAAGCTCAGTAGCAGCTCATCCACCGGCAGGGCCGAAAACTCGGGGGCCCCCTCCAGCGCGACGTTGAGGTTGGTGACATAGGTCTGGTGGTGACGGCTGTGATGGATCTCCATGGTCAGCGCGTCTATGTGGGGTTCCAGTGCGTCGTAGGCATAGGCGAGGGCAGGCAGGGTATGGCTCATGTTCGTCTCTCTTGTTGTGATCAGTGCAGTCGGGAGGCGGGCTCGGCCTGGCACAGGCATTGGCCGAGGCAGCGTTGAATGCCGTCGTGGGTGCCGTGCTTGCGCACGAAGGCGAGCAGCTCGGTGCGGGTGTTGTGGCTATGGCGCGAGGCGGAGGCGCGCAGCGAGTCTGAGCAGGCGGGGGACTGGCTGGTGGCGAGCAGGCAGTCGTGCACGTGGCACAGTATGTCGGCGGCCCTGTCCGGCAGCGTCATGGCCACCAGCAGATCCGCCAGGTTGTGGTGCGCCACCACCAGTGCCGCCACCGCCTCGTCCGCATCCTGCCAGCAGGAGAACTGCTGGCGGGCCAGCCAGAGCGCCTGCTGGTAACAGTCGAGGGCCTTGGCATATTCGCCGGCATCGAAGTGACGGTTGCCGCAGAGGGTCTGCTGCTTCCAGTGCACCATGCTGTTGTCCGTCTCGGTGGCACCGACCCACCCTTTTACCCAGCTTGCTGTCATGGCTCCATCACCCAAGTGATAATAGTTATTATTTAACTTATCTGGGGGACGAACACAAGGGATAGTTCAATCCCGGGCCTCTGCCCATATGGGCAGTGCTTTATCGGGATGGCCGGTTTAGTGATCGCAGCCACAGATACAGTCGAGTTCGGATACCATGCTGATGGCACTGGCATGACGCCGGTGGCTGCCCGTCGGCAGCCTTGGACACAAGGATGATGACAATGAAGAGATGGCTGTTGATGCTGTTGTGCGCCCTGCCCATGCTGACTCAGGCGGCAGGCTATACCCAGACCCGTTACCCCATAGTGCTGGTGCACGGGCTCTTTGGCTTCGACAAGTTGCTCGGGGTCGATTACTTCTACGGCATCCCCCAGGCCCTGACCCGGGACGGCGCCCGCGTCTACGTGGCCCAGGTCTCCGCCACCCAGAGTTCCGAACTGCGCGGTGAACAGCTGCTCAAGCAGGTGCAGCAGGTGCTCGCCATCACGGGGGCCGAGAAGGTGAACCTCATCGGCCACTCCCACGGCGGCCCCACCATTCGTTACGTGGCCTCGGTCGCCCCCGAACTGGTCGCCTCCGCCACCAGCGTGGGCGGGGTCAACCAGGGCTCAGAAATAGCAGATCTGGTGCGCGCCAACGTCAAACCCGGCTCTGTGACCGAGCGGCTCGCGGTGGCGGCGGCTTCGGCGCTCTCCGGCGTCATCTCCCTGCTCTCCGGTGGTAGCAAGCTGCCGCAGGATCCCCTCGCCTCCCTCGATGCCCTGACCAGCGCCGGCGCCCAGCGCTTCAACCAGCACTATCCGGAAGGATTGCCCAGCCGCTACTGTGGCGAGGGACCGCTGCAGGCCGCCAACGGCGTCTATTACTTCTCCTGGAGCGGGCGCGGCAACATGACCAACATCCTGGATCCGGTGGATCCGGCGCTGGCGCTGACCGGCACCTTCTTCAAGGAGCCCAACGACGGCCTGGTGGGGGTGTGCAGCAGCCACCTCGGCAAGGTGATAGGTACCGGCTACCGGATGAACCACCTTGACGAGGTGAACCAGTCCTTCGGTATCCACCATCTGTTTGACACCGATCCCCTGACCCTCTATCGCCAGCACGCCAATCGCTTGCAGGGGCTGGGGCTATGAACAGGAGCGTGCTGATACTGGCGCTGCTGTGCCCGGCCCTGCTGCTGGGGGTGCTGGCGATCTGCCCCAGTGCGGAGCCCTCCCTGGATGCGGCCCCCGAGCAGGGTGCGCTGCGCCATCAACTGGCCCAGCGCCTCGAGCAGGGAGAGGCGGGGGAAGGCGACGAGCTGATGGCCCGCTACCAGCGCTTTCTCCAGGCCGAGGGTGGCCTGAGGGTGCCGACGGATCCCGGCCTCGCCAGCCTGCAACTGCTGTTCGATGAACGCGAGCAGTTGCGCCAGCAGCGCTTCAGCCCGGCCGAGCAGGAGCAGCTGTTTGCCGAGGATCGGCTGATGGAGCAGTGGACCCTGCGCCGCAAGGCGCTGGCAGAAGCGAGCGAGGCCGACAAGCAGGGGCTGGCCACCGAGCTGGAACTCTGGCTGGCGGAGCAGCCCCAATGGTTCAGGGAGGCCGACACCAACAGCCAGCTGCTGGGGGAGTTGCAGACCCTGGACCGGCTGGCACCGGCCGAGCGGGACGCCGTGCTGCAGGAGAAAGTGGGACAGGAGGCGGTGGATCGCCTGCACCAGCTGGATCAGAGCCGACAGGCGTTCGACCAGCAGCTGGCGGGCTATCTGGCGGAGCTGACCCCTCTTTCCGTCGATGACAGGGCCATGCAGCAGCAGGAAATTCTGGCCCACTGGTTTCAACCAGAGCAATGGCGAAGGGTCGAGGCCCTGACCCGCCTAAAACTCGGGGAAACCCCATGAAAAAAGGGGCCAGATTGGCCCCTTTTTTCATCTCCTGCCGGCTCATTGCGGCTTGTTGGCGCCCGGCAGCGGCTGCCAGGTGAGGCGAGTCACCTGGGTGCCCTGCACCTCACACTTGAGGCAGAGATCCTGCCAGCCCTGGTCCTGGCGCAGGGAAACCTCCCCCTCCAGCCCCTGCTCGCTCACCTTGATCTTCGGGGGCTCGACCTGCACCTTGTCGCCCTTGGCCAGGGTCATCAGCTTGCCACTGCACAGCCACTGGGTCAGTTCGGCCCCCTTCAGCTTGACGCCCTTGGCGGCCTTCTGCTCCGCCGGGCTCGGCACAAACAGCTGGCTCAGCTCGGCGGCCCGCTTGGTGAGCCACTCCTGACGCTGCTGCATGCTCATCTTGCTGACAAACTCGGCTGGCTGGCCCTTGTCGTCCAGCCACTGGGTCAGGCTGCCCTTGTCGTCGAAGGCAAACTGGGCCGCAGGCTCTTTCACCCCGAACAGCTGGCCACCCTTGAAGTAGTAACGGCTCTCCCCCTCCAGCTTGCCCTGCTCATTCATGATGGGCACGGCGATGATGACGGGCTTGCCGTCGATCCAGGCCTTGATGTCCACCCCGTCGTGACTGAACAGGCGGGTGTCGAGGGCATTCTGTGCCCCCTTTTCCATCAGGGTGAACTGCTCGGCCAGGGTGGCGGCCAGCGAAGGCAGGGAACAGAGTCCCAGGGTCAGAGCGATCAGGGTATTGCGCATAAGTGTCCTGTGATGGGCCCGCGGGCCAGGATTAACTCTCTACCAACCAGGCCCGCAGCCCCTCCCGGTGCGTCTCGCTCAGGGGACGGGATTGGCGGGTCCGGTAGTCAAAATGGATCAGGGTCGTCTCGGCGGTGACGGCCAGCTCGCCGCCCTGCCAGGCCTCCTGCCAGGCCGTGAAGGAGCTGGTGCCGATACGGCGCACTCCGGTCTTGATCGATACCTGCTGACCGTAAAACAGCTCCCGTTTGAACTGCACCCCATAGCCCGCGATGATCAGATGCCAGTCATGCACATCCAGCTCGGGGGAGAAGAGACGGAACAGGGGATCCCTGGCCGATTCGAACCAGACCGCCGGCACAGTGTTGTTGATGTGGCCTAGGGCATCTGTCTCTTGAAAACGGGGTTGGATCTGCATTTCCAGCATGGCTATTCGACTCCTTGTCGTGGGACCGCGCACAGGCTAGCGCGCCAACCGCTACGACTCAAGCGTCCCGGCGTCCGGGTGGGAGCGAGCTCCGCTTTCCGGCTCCTGAGTCCCCTGTTCGGGTTTTAACCAGGCGCTGCGAAAATCGAACCAGCCGAGGGCCGTCATGCGCACCCCGTGCACGCCGACCCGGCTCTCCAGCTCCAGCCAGTGGTGAAACAGCGGCACAAACCAGTGCTGACGCTGCACCTCGGCCAGCAGGGCGCGCGGTCCCGGCTCGGCGCCGCCGGCGCGCCACTGCGTCAATCCCTGCCACAGGGCCGGCTGACGGCCCCAGACCCGCTGCAACAAAGGGGTGCCCAGCAACCAGGCATAGGGGGCGAACGCCTGCTCGTGTTCCAGGTTGAGGGTGCCGAGCCAGAGATCCACGTCCTCATCCTCCCCGCTCACCCAGCGGTCGTAATCCAGGGAGCGTACCTCCAGCCGGATGCCCTGCTCTGCCAACAGGCTGGCCATGGCACCGGCGCACTCGTTGAACTCCAGATGCTGGTTGAAGCAGGCCAGCACCAGCCGGGTCGGCAACTGCACCGGAGCCGGGTGCGGGGTCGGCAGGGGCTCGCGCCAGTGGGGCAGCAAGCCGAGGGCGCTGGTCCAGCCCCGTTGCAGCTCGGGGGCGACCCGCGCCATCAGGGCGATGGGGTTGAGCAGGGTCGCCAGCCACTGGCGCAGGGCCGGATCCTGCAGGACGGGGGATCTGTCGTCCTGCAGCAGGAAGTAGCAGCCAGACTCGAGCTCGGACTCACCCCGCATGGTGCCGAGCTCGGGGTTGTCATGGCCAAGCTGCAGGTGGCTCTCCAGCCGCTCCGCCAGCTCCGGCAACATCCAGATGTCGATCTCGTCGAGCAGGGCGCGCAGGCCGAAGTAGTCGTCGAAGGCACTGAGGCACAGGTGCAGAGGATCGTTGGTGGTCACCCGGTAGGGGCCCGTGCCCACGGGTTGCAGGGCAAAGCCCGGTTCCCCCTTCAGCTCCCGGGGCAGCACGGCCGCCACCGGTTCGGCCAGCAGGTGGAGCAGCCAGGGATCCGGGCTGTCGAGATGCAAGTCCAGGGTTCGTGGCCAGGGGCTCTCCAGCCGCACGAGATGGGCGAACAGCGGCCGCTCGCGCAGGGCCAGCAGGCTCTCCATCACGTCCTCCACCCCCAGCTCGCGGCCGTGGTGAAAGCGCACCGCCGGCCGCAGATAGAAGCGCCAGTGGCAGGGGCCGAGCCGCTCCCAGTGGTGGGCGAGATCACCCTCGATTTCCCCATTTTCCTCATTTCGCCTAGTCAGGCCGTTGAAGATTTGGCGGCTCAGGTGGATTTCGGAGCGGCGCAAGGGATCCGTGGGCAGCAGCCGGGGCAGCGGGCGGTAGTAGGGCACCCGCAGGATCTGGCGCCCCGCCCGGGTGGCCTGGCCGAGCTGCTCGATGAGCAGCGGGGTGAGCAAGTCCAGCCGCCCCTCCGCCACCCGCACCGCCTGGGTCAGCAGCCCCTGTTGCAGCAGATCCCGCAGTCGGCGCCGGGTCAGGTTCTCCTGGTTGTCGAGCAGAGTCAGCCGGGAGCGGCGCCCCCGCCCCGCCTCGGCGGACCAGCTGAGCCAGCCCTGATCCTGCATGCGGCGCAGCAGCAGACGGGCGTTGCGCGGGGTGCAGCACAGCAATTCGGCCACCTCGGCGAGGCTGAGATCTCGCTCGTCGGCACCCAGCTGTTGGGCGAGTCGTTGAAATTGCTGATGGAGGCGACCGGTCGGCATAAAAGAGGAAATCCTTGGTAGAGAAGTCGTCAGTTTTTACTTCCTCATTTTAGCTCAATACTGTTGTCGAACATGAGCACAACCTCACAGGAGCACCATCATGAGCCAAGCATCTTCCCCCAAACCGAGCCAGATCCAGCAAACCCTGCGCCGTTACTTCCAGCGGATCCTGCCCCGCCCGTTGCCGTCAGTCGAGGATCCCATGGCCCAGCTCAACCGCCTGATGCAGTGGGACATGCACCAGATAGACGACAGGGAGTATCGCCGCCGCCTCTGATTGGGCCAGGACTCCGGGCAGGGAAGGGCGCCGCAGGATCACTGCAAGCCCCTGACAATGCTTTGCCGGATTGGGTGGTTTACATCGGTGTAGGGCCTGCTAGATTGGACGTCTATCCATCCATAATGGCGACGACGTCCAACAAGGAGTGTGTGATGAAAGATGCGACCCTGGCCCTGCACCACGGCTTTTCCCACGATCCCGCCACCAAGGCGGTGGCCGTGCCCATCTACCAGACGGTGGCCTACGAGTTCGACAGCGCCCAGCACGGGGCGGATCTGTTCAACCTGGCGGTGCCTGGCAACATCTACACCCGCATCATGAATCCCACCAACGACGTGCTGGAACAACGGATGGCCGCCCTCGAGGGGGGTATCGCCGGTCTGGTGGTCTCGGCGGGTTCCGCCGCCATCACCTACGCCATCCAGGCGCTGACCGCCGCCGGCGACAATATCGTCTCCACCCCCCAGCTCTATGGCGGCACCTACACATTGTTCGCCCACATGCTGCCGAGCTTCGGGGTCGAGGTGCGCTTCGCCGCGGATGATAGCGCCGAGGCCATCGCCGCCCTCATCGACGACAAGACCAAGGCGGTCTATTGCGAGAGCATCGGCAACCCGGCGGGCAACATCGTCGATCTTGCCGCCTTCGCCAAAGTCGCCCACGCCCGTGGCGTGCCGCTCATCGTCGACAACACTGTCGCCACCCCTGTGCTGTGCAAACCCATAGAACACGGCGCCGACATAGTGGTGCACAGCCTCACCAAATATGTCGGTGGCCACGGCAACTCCCTCGGTGGGGTCATCGTCGACTCGGGCAAGTTCCCCTGGGCGGATCACCCCGCGCGCTTCCCCCAGCTCACCAGCCCGGAGCCCTCCTACCACGGGGTGGTCTACACCGAGGCGTTTGGCGCTGCGGCCTTTATCGGCCGGGTGCGCACAGTGCCCCTGCGCAACACAGGGGCGGCGCTGGCCCCCATGAACGCCTTCCTGCTGCTGCAGGGGCTGGAGACTCTGAGCCTGCGCATGGAGCGCCACGTGGACAACGCCCTGCGGGTCGCCCATCACCTTAAAGGCCACCCCAAGGTGGCCTGGGTCAGCTATGCCGGTCTGCCGGGCCATCCCCACTACCCGCTGGCGGAGAAGTACATGGGCGGCCGCCCCTCGGCCATCCTCTCCTTCGGTCTGAAGGAAGGGTATGAGGCCGGGGTCCGCTTCTACGACGCCCTCAAGATCTTCAAGCGGCTGGTCAACATAGGCGACGCCAAGTCCCTGGCCTGCCACCCCGCCTCCACCACCCATCGCCAGCTGAGCGAGGAGGAGCAAGCCAGGGCCGGAGTCAAGCCGGAGATGATCCGGCTGTCGGTGGGGATCGAAGCCATCGAGGACATACTGGCGGATCTGGATCAGGCGCTGGAGGCCTGAGTCAGCACAGAGCGGGCATCTGCCCGCTCTTTTTTGCCTGCCGGTGAACCAGTCACCACGCCAGCACGTATCAGCCGCTTCCGCCACCCATCGAGGTTCCCATGATAGTCCTGCACCACCTGAACAAGTCCCGCTCCCAACGCATCATCTGGCTGCTCGAAGAGCTGGGCCTGCCCTACCAGATCAAGGCCTACCAGCGCGATGCCACCAGCTTCCTGGCGCCCCCCGAGCTCAAGGCCATCCACCCCCTCGGCAAGTCACCCGTCATCGAGTTCGACGGCCGGGTGCTGGCGGAGTCCGGCGCCATCACCGAGTACCTGATCGCCCGCCACGCCCCGGAGCGGCTGGCGCCAGCCACCGACAGCCCCGACTACCCCGAGTACCTGCAATGGATCCACTTCGCCGAAAGCTCCGGCATCTTGCCGCTGCTGCTGGACATGTTCGTGCGCAAGGATGGCAGCCCGATGCGCTTCCTGCCGGGTTACACCAAGGCGGAGTGCGCCAAGGTACTGGGCTATCTCAATGAGGTGCTGGCCAGCCGCCACTATCTGGTGGGGGATCGCCTCTCCGGCGCCGACATCATGAACTCCTTCCTGGTGGATCTGCTGGCCCAGATCGGTCAGCTGGCCCAGTTCCCGCACCTTAAGAGCTACTGGGAACGCCTTAATACCCATCCGGCCCGCCAGAAGGCGGCCGCCCTGGAGCGCGAGCTGGATCAGAGCGCCTGATCGACTGCCCGTGCCCTGGAATGCAAAACGCCCCGACAATCGGGGCGTTTTGCGTTCAGGCCAGATCCTGAAGATCACAGCGCGTGGGAGAGGATCCTGGCGACCTTGTCCGGATCTATGTCCTGCTGCTCCCCGAGCGAAGTTAGGCCGAAGCGCTTGAGGTTGGAGCACAGAACGCAGGGATCACAGCGCGTGGGAGAGGATCCTGGCGACCTTGTCCGGATCTATGTCCTGCTGCTCCCCGAGCGAAGTCAGGCCGAAGCGCTTGAGGTTGGAGCAGATCGCCGGGATGCTGCTCTCCGTCAGGCCATAGTCGACGAGGCGGGTGCCCACCCCCATCTGCTGGAAGAACTGCTCGGTGCGGATAATCGCCTCCTCGATGCGCAGCGCCCTGTCCTCCCGGTTGGAGTGCCAGACCCGCTCGGCAAACTGGGCCAGCTTCTCCTGCTTCTGGGCGGCCTGCTCCCGCAGCAAGGAGGGCAGCACCACCGCCAGGCTCTGGGCATGATCCAGCCCATAGAGGGCGGTCAGCTGATGGCCGATGGCGTGGGTAGACCAGTCCTGGGGCACCCCACGGCCGATGAGGCCGTTGAGCGCCAGGCTGGCGGCCCACATCAGGTTGGCCCGCACCTGATAGTTGGTGGGCTCCTTCAGCGCCCTGGGCCCGTTGTCCACCAGCACCTGCAGCAAGCCTTCCGCCAGCCTGTCCTGCACCTCGCCACCCACCGGGAAGGTGAGGTACTGCTCGATGATGTGGACGAAGGCATCCACCACCCCATTGCCAATCTGGCGCGTCGGCAGGCTGTAAGTGGTGGTGGGATCCAGCACCGCAAATTGCGGCAGCACCTGCGGGCTCATGAAGGAGAGCTTGGCATCCCCCCGGCTCACCACGGCGGCGGGATTGCTCTCGGAGCCGGTGGCGGGCAGGGTCAGCACGCAGCCAAGGGGCAGCGCCGCCTTGACCGGCGTCTTGTGCAGCAACAGGTCCCAGGGATCCTCCCCCTCGAAACAGGCGGCGGCGGCCACGAACTTGGTGCCATCCACCACAGAGCCACCGCCGACCGCCAGCAGGAAGTCGATGCGCTCGCGCTTCACCAGGGCGACCGCCTCCATCAACTGACTGTACTGGGGGTTGGCACCTATGCCGGAGAACTCCTGCCAATCCAGGCCAGCCAGGGCGTCACACAGCTGCTGATAGACCCCGTTTGTCTTGATGCTGCCACCGCCGTAGAGCACCAGCAGGCGACTGCCGCTCGGGATAAGCTCCGGCAGGCTGGCTATCTGGCCCTCCCCGAAACAGATGCGGGTGGGATTGGCATATTGGAAGTTGTACACGGCAGAGCCCTCGGTTGAATGCATGCAGAAGGATTGTGCGCCCGCACTCGCGGGAGGTCAAAAAACGGGAGCGGGCTACCAAAATGGGGTGGTCAGGCATTCGGTATGAGGTTCTCGGGTGTGACTTTGCTATGGTGTCACTGGGAGGAGGCGGCACAGCCCCTCCCCATCATCATGGCGCCAACGCCGTTTCGCCATCGAGGCGCCTCTGACGAGGTGCCATCTCCCAGCCACAGGGTCTCAATTATGAAACTGAAACACGCATGGATCGCCGGTCTGCTCAGCCTCTCCCCCACCGCCCTGGTGTACGCCGCCGAGGTGGCCACCAATGTGGCGATCGCCCCCGGCCAGGCCAGCCTGGCGGAAGAGGTGACAGCCAAGGCGACCATCACCGCCATCGACACCGCGACCCGCAAGGTCAGCCTGAAGAATGCCGAAGGCCAGGTCTTCGATATCGTCGCCGGCGACGAGGTGACCGATCTGCAGAACCTCAAGGTGGGGGACGAGGTGGCGCTGCGCTACCTGCAACTGCTGGATCTGGAGCTGCTCAAGGGCACCGCCGGGGTGAGAAAACGGGTGGTGGAGGTCGAGGGGACCAAGGCCGCCGCGGGGGATAAACCCGCTGCCGGGGCCGGCATGCAGGTGACCATCTATGCGGACGTCATCGACGTCGACAAGGCGCAGCAGAGCATCAGGGTCAAGGGCGTGGACAAGACCCTCACCCTCAAGGTGAAGGATCCGGCGCAGTTCGCCCTGATCGCCAAGGGGGATCAGATCAAGGCGGTCCAGACCACCGCCATCGGCATCGGAATAGTGCCGGAACAGAAATAAGGCCCTCGCCCTTCAACATCCACAGGGAGGGCCAGCCCTCCCTGCTTCGTCCCCCTGCCTTGCCACTCTCTCGCCAGCCCCAGGGGCAATCCCTTGCCTCCATGACGTTCAAGATTGCCGTTTGGGCCTGACTCGCGGCGCTAGGCGATCTTCTCTTCCGATTTCTTGCCGGTGAGCTTGTCCATGGCCGCCTTGAGCATGGCGTCGCGCTGCTCGGTCAGGGCCTTGGTCTGCTGCTCCCGCTCCTCGCTCGACAACTGTTTGTTGTCGGCCACGCTCTTGATCTGACTCTCGAGATCGTCAAATTTCTTGCGATCGAAGCCCAGCGCCTTGTCCACCAGCTGCTGCACCAGCGCATTATTGGCGCCGCCACTCTGGCTCGCGCTCTTGCCGCTCCTGGCCAGATGTTCGTAAGTCAGCACCTGCTGCGCCTTGCCGGTCAGCACCTGGCTGGAGAGGCTGACCTGCTGATCCCAGCCGCCGCCCTGCTGGCTATCGTCGCCGCTGAGGGTCGCCAGGGCACGGCTATAGGATGCACTCTGGGCGAGTTGCTGGGTGTAGGGTTTGATATCCATGGGGACTCCAAGCTGCCGGCCGAGCCGGAAATCGGGGACAGACTCCCCGCCATGGTCAGGGCTCAGCAAGTAGCAGGCCAACTTGTCAGCACACTCCCGCCGACTTCCCCATCATTATTCTGCCTCTGCACCCAGCAACCACAGATGCCACCAACCATCTTTTCTTTTGCCGAACTAAACACAGGAATGAACGGTAGATCACAAAATAAACAACCATGGAGGCATACCATGCCAGCGCACAATCTGGTCAGGACGCAGTATTGTGGATGATATGTTTGAAATATCAATAACATGCAGACCCATTCTTCGGCATCAATGCAGTGCCGCACCCGGCCTGCGGCGATCCGCCTCTCATCCCCTCCCCTGACTCACACTCACCTCACAGCTTCAGGCACAATAATGAAAAAACACACCTTGAGTCTCCTCTCCGCTACCCTGCTCAGCCTGCTTGGCACCAGTGCCGACGCCTGCACCGGCCTCATCGTCGGCAAGGGCGCCAGCGCGGATGGCAGCATCATGATCGCCAGAAACGAAGACTTCGGCATCAACAACTGGAACAAGTACCTCGCCTTCCACCCGGCCCAGCAGAACGAGGGCAAGCTATGGAAACTGGGCAATGGCCTGGAGGTACCCATGCCCAAGGCCTTCCTCGCCTACTCCTCCATCCGTGACTGGGATGCCGCCACCAGCGATCCCGCCGGCAAGTATTACGAGGAGCGCGGCATCAACGAGTACAACGTCGCCCTCTCCGCCACCACCAGTGCCGAGGTCAACGACAAGGCCCAGAAAGCGGATCCGCTGATCGAAAAAGGGATCATAGAAGCCATCATCCCCACCCTGATCCTGCCCCAGGCCAAGAGCGCGAAAGAGGGGGTCGAGCTGCTCGGCCACTATGTGGAGACCCATGGCGCCGGGGAGGGCAATAGCCTCTATCTGGCGGACGTGAACGAGGCCTGGTTGATGGAGATAGGCTCTGGCCACCACTGGATAGCGGTGCGGGTGCCGGACGACAGCTACGCCATGGTCGCCAACGGCCTGCGCATCCACGGGGTGAACCTGGACGACAGCCAGGTGTTGCACTCCCCCAAGCTGCTGGAGTTCGTGCGCGAGCACAAGCTGCTGGATAACGCCGATCCCAAGAACTTCAACTTCGCCAAGGCGTTCGGGGTGATCGCCGATCCTTACAACGTGGACCGGGAATGGCTCGGCCAGCAACTGCTGAGCGCCTCCCACCAGCAGCCCACCCGTCAGGCGCAGTATCCGCTGTTCATGAAGCCGGATGCCCCCATCACGGTGCCGGACGTGACCAAACTGCTCCGCGCCACCTATGATGGCACGGCGCTGGCGGGCAAGGCGGAGCGGCCGATCCGCATCGACCGCCAGCTCGAGTCCCACATCATCCAGCTGCGCAAGGAGATGCCCAAGGAGTTGCAGGGCCTCATCTGGCAGAGCTACGGCGTGCTGGCCGAGTCGGTGATGGTGCCGCTCTACCACAGCCTGGAAACCTATCCCCTGCCCTATCGCAGCGGCAGTGACAGCTACTCGGATGATTCCGCCTACTGGCAGTTCCGCAGCCTGACCGCGCTCGCCAACACCAACCCGGACAAGTACCTGCCGCTGCTGCGCGGCGTCTGGGGCAAGCAGAGCGAGAAGTTCTACAAGGAGGTGGCGGTGCTGGACAAGACCCTCAAGCAGACCTACGCCAGCGACAAGGCCACGGCGCTGCAACTGGCGGCCGACTACTCCTACGGCCAGCTGGAGCAGAACTATCAGCTGGCCAAAGAGTTGCGCTACAAGCTGATGACTGATCTCACCAAGAGCACCGAGAAGAAATACTCGGAGGAGGAGTTCAAGAAGATCATGAGCCTGTAGGGCGCATCAAAACAAAGAGGCCCCCCAGGGGTGCCTCTTCTCGTTTCAGCAGGGCGCCACACTCAGCGACGGCTGATATTGAGCGGGCCGAAGGTCTGGGCCACCGGCATGATCTCGATGCTGTTGATGTTGACGTGGGCGGGCTGCTGGCTGACCCAGAGCACTGTGTTGGCGATGTCTTCCGGCTGGATCGCCTGCACCCCCTGATAGACGGTGGCCGCCTTGGCGTCGTCCCCGTGGAAGCGCACGTTGGAAAACTCGGTGCCGCCGCACAGGCCCGGCTCCAGGTTGGTGACGCGCACCGCGCTGCCCGCCAGATCGGCGCGCAGGTTCAGGCTGAACTGCTTCACGAACGCCTTGGTGGCGCCGTAGACGTTGCCGCCCGGATAGGGGTAGGTGCCGGCGATGGAACCAATGTTGATCACGTGGCCGCGATTACGTTCGACCATGCCCGGCAGCAGCAGGCGGGTGAGCAGGGTCAGGCCGCTGATGTTGGTAGCTATCATCTGCTCCCAGTCTTCCAGATCCGCCTTGTGGGCGGGCTCGAGCCCGAGCGCCAGGCCGGCGTTGTTGACCAGCAGATCCACCTGCTGCCAGGCAGCCGGCAGGCCCTCGATGGCGGCCTTGGTGGCGGCCTTGTCCTGCACGTCGAACACCAGCGGCAGGAAGCCGGCGCCCAGCTCCTCGGCCAGGGCGGCCAGCCGCTCGGCGCGTCGACCCGTGCCTATCACCCGGTAGCCCGCGCTCACCAGCAGGCGACTGATCGCCTCACCGAAGCCGGACGAGGCGCCCGTTACCATTGCTATCATCTGAACCTCCATTATCTGAATCACTGTTGTTATCTATCTTGTTGAAACGAATAGTATTCACTCATGATCCTGCGCCCTCATCCTGCGCTGGATGAAGATCAACAGGTGCAGCCCGAACAGGCCGCTGCCACCGAGAGCGAACAGCAAACCGGTAAGGGCATTGACCGAGACATCGGCACCCGCGCACCACCAGGCCAACCAGCCGAGCGCTCCTATGAGCAGGCTCTGACCAGCGCAGGCAGGACAACGCCCCAACTTGGCCCGGATGGCGGTGGCGAGGCAGTCATCACAACTCATGCCGCCTCCTCAATGTCGAGGCTGCGCGGCTCATGCTGACCCCGAAGGCGGTGGCGAGACAGTCATCACAGCTCATGCCGGCTCCTCGATGTCGAGGCAGCGCGGCTCATGCTGACCCCGAAGGCGGTGGCGAGACAGTCATCACAGCTCATGCCGGCTCCTCGATGTCGAGGCAGCGCGGCTCATGCTGACCCCGAAGGCGGTGGCGAGACAGTCATCACAACTCATGCCGGCTCCTCGATGTCGAGGCTGCGCGGCTCATGCTGACCCCGAAGGCGGTGGCGAGGCAGTCATCACAGCTCATGCCGCCCCCTGTTCACCGGATCCCAGCGGCAGCACCAGACGGTGCGCATGCTGGCCCGGCCCATAGTAGTCGGGCAGCCTGAGCTGGGCACGAAAGCCCAGCCCCCGGTAGAGCGCGAGGGCCTCGGCGTTGGCATCGGCCACCTCGAGTCGGATGGCGCCCCAGCCGGCCGCCCTGCCCTCCGAAATGACCTGCTCCAGCAGGCGGCGGGCCCAGCCCTGGCGGCGCACCGTCCAGCGGATGGCGAGGGTCTGGATCACCAGTCGATCCCAGCCCCTGTGCTCCAGCACGCTGAGATAGCCCAGCAGCTGTTCCTTGTCGTCTTGCAGCAGCAGGGTGCGGCCCTTGGCCTGATTCAGCAGATAGTGCCAGCGGCTGCGGCCGAAGGCGACTTCGGGGGGAAAACAGTAGCGCTCAAGCCTGACGATGGCGCCCACATCATCGGCTCGGGCCGTGCGCACGGTCAACACGGGGTGTCCTCGTTCGGTTATTTATCCTCAGCACCAACAATGCGACTTGTATCACAGGTTACCAAGGCAGAATATTAGGCACTGTAACCTCTTGTTTCCCCTCGCGCCATTGTCGTGCTTGTCGGTGCATCGAAGCCCACTGGGGATACTGCCGTCCTGGCAGTCTGATCCGTGGAGCCAACAATATGAGTACCTATGTCATCGTCGAGGAGCCAGGCGACTGGCCCTGCCATGCCGATTATCTGCTGACCGCCCGCACCTACCTGCAGCACGGCCTGCCCACCACGGGGGGGCGGCCCCGCATCATCAACCTGTGCCGCTCGCTGGAGCACCTGAGCGCCGGTTATTACTGCTCCCTGCTGGCCCAGGCCCGCAGCCACCACTGCCTGCCGGGCTTGCAGGCCATCAGCGTGCTGCAACCCCAGCAGCCGCCCGCCAAGCTGTGGCGCAAGCTGCAGGGCTGGCTGGCCCGCCAGAGCGAGGACAGGATCCGGGTGCGCGCCATCTTCGGCCAGTGCGAGCAGAGCGAGCTGGCGGGGCTGGCCCGCTACTACTACGGCCTGAGCCAGCTGCCGCTGCAAGAGTTGACCCTCAAGCGCGGCCGCCACGGCTGGTCGGTGCGCCGGCAGCAGAGCCTCTCCCCGCAGGATCTGAGCCCACGCGAGCGGGAGCTGATGCTGCAACACGCCCAAGCGCTGGTCGGCGCGGGGGACGAGGAGCAGGCCGCCCCCCTCTATCAGCTCGCCATCCTAGTGGATCCCGATGACGGCCGCGCCAGCAGCGATGCCCTGGCCCTGACACGCTTCATCGAGGCCGCCGCCGCCCAGGGGATCCGGGCCGAGATCCTGGCACCGTCCGCCATCGAGCGGCTGCCGGAGTTCGACAGCCTCTGGCTGCGCGCCGAGACGGCGGTCGGCCACTACACCTTCGAGTTCGCCCGCCGCGCCGAGCAGCTCAAGATGCCGGTCATCGACAGCTCCCGCGCCATCCTCGCCTGCAGCAACAAGCTCTATCTCTACGAGCTGATGGTGCGCAGCGGCGTGCCCATGCCGCCGACCATGGTGGTGACCCGCCGCGGCCGCCACCAGGTGGACGAGCTGGTGCAGCGGCTCGGCCTGCCGCTGATGGTGAAGGTGCCCGACGGCGCCCAAGGCCGGGATCTCGCCATGGCCGGCGACGAGCAGCAGCTCGCCCGCCTGCTGGACGAGGGACTGGGCCGCTCCGCCCTGCTGCTGGTGCAGAGCCGGATCCCCGCCGAATTCGACTGGCGCATCGGCTTTCTCGACGGCTCGCCGCTGTTCGCCTGCCGCCGCTTCCGGCCTGAGCCCGGCAACCGGATCCGCCGCCGCAAGCACCCCCTCGACATGAGCCGGATCGAGGCGCTGCCGCTCAACGAGGTGCCGGAGAGGGTGCTGCAGACAGCCCGCCGCGCCGTCCATCAGCTCGGCAACGGCCTGTTCGGGGTGGACCTGCGCCAGCAGGGACAGGGCTGCGTGCTGCTGGAAATCATCGACAATCCCTGGATACGTGGCGATATTGAAGACAGGGAGGCGAAGGACCTCTACGAGCGCCTGGCCAGGGCCTTCCGGCAACGGCTGGAGAACCGGGGACAGGGCGCGGCAGGATAACAAGCAGGATCGGCAGAGGTGGGTATGATGACAACGCAGTGGTGGGACATAGCGCCCCTTGGCTGGAACAACATTCTGGCCTGTCTGGTGTGTGGCGGTCTGGTCGGGCTGGAGCGTCAGTTGCACGGCAAGCCGGTCGGCATTCGCACCTCCTCCCTCATCGTGCTCGGCACTTACTGCTTTCTCGCCATCGGCGCCGCCGTCAGCCCGCAGTCTGCGGATCAGGCGCGGGTGCTGGGTCAGCTCATCACCGGCATCGGCTTCCTCGGTGCCGGGGTCATGATGACCCGGGATGGTCAGGTGCTGGGGGTGACCTCGGCCGCCACCATCTGGATGCTGGCCGCCCTCGGGGCCCTGATCGGCATGGGAATGCTGCACCAGGCCGTGCTGCTCACCGGCGTGACCCTGGGGATCCTGGTGGGGGTTCACTACCTGGAGACCAGCTTCAAGAGCCTGCGCCGTGGCGTGCACAATCGGCTGGAGCACTGGCGCAACGGCAACGAGCGCGGCGTGCAGGCCCGCCCCCGTCAGGAGGAGCTCGGTGGCGGCCTCGAGAAGTGACCCTACCGCCAGCTGGCAACAAAAAGGGCTCCTGCGGGAGCCCTTTTGCTGTTTGCCGTCTTATTGCAGCAGCAGGAAGCGGCCGGTGAGGGGCGGCAGATCTACCGTCAGGCTGCTGCCCCCCATGGCCAGGCGCTCGCCGCTCTGCAGATCCACCAGGGCGCTGCCGCTGCGCAGCTTGGCCAGAGGCAGGCTGTAGCTCTGGGGCGTGGTGGAGACGTTGAGCAGGTAGACCACTTGCTCGGCCGCCGTCTGCTTGATGTCGCCATAGACACTGCCATCGGCCACCAGCTTGACTCGCTCCCCCTGATAGAGAGCGGGATGGGCGGCGCGCAAGGCCAGCAGCTCGCTGAGCCACTGCTTGAGCTCGGCCTGCTCGCCGCTCGGGGTGAAGCCGGTGACACCGGGCACCTTGCCGTCGCTGCGGGCCACGTGATCGTCGCACAATCCCTGGGCCGCACAGTTATCGGTCACCTGCTTGGCGAAGCCCGGCACCTCGTCCCCGAACTCCTCGCCGTAATAGAGGGTGATGGGACCGGAGCGGGCCGCCAGGAAGCTGAAGGCCGCCTTGTGGCGCTGCCAGTAATCCGCCGGGTTGAAGTTGCCGCGCTGGACCAGATCGCCGAAGCGCACCAGATCGTGGTTGCCCAGCATCAGGTTCGGCATGGCGTGGTTGGGGTAGTTTTCCAGCTTGTTCCAGCTGGCATCAAGCACGCTGGCCCCCTGCCCGCCCTTGCCGGACTCCTCCACCGCCAGCGCCTGCATCAGGCCGTAGCGCAGCGGGAAGTCGAACGCCGAGGGCAGCGCTGGGTTGTCGCTCGGGCCATAGGCCTCGTTGCGGATGTCGTCCGCCCCCTTCCACACCTCACCCACCAGGTAGCCGAGCGTGCCCCACTGCTGGCCTGCCGCCTTGCGCGCCGCGCTCGCCTGCTCCACCTCGGTGCGAATGGCGCGCCACTCGTCCAGCCCGAGTTGATAGGCCTGATCCAGCCGCCAGCCGTCGATGCCGTACTGCTCGACCCAGTAGCGTGCCACCTCCTTGAAGTAGGCGAGGCTCTCCGGCTTGCCGTAGTCCACCAGCTGGCCGGGGTAGCCGGCGCCGCCGCTCTTGAGGGCGGGCAGCCGTCCCTCGGGCGACGGCTTGCTCACCCCCACCTTGTTGACGTGGCCGAATACCCCGTCGAGGAACACATAGAGGCCGCGTTTGTGCGCCTCATCCACCAGGGTCTTGAGCCTGGCGTTGCTGCCGAAGTTGGGGTCGACGTTGAAGAAGTCGCAGGCGAAGTAGCCGGTGGCATCCAGCCTGTCGTCCCCGGCCTGGCCGGCGCAGGAGTCGAACACCGGGGTCAGCCAGATGGCGTTGACGTTGAGGCTCTTGATGTGATCCAGGCTGTCGATGATCCCCTGCAGATCGCCGTTGTGCTGGGAGGGACCATAGCCGACGCCGTAGTTGGCGGCGCCATCGCCGTCGACGAAGGACTCCACCATCAGCTGATAGGTTCGCAGGTTGCAGGCGGGCTGATCGGCGCCATAGCAGGCGCGGCTGGCCGTCGTCACCGGTGGCTGAGTGACCGGCGGATTGACCACAGGGGGCTGGGGCTCGGTGCTGGATCCACCACCCCCGCTGCCGCAGGCCGACAAGAACAAGGCAGCCCCGAGCAGGCCACCGTAGCGCAACGTTCCCTGTTTCATTGTTATCTTCCCGCTGTGGAGGTACAGGCGCAGGGTGCGCCTTACTGGGGTCATGATAACCAGCGGAAAAAAACGGGTCTGTGACTGAAAACGTTATCTGGCTCAGTGGGTTAGCCAGCCATTCTCAGTGTGGATTGCGCTCGTTGAAGGCGCTGCGCTCGTCGACGGCCTTGATCAGGTGATAGACCTCCTGGGCGGCCAGCATGCAGCCTCCCGGCCATTCCAGCTGATGGCGACGATTGATGAAGACCCGGGCGAAGCGACGCTCCGAGTCGATGGCGGCAAACAGCGGTTGATCCCGCCAAGGGGCCAGATCCAGCGCCCCCGTGGTGCCATCCGAGAGCACCACGAACAGGCACCACCCCTGCAAATACTCGACATCGAGAAAGACCGGCATGATAGCGGCTCCGATTGAGAGACTCCCGCGCCATTATAGGCACGCCCCCTTCCCCGCTTTGCAGTGGGGATCACACTTCTTCCAGCCGTTTATCTCGTACTGGTCCGAGGACTCCGTCACAATGAGGCCATTGCAGCGGCGGTGTCTGCGTCTTTTTCCTGTCCCGTACGCAACCTTTTCCAGGCCCCATGGTCATATCCCTGCAACATAAAAAAATGCCCGAGGACGGGCATAAAAAATCAGGTTTTTATCAGGAAAAACAATGACAAAAATAAGGAATTGGCTGGGTCCATTTTGGCCCATTGCCATCTTTTCGGTGATCGCGCTACTCAGCCTCACCGCCAGCCGGGCAGCCCTCGGACTCTGGCAACAGGAGCGCGTCGACGCCGTCGCCGGCTGGTCACAGATGCTGCTGCAGGGATTGCGCATCGACGTCGCCACCCTCTGCTGGCTGTGGGGCGTCCCCGCGGTCTTCACCCTGCTGCTGGCAGGCCCTCACGCCCT
Organism: Aeromonas aquatica; assembly: GCF_000764655.1. GTDB lineage: Bacteria > Pseudomonadota > Gammaproteobacteria > Enterobacterales > Aeromonadaceae > Aeromonas > Aeromonas aquatica. The sequence goes on from NZ_JRGL01000118.1 coordinate 42,443, forward strand.
CGGCCGGGCCTGGCTCATGCTGATCCGGGTCTGGCTGACCCTGGGGCTCTGGCTGATGCTGTTCCTGGAGATCTCTACCCCCTCCTTCGTCACCGAATACGGGGTGCGCCCCAACCGCCTCTACATCGAATACCTCATCTACCCGAAAGAGGTGCTCGCCATGCTGTGGGCCGGTCGCAAGGGCGAACTGCTGCTGGCCCTGGTGTTCAGCACTGCGGTGCTGGGCGGCGGCTGGTGGCTCAGCGGCCGTTTGATGCGCGGACTCAGCTTCCCCCGCTGGTACCTGAGGCCCGTCTTCGCCCTGCTGATCCTGGCCATCGGTTTCCTCGGCGCCCGCTCCAGCCTGGGGCACAGAGCCCTCAACCCCGCCATGGTGGCCTTTGCCAGCGATCCCCTGATCAATGCCCTGGTGGTCAACTCCTCCTACTCCCTGTTCTTCGCCATCAAGCAGATGGGGGCCGAGGAGCACGCCGGGGAGTTCTATGGTGAGTTGCCAAGGGAGCGGATCCTGGCACTGGTGCGCCAGGAGAGCGGCCGCCCCGACCAGGACTTCAGCTCGGAGGCCTTGCCGAGCCAGACCTTCAACGAGGCCAGCTACGGCGGCAAGCCGAAGAACCTGGTGATCCTGCTGCAGGAGAGCCTGGGGGCCCAGTTCGTCGGCTCCCTCGGTGGCCTGCCACTCACCCCCCACATAGATGCGCTGTCGAAGGAGGGTTGGACCTTCAACCAGCTCTATGCCACCGGCACCCGCTCGGTGCGCGGCATCGAGGCCGTGCTGACCGGCTTCACCCCGACCCCGGCCCAGGCCGTGGTCAAGCTCGGCAAGAGCCAGACCAACTTTTTCACCATCGCGGACCTGCTGAAGCAACGGGGCTACAGCACCAGCTTCATCTACGGCGGCGAGAGCCACTTCGACAACATGCGCAGCTTCTTCCTCGGCAACGGCTTCAGCCACATCGTCGAGCAGAAGGACTTCGAGAACCCGGTGTTCGAAGGCTCCTGGGGCGCCTCGGACGAGGATCTGATGGCCAAGGCGGACGAGACCTTCCGGGCCCTGAGCAAGGAGGGCAAGCCCTTCTTCAGCCTGGTGTTCAGCTCCAGCAACCACGATCCGTTCGAATTCCCGGACGATCGCATCGCCCTCTACGAGCAGCCCAAGCAGACCCGCAACAACGCCGCCAAGTATGCGGATTACGCCGTCGGTGAATTCTTCAAGAAGGCCCGCCAATCGGACTATTGGAAAGACACTCTGTTCCTGGTCATCGCCGATCACGACAGCCGGGTCGGCGGTGCCAGCCTGGTACCCATCCCCCGCTTCCACATCCCCGGCGTCATCGTCGGCGAGGGGATAAAACCCCGCCAGGACGAGCGCGTCGTGAGCCAGATAGACATGGCGCCGACCCTGCTCTCCCTGATGGGGATCAGCGCCGACTACCCCATGCTGGGCAAGGATCTGACCCGGATGCCGGACGACTGGCCGGGACGCGCCATCATGCAGTACGACAAGAACTTCGCCCTGATGCGGGGCAAGGACGTGGTGATACTGCAGCCGGAGCGGCCAGCGGAGGGTTATATCTACGATGCCGTCCGCCAGCAGTTGCGCCCGACCCCCCAGCCGGACGAGATAAAGGAGATGGCGCTGGGACTGGTGCTCTGGGGCAGCCTCGCCTACCAGCAGGGGCTCTACCAGACGGCGTCTGACAGTCGAATCGTGCTGAACTGATGAGATTTAACAGACAAAAAAACCGCCGAATGGCGGTTTTTTTCTTGTCTATGCTGCTTAAGGCTGAGTGAAGCAGGGCAAGGAGCGGCTGAACCTGTGCTCGAACACCAGGGAGGTCTCGAGGTGCACCACCTCTTCGCGCGAGGTGAAGTGATCGAACACGAAGTTGCGCAGGTGCTCGGTGTCGGCGACGCAGAGGTGCACCAGAAAATCGTCCTTGCCCCCCATGTGGAACAGGCTGATCACCTCGGGCAGGGCCAGGATGGCATCGCGGAACGCATCGATGATCTGACGGCTGTGGCGCGCCAGCTGCAGGGAGACCATGGCCTGGATGTGGCCGCCCAGCGCCTGATAATCCACCTCGCAGTGCGCTCCCTTGAGCACCCCGTCCTGTTGCAGCTTGCGTACCCGCTCCAGGCAGGTGGATGGCGCCACCCCGACCAGGGCCGCCAGATCCTTGTTGGTCATGCCCGCATCGCGAAACAGATGGGCCAGGATATCCAAGTCCAGTTGATCCAGGTTTCTCATCTCTACTCCTTGCTCGCTCAATTTTTTTAGACTCTGCCCGTAAACCGGGCCGAACACAACGCAGATTGACATCCTGAGCCGGGCCTCTATGCTCTGCCCCGCTCAGGTACGGCGCCAATGAGCTCATTTGACACCAAACAGGCCCCCCCACAAGGATCCCCATGCACCCTTCTCACCCCTTCTGGAGCCTGGAGGTCCCCCGCCTCGACGGGCAGTTGCTGCTCACCCCCTGCCCCGGCACCCAGCACGTGCCCATGCCGCACGCTCTCAGCCAGTTGCAACTGGCCGGTGCCCACGCCCTGATCACCCTGATGACGGGTGACGAGCTGGCCGCGTGCGCGCTGACACGGCTTGGCAAGCAGGTGGAGGCCAGGGGCATGGGCTGGTTTCATCTGCCCATCCTGGACGACGAGGCCCCCGATGCCGATTTCGAGCTAGCCTGGCAGCAGGCGTTGCCGCAGCTGATCGCGCTACTGCGGGACGGCAAGCAGCTGGCCATTCACTGCCGTGGGGGAAGCGGTCGCACCGGGCTGGTCGCCGCCCTCCTGCTGATGACGCTGGGTCAGCCACAGCGGGAGGCCATGGCCGCCATCCGGGCCCGTCGGCCCAACGCCTTCACCCTGGCTTGCCACCGCCACTGGCTGGATAGCCAGGCGGCGCGGCTGCAGGCCGACTAAGAGGGAGCCTTGGGCTGCGGGTAAGCGAACACCTTGCCGATGCCCTCCAGCCCACTGTCAGTGAGTTGGCTCGATGACATCTATGCCTTGGGCTGCTCGTAGGTGAACACCTTGCCGATGTCCTCCACCCAACTGCTAGTGAGCTGTCCCGATGGCACCTATGCCTTGGGCTGCTCGTAGGTGAACACCTTGCCGATGTCCTCCACCCAACTGCTAGTGAGCTGTCCCGATGGCACCTATGCCTTGGGTTGCTCGTAGGTGAACACCTTGCCGATGTCTTCCAACCGGTAGCTGGTGAGCTGGTAGACGTAGTAGTTGAGCCAGTTGGAGAACAGCAGATGGCCATGACTGCGCCAGCTGGCCCGCGGCGTCTGGCCGGGATCGTTGTCCGGGTAGTAGTTGACCGGGATGACGGGGGTGAGCCCGGCCGCCAGATCCCGCTGATATTCGCCATCCAGGGTCAGGGCATCGTATTCCGGATGGCCGGTGACGAACACCTGACGACAATCCTTGGTCGCCGCCAGATAGACCCCGGCTTCCTCTGACTCCGCGAAGATCTGCAGATCGGTGTGGGCGCGGATGAGATCCCCGTCGAACGCCGCATAGCGGGAGTGGGGGGCGACGAACTCGTCGTCGAAACCCCGCAGCAGCGCCTCGTGCTCATCGAGGCGATGGTGGCGATAGACCCCTGACAGCTTCTCGCCGTGGGTCTGTTTCTCCATGCCATACAAGGCCTTGAGCGCCGCCTGCACGGCCCAGCACAGGAACAGGGTCGAGGTCACATGCTGATGGGACCACTCGATGATCTCGACGATACGCGGCCAGTAGACCACCTCTTCGAACTCCACCAGCCCGAGTGGCGCCCCCGTGATGATCATGCCGTCGTAGTTGTTGCCACGCACCTGCTCGAAGTCGTGATAGAAGTTCTCCAGGTGCGCCTGGGGCGTGTTCTTCGACTCCCGATCGTCGATGCGCAGCAGATCCACGTCCACCTGCAGCGGCGAGTTGGAGAGCATCCGCATCAGCTGGATCTCGGTCTCGATCTTCTTGGGCATCAGGTTGAGGATGAGCACCCGCAGCGGGCGGATGTTCTGGGTGACGGCCCGGGATTCCGTCATCACGAAGATGTTCTCCTGCCCCAGCACTTCGGCGGCGGGCAACTGGTCCGGGATCTTGATCGGCATGCTGACTCCCTGTACTGCATCGGTAAATATGTCTGGACATCTAGAAGCCTATAATAAAGCGCCCAGCCTGTCATCAGTTACCTGCGCATTCGTCCTCCCTCGACGACACTGACAACAAGGGCGCCTTTTGGCGCCCTTGTTGTTACTTGTTTTTGTTCTTGTTGTGGCCTTTGCCAGGGTTGTTGTCCCCATGCACGCTGCTGTTTTCCTTGTTCTTGTTCTTGTTCTTGTTCTTGTTCTTGCCTTTGCCGTCGCACTCCTCATTGCTCATCTTGACGTTGCCTATCTCGACCGTCGAGCAGTTCTCATCGTGCTTGTCTTTCCACTCATCGACGTCATCGCCGTCTACGTTGATGCGCACATCGTTGGAGTTGATCTGCAAGCCAGCCCAGGCGGGGGTGCCTACCAGCAGGGCCAGCAACAAGGCTGCGTGTTTCATGGTCATGACCTTCTTTTTGAACAATTGAACAATTGGTGAGCATTTTACCCCACCTCTGTCATGGAACGTGACTGTTGCCACCGGAATACATGCCCACGCTTAAGCCAGGGTTCACCCTTGTTGCGCCTTGGTTAACAACGAGAGGCTCACCGTGCTGCCAGGACGGAGGGGATGTCGCCAGCGGCCGATGGATATTGCTACAATTGCAACCCCATCGGCGCCTGCCGCCACCCCGTTTCAAGGAGTTTGCATGCGTATCGAGATCATCAGCACCGGTGATGAGATAGTGACCGGCCTGGTGGTGGACACCAATGCCGCCTGGCTCAGCGCCCTGTTGCTGGAGCAGGGCTGGCAGGTGCGCCGCCGGCTCACAGTCGGGGACAACCTCGCGGATCTGAAAGCCGTGCTGCAGGAGAGCGCCGGGCGCGCCGAGGTGGTGCTGGTGTGCGGCGGCCTGGGCCCCACCGCCGACGATCTCACCGCCCTGGCGGCGGCCGAGGCATTTGCCCAGCCGCTGACCCTGTTCCCGGACTGGCTCGCCACTATCGAAGCGCGCTACGCCAGCCGGGGCCGCCCCATGCCCCAGAGCAATGCCAAGCAGGCCTGGCTGCCCCGGGAGTGCGAGATCCTCGACAACCCGGTCGGCACCGCCTGCGGCTTCCTGGTCCATTATTCGGCCAGCCACGGCCAGAGCCAGCTGTTCTTCACCCCGGGCGTGCCGTTCGAATTCAAGCAGATGGTGCGCGAGCAGATCCTGCCACGCCTGAAACGGCTGGCGGGGGATCAGACCGACACCGAGCTGCGCCGCTTCTACAGCTTCGGCATCTCGGAGTCGGCCCTCTCCGACAAGCTGGACGCCACCCCCTGGCCGAGCGGCATCGAGCTCGGCTATCGCTCCTCCATGCCGCTCATCGAGCTGAAACTCATCGGCCATGGGGCGGGCGCTGCCGATATGGAGGCCGCCGAAAGTCGACTGCTGGGGGAGATTTCACCCTGGCTGGTGGGACGGGGAGAGGAGGATCCGGCGCGCCAGATCCTGGCCCTGCTGGGGGATCGCAACCTGACTCTTCGGGAGGGAGAGAGTCGGGGCGCCCTGCTCGGTTTTTGCCACGAGCATCCCCATCTTGAGGCGCACTTCGATGGGCGGCTCCCGAATGAGCTGGCGCAGTTAACCGGCACGGACACAGGGCTGAGCCTGACCATAGGCAGTGCGGGAGCGGACGGGGTGCCGCTGCTGCTGTGCACCGATGGCAAGGGGATTGGTCAGACCCTCAAGGTCAGCCACCCGGATCCACAGAGCGGTCGCAAGATCCTCGCCTTCGCCGCCCTCGACATGCTGCGCCGCCACCTGCTGGGGCTGCCGGTGATCGCCGACTACCTCACCCTCCCCAGAAGCGCGCAGCGCCACAGCTAGGCTCCTCATCCCCGCCCTTCTCCCGCGAGGGGAGAAGGGCGCCGAGCGCCACCTCGGCCGAGCGCCGCCCGACCAACCCGGTGAGCCCCCGCGTTGGGTCGCGCGCAGCCAAACCCGATAGGCGGGATATCCCCGCGATCAGAGCGCCGTCAGGCGGGCGAGCGCACTGAAGGCCGTCCCGCCATGCACCCAGTAACCGGCCAGCGCCAGGGTCAGTAGACAGAACGCCGTCTCGTAGCCACTGCCGCTCTTGAGCGGCAGCCAGGGCAGGCGATAACGCCGGCGCAGCGGCCAGAACAGCGGAATGCCCGCCGGGGTGAGCCAGTCCCCGAGCAGATGGCTCAGGTAGCCGATGATGAGCGCATCCTTCACCACCGCCGACAGCGTGCCGGGGGCCTGGAACTGCGCCAGCCCCCAGACCGCGATGCCGACCGCCAGCAGGCTATGGGTGAAGCCACGGTGACCGAACAGGCGGGAGAGCGGCCCCGAGATCCAGGGCAGGCGCCGGCCGAGCAGGGAGTTGGGGTGGTCGAGATCCGGCAGCAGGGCGCTGGCCAGGGCGACGGGCACCAGCTGCCAGAGGCTGGCATCGGCCAGGGCCGGGGTGAGCTGCAGTTGATGGGCAAGCAGGGTGCAGGTAACGGAAAACAGCAGGTGGCCTTGGGCGGTCATGGATGGGTTCGATGAAGCAAGAGATGGACGGATGCGGTACTGGCCCGGCGAGTACCGGGCGGCAGATTAGAATCCCTCCCACCGTAATGAGCAAGACGAATGTTGCTCAAACCTCACTTTCACAGTCATTTATTCCACCAAATGCCCGTGTCACACATCAATTGCGCCTCATACGGCGCCAAATTCACCGCCAGACAAGGGGGTCGGACGGCCTGAGGGAGCTGGCCGCCCCCCAGGTCAATCCAGGCTCTTCTTGAAGCGGTGGGCGGCCAGGGTCAGCATCAGCAGGGTGAAGCCCAGCAGCCAGAGCACGTCCGGCAGCAACTCCGACAGCTCCCCGCCCCGCAGCACCACTCCCCTGATGATCCGCATGAAGTGGGTGGCGGGCAGCACCTCGGCGATCCACTGGGCCGGGGCCGGCATCCCCTCGTAGGGGAACATGAAGCCCGACAACAAGATGGACGGCAGCAGGATAAACACCGTCATCTGCATCGCCTGCAACTGGGTCTGGGCCAGGGTGGAAATGAGCAGCCCCAGGGTCAGGCTGGCGGCGATAAACAGCAGGGTCGCCAGCAACACCTGGCTCAGGGCGCCGTTGATGGGCACCGCGAAGATGAAGTGGCCGAGGCCGAGGATGATGGCGACCTGGATCAGTCCCACCCCTATGTAGGGCAGGATCTTGCCGATCATCAGCTCCATCGAGCCGACCGGGGTGGTGATGAGCAGCTCCAGATTGCCGCGCTCCCGTTCGCGCACTATGGCCGCCGAGGTAAACATGATCATGGTCATGGTGAGGATCACCCCGAGCAGGCCGGGCACTATGTTGACCGCCGAGCGGCGGGCCGGGTTGAAGTAGAGCACCGTCTCGAAGGTGGGGGGGACAGGCTTGAGATCGGGCTTGAGCACGGTCAGCGGCATGGTGCGCAAGCCGAGCAGAGCCCCCGCTATCATGGTGTCCGAGCCATCCACCAGCCACTGGCCCGCGCTCTCGCCGGTGCTGAGTCGACGGTCCAGATCCGTGGGCAGCACCAGCACGGCCCGCACCTCCCCCCGGGTCAGGGCGGCTTCCGCCTGCTGGATACCGACGTAACGCTGCTTGATGCTCACCACCTGGCTCGCCTCCACCGCCTCCGCCAGCAGCCGCCCCGGCACGCTCTGGCTCATGTCCACCAGCCCGGCCGGGATCTGGCGCACGTCGCTATTGATGGCGTAGCCAAACAGCAGCAGCTGGATCAGCGGGATCATCACCACCATCCCAAACGTGAGCCTGTCCCGCGCCAGCTGCCTTAGCTCCTTCTGGGTAATTGCCCAGAGCCGCCTCAGACCGTCCATCGGCTTGCCCTCACGGTTCGACGTGGCGGGATCATCACCGCCAGGGTGCCAAAGGTCAGCCTGTCCCGCGCCAACTGCCTTAGCTCCTTCTGGGTGATGGCCCAGAGCCGTCGCAGACTGTTCATGCCCTGGGCTCCTGACCGGTGCAGCTGACGAAGACGTCTTCCAGGCTAGGCCTGACCAGGGCCATGGCGGCGCCGGCCAGGGCCGGACAGGCCTGCTGCAGCCAGGGCACGGGATCCGCCAGCGACTTGTCCACCAGCACCCGCAGCCGCTGACCGAGCTGGGCGGCGGAGCGTACCGGCGCCAGTTGCAGCAGCTGCTGCTTGAGCAGCCGCAGATCCTCCGCCTGCACCTCCACCACCCGGGTATTCATGGCCTCCATCAGAGCCTGGGGCGAGCCCTGAGCCCGCACCTTGCCCGCCTCCATGATGGCGAGCCCGTGGCAGCGCTCCGCCTCGTCCATGTAGTGGGTGGTGACCAGGATGGTGGTGCCCCCTTCGCTCAAGTCGAACAGCTTCTCCCAGAAGTCGCGCCTGTTCTGGGGATCCACCGCCGAGGTGGGCTCGTCGAGCAGCAGCAGATCCGGGCGGTGGATCACCGCCGCCGCCAGCGCCAATCGCTGCTTCTGGCCGCCGCTCATGGCCCCGGCCCGGCGCGTCGCCAGCGCCGTCAGCTCATAGGTGGCGAGCAGCTCGTGCAATCTGGCGGTCAGAGTCCCACCGCTCATGCCGTGGATGCGCCCCATAAACTCCAGGTTCTCCCAGCCCGTCAGCTCGTCGTAGAGGGAGAACTTCTGGGTCATGTAGCCCATCCGGCGGCGCAGCGCCTCGGCTTGCTTCGGGATGGCGAGCCCCAGTACTTCTATCTCCCCACTGGAAGGGGTGAGCAGGCCGGTCAGCATCCGCAGGGTGGTGGACTTGCCGCAGCCGTTGGGACCGAGAAAACCGTGGATCTGGCCGCCGGGGACGCGCAAATCCAGCCCGTCCACGGCGAGAAAATCGCCGAAGCGGCGGCTGACGCCCTGCGCCCGGATCGCGAACTCATTCATCGCCGGGTTCCGCTTGCAGGGGCAGGCCGCTTGGCAGCTCTTGCGCCGTGGGCAGGTCGATCTCCGCCAGATAGACCAACCGGGCCCTGTCCTGCTCGTTGAGGGCGTAGTAGGGGGTGAAGGCGGGCTCCCTGGAGATCCAGCGCAGCCGCCCGGTCAGGGGCTCGGGCACGCCGTCCACCCGCACCCGGATGGCCTGGCCAATCTGGTAGCTGGCCAGCGCCGTCTCGGGCACATAGACCCGGGCGTAGGGCGCCTGATCCGCCTGGATGGCCGCCAGCACGGCACCGACCGGGACGCGCTCTCCCAGGTTGTAGGGCAGGCTGTCGAGCCGACCGCTGCGGGTCGCTGTGATGGTCAGATCCGCCAGCTCCCGCTCGGCCAGTGCCACGTCGGCCCTGGCGGCCGCCAGCTTGGCGCTGGCCTCGTCGATGTCCTCGACCCGCACGCCCCGGCTCAGTTTGTCGAGCTGCTGATGGGCGCCATCCCGTTCGGCCAGGGCGCCGTCACGCTCGGCCCGCGCCTTGTCGAGTTCGGAGGGGCTCTGCAGCTTCTGCGCCACCAGCCGCTCGGTACGTTGGAAGCTGCGTTCCGCCTCCCTGAGGTTGGCCTGCGCCTTGTCGAGGCTGGCGCGGGCGGCGGCGATGTCCTCCGGCCGCTCACCATTGGTCATGCGAGCCAGGGCCGCCCTGGCGCTGGCCTCCTCGGCACGGGCCCGGGCCAGCACCGCCTGCTGGCGGCGATCGTCCAGCTGCACCAGCAGGCTGCCCTCCTCTACCCGACTCCCCTCTGCCACCGGCAAGGCCCGGACTATCTCGTTGGCGGTGGCGGTCAGCAGCACCCGATCCCGCTCCAGGGTACCCAGCGCCATCCCCTGGTTATCGGGCTGGCAGGCGGTGAGCAGGCTAACCACCAACGGCAGGGAGAGGGGCAGCAGGATCCGCAACAGGGGGGGACGCGACATGGGGTTCCTCGCACAGGCCGTCATCGCATTTCGCCGACGGCCTCACAGATAGGGATGGACACAATGGACATGGCTATCGCCAGCATACCCTCCGTCACGAACAATTTCCTCAGTCCAGCTCACTCATTTGAGTTCAGCTCGTTGACCCGGAAAGAGAAATGCCAGAATACTGCGGTTCAGGGCCGCCAAGAGGGCAAGCCGGATTTGGATAACCAGGGAGGATCCCGGTGTTAAGCAAAGAGTGGTTTCAGCTGTCAACGGACATGACCTATGTCTGCCTGCGCATCGCCCCCGGCCTGGTCCAGCCCGTCACCGAGGCCGAGGTCCTGACCCTGCTGCTGGCCTCCAACTGCCGGCGCTACCAGCCCCTGACCGAAGGGATCCGCCAGGCCGTCGCCCTGCTCAACGCCCTGCTGACCAATCCGGACGTCCCCTCCCATGCCCCCGTGCCCATCGCCCAGCGCCAGGATGCCCGGCTGCTGATCCAGGTCGAGCAGGACAAGATGAGTGCCAGCGCCCAGATCACCGCAGACTGGGGCGGCCAGCCCCTGACCCTGAGCCAGTTGCAGGCCGCCGTGGCGGCGAGCGAGATCAGGCTGGGGCTCGACGAATCCCGGCTCGCCAGCCTCGTCCAGACCGCGAGGGAGGCTGCCCCCGGCACCCGGCTCAGGCCCGTCATCGCCCTGGGCAGAGCGGTCGAGCACGGTCTGGATAGCCGGCTCGAGCGGCTGGTGGAGACCCCGGCCGAGCGGATCCTCAGGCCCCAGGAGCGGGATCATGGCAAGGTGGACATGCGCGATCTCGGCACCCTGCTCACCGTCAAGGCGGGCACGCCGCTGATGCGGCGCCATCCCCCGACTCAGGGGATCGACGGTTTCACCGTGACGGGCCAAACGCTGCCGGCCAGAGCGGGCAAGGAGAGCGCCATGACGGCGGGGGAAGGGGCCTGCCTCGCCCCCGAAGACCCGGATCTGCTGCTGGCGACACGCCCCGGCCTGCCCTGCCAGGAGCGGGCCGGCATGAGGGTCGATGAGGTGCTGAGCGTCAAGCAGGTCGACATTCGCCACGGCCACGTCATCTTCGAAGGCTCCTTGCTGGTCACCGGGGATGTCATGCCCGGCATGCGGATCAAGACCAGCGGTGACGTGGTGATCGGTGGCTTCGTCGAGGGGGGCTATATCGAATCGGGCGGCACCATCACGGTGCGCAACGGCATCATCGGCCGCAAGCAGGAGGAGGATGAGTACCTGTGCCACCTGAACGCAGGGGGCGAGATCCACGCCAGCTATGCCCAGTACGCCAGGCTGGAGGCCGATGGCGACATCCATATCCAGAGCCAGCTCAGCCACAGCTATTGCCGCAGCGGCCAGGATCTCAAGGTCGGGGACAGCGCCATGCGCAAGGGTCACCTGATCGGGGGCGTCAACATCGCCAACCGGCTGATCATGGCCCCGGTGCTCGGCGCCTCGGCACAGAACCGGACCCGGCTGCAGATCCTCGGCGGCTACTTCAGCCACAAGGAGCAGGAGCAGGCCCTGCGTCAACGCAAGCAGGCCTGCCGGGAGCAGCTCGACAAGCTGCAGGATCTCATCCTGCGGCTGCTGCAACTGCCCCGGGAGAAGCGCAGCCCCGAGACCCTGCAGAAGATCAAGACGCTGCGCAGCCAGCAACTCGAGGAAAGCAAGTCGCTGGACGAGCAACTGGCCAGCGTCCAGGCCGAGCTGCAGGCGCTGATGGCCAACATGGACATCATCGCCACCCAGCGGCTGTTCCCCGGTGTCGAGGTGGAGATGGCCCACCATCACAACAGGGTCGACATAGAGCACGGCCCCATCCACTTCGCCATCCGGGAAGATCAGTTGCAACTGACCCCCTATCAGGGCCACCGCTGAGGGCCGCCCACTCTCTCGCCTTGGCGGGATCACGGCATGGCGTGATCCCGGCGGCGATTTTCGCTACACTCGGCCTCCCCCAGGCCCCATCGGGCGGGCCGGCCAGACTCAGGTAGTGAGAAGATGTACAAGCTGATCGCATTGGATATGGATGGCACCCTGTTGACCCAGCAAGGTCAGATCACCCCCCGCACCCACGCCGCCATCGCGGCCGCGCGCGCCAGGGGCGTCACCGTAGTGCTGACCTCGGGCCGCCCGCTGGAAGGCATGACGGCCTATCTGGCCGAGCTCGGTCTCACCGGACCGGATGACTACGTCATCTGCTACAACGGCGCCCTGGTGCAGAAAGTCGCGGACCAACGCATCATCCGCAGCCAGCTGCTGACCGGCAGCGATGCCAGCGCCATCGCCCACCTGGCCGATGAGCTGGGGGTGAACATCCACGGCTTCTCCGTGCGCCAGGGCCTCATCAGCCCCAGGGTCAGCACCTATACCGAGCACGAGTCCCGCCTTGTAGACATGCCCATCAACCTGGTGGACTTCGCCACCCTGCCCGCCGACGAGCAGATCATGAAGGTGATGATGATAGACCCGGAGCCCCAGCTCTCCCGCGCCATCGCCCAGCTGCCCGCCGAGCTCTACCAGCGTTACACTGTGGTGCGCAGCTCCCCCTACTTCCTCGAGTTCATGAACAAGCAGAGCAACAAGGGCACCGGCGTCGCCGCCCTGGCCGAGCATCTGGGCATCACCGCAGACGAGGTGATCGCAGTGGGGGATGCGGGTAATGACCGCCACATGATCGAATACGCCGGGCTAGGGGTTGCCATGGGCAATGCCACCGACGAGATCAAGGCGCTGGCGCAGCACATCACCAGCCGCAACGACGAGGAAGGCGTGGCCAGGGTGATCGAGCAGTTCGTGCTGAATGCCTGATCCCCGCCGGGGCACCCGAGGGTGCCCCGCATGTTTCACCACAGAATCTGCATGTTTAATATATCCACCACGATAACCTGCCCAATCCCCTCCGATACGCGCACAGCCCCCTGATACTGGGACTCAAGCTAGCTCAGCCGCCACAAGATTTAACATTAACGCATCATTTCGTTTGACATATTGAACGGCCTTGGCAGACTGGGATCAGGATCCAGGCTGTCATTGCCCAGGCTGACCGACGATTCTGGCACCGCGGCGCGACCCGGATCCCATGACCATGCCTTGAGGCATGCCCTTGCTGCTTAGCCGCCGCAAGGGCCTTCCCAAGGCGCAGGATGAGACACCACAGCCAAGGATAGCCAAGGTGACCTATGCCCAGCCCCGCCCCCCGTACCGATCGTAAACCCGTCGTCCTGATGACCATGGGCGCCCAGCCCCGTAACGGTCACCCCTATCAGGTCATGACCCACAAATACATCACTCCCCTGGTGGAGATCAGCGGCTGCGTGCCCCTGCTGGTGCCGACCTGCTGCGGTGCCGAGGATCTGGAGCAATATCTGGATCTGGCGGACGGCGTCTACCTGAGCGGCGCCGGCTCCAACATAGATCCCGCCCTCTACGGCCAGGAGAACCTGACCCCGGAGAAACCCCAGGACAGGGACAGGGATCTGTTCGATATTCCGCTGGTGCGCGCCGCCATCGACAGGGGCTTGCCGCTGCTCGGCATCTGCCGCGGCATGCAGGAGATCAACGTGGCCCTCGGCGGGGACATTCATCAGAAGGTCTATAACGAGCCCGGCTATGCGGATCACCGGGAGGACGCAGAGGATCCGGTGGAGGATCAATATGGCCACAGCCATCAGGTCAGCCTGGTGCCCGGCAGCTGGTTCGCCGAGCTGATGGGAGAGGAGCAGATCCCGGTCAACTCCCTGCACGGTCAGGGGATCAGGACGCTGGCCAAGGGACTGGCACCGCTGGCCTACGCCGAGGATGGCTTGATCGAGGCCATTTATGCCCCCGCCTTGCCCCAGTTCACCCTGGCGGTGCAGTGGCACCCGGAGTGGAAGGCGAGCGAAAACCCTCACTCCATCAAGCTGTTCGAGGCCTTCGGCGCCGCCTGCCGCGAGCGCAGACAACAGGCTGGCTAGTCGCCTGATCCTTACGCTGGCCTGCGCCCATAGGGCGCAGGCCAGCACAACGCTTGTAAGCTGTTCACCTCTCTTCGTCAGCCACGCCGGCATGGCAAACGGGCGATGGCGTAGCACCGACGCCATGCGCTAGCATGGTGCGCATCAGCCACCACCGGGATCCCCTCATGTTACTGATGGCCCTGGCCTTGAGCGCCAGCCTGCAATTCGATTGCCCACCCCAGATAGCGAGCCGCCAGCAACTGCTCTCCCCTACCACCGGTTGGCAGGGGGTGACTCGGGACCGGGAGGGAAAGCCGAGCCAGACGCTGCGCCACCGATTGGAGGCGCTGGCCCTGTTCGACGGTGAGCCGGGGGAATTGGCACAGCTGAAACCGGACAACGGCGACAGCGCCGAGACACACTACTGGAGCCTGACGGGGGACGGGGCTCGCCCCCTCTATCTGGTCTGCCACTATCAGGACAGCGCCATCACCCTGCAGCAGGCGCTGCCCTCGGGCATCACCTATTGCCGGGTCAATCAGACGGACTGGGGCCCCAGCGGCCTTATCTGCCGCAAGTAACTCACGCAATTCACTCACGCCGGCAAGGCTCAGAGCAGCAGTTCCGCCAGCTCGCCGAGGGCACAGATCTCCACATCCGGCAGCAGTCGCAGCCGTTGGTGGGGCTGATTGCGCTCATTGAGCCAGGCGGCCCGAAAGCCGTGCAGACGGGCCCCCAGCACATCGGTCTCGGGATCGTCCCCCAGGTGCAGTATCTGGTCGGGGGGCAGCTTGAGGGCTGCCTGCGCCTGCAGGAACATGTCCGGTGCCGGTTTCATCCGGGCGCCGGCTCCCGCCTTGCAGACCAGGGTGAAGTAGTCGCTCAAGCCGGCCTGCGCCAGATCCAGGTTGCCGTTGGTGATCACCACTAGCGGATAGCGCTCCGCCAGTCTCCCAAGCAGCGCGTGGGTCGCCGCGCTCACCACTATCTTCGAGCGCTCGGCGAGAAAGCCGGCGAACACCTGCTCCGCCTCCCGCTCGGCCAGCTCCAAGGGCATGCCGCCCTGCGTCATGGCCACACGGATGCAATGCTGGCGCGCCAGGCTGACGTCCTGGCATAGTTCGGGATGGGCGAGCAGTTGCTCGCGCTTGAGCGCCAGCCAGCGCGGCTTGTCCAGCATGGCGGTGGCCAGGTATGAGCTGCGCAGGTGCGCCAGCATCCACTGCTCGGCCCGCAAGATAGCGGGGCCGTTGTCATAGAGGGTGTCATCGAGATCGAACGAGATGGCGGCCACCGGCTGCCAACGACGATAAAACTGCATGCTTACTCCTCTTGGTGGGACAAGATTTCCGCAGATCCATTGACTTGCCCCCTCATCCCCAACCCTTCTCCCGCGAGGGGAGAAGGGCGCAGATCGGCGATTGCGGATAGATCGTGGTTAACCGGTGGCCAAAAAATACGTGGTCGATGGCCGCCTTCGGCATTAACACAACCTCAATCGGCCCCCCTCCCTTTGGGAGAGGGGCAGGGTGAGGGAAACAGGGCACCGAACCATTCGAGCACTGCACCTTTTACTCATCTTCCGGGGTCGCGGCATCCCGCTTGGCCCTGGCGAGTTGGACGCTGTCATTCCCTCGGATAACAGGTCACCGCCATACAAGGTCACTCATCATCCGGGGTTGCGGCATCCCGCTTGGCCCTGGCGAGTTGGACGCTGTCATTCCCTCGGATAACAGGTCACCGTCATACAAGGTCACTCATCATCCGGGGTTGCGGCATCCCGCTTGGCCCTGGGGTGGGCATTGTCATACACCTTGGCCAGGTGCTGGAAATCGAGGTGGGTGTAGATCTGGGTGGTGGAGAGATCCGCGTGCCCCAGCAGCTCCTGCACCGCCCGCAGATCGCCGGAGGATTCCAGCATGTGGGTGGCAAAACTGTGGCGCAGCTTGTGTGGGTGGACGTGGGCGTTGAGCGCCTGCTTGTTGCCCCAGCCATCGAGCCGCTCCTGCACAGATCGCGCCGACAACCGCTGCTTGCGCTGGGAGACGAACAGCGCCTCGGCCTCATCCCCCGCCAGCAGTGGCCTCACTTTGAGCCACTTCTGCAGCCACTCCACCGCCATCCGCCCCATGGGCAGCACCCGCTCCCGCGAGCCCTTGCCGGTCACCCTGAGCTGACGTTCATCGAGTTTGATGTCCACCAGGTTGAGCCCCACCAGCTCGGCCAGGCGCAGGCCGGAGGAGTACATCAGCTCCATGATGGCGCGATCCCGCACCGCCAGCGGATCCTGCTCGTCGGTGATGTTGAGCAGCTGGTACATCTCGTCCACGTCGAGATTCTTGGGCAGCGGTCGCCCCTGCTTGGGGGTCACTATGCCCCGGGCCGGGTTGGCGGCGAGCCGCCCCTGACGCACCTGCCAGTCGCAGAAGCTGCGCAGGGCCGAAACCTTGGTGGCGAGCGAACGGGGCGCCAGCCCCCCCTTGTGCATCCGGCTCACCAGGCTGCGCACCTGGCTCGCCTCGAGCCGGCCCCAGTCATCGAGACCGAGGCGCACCAGCTCCGCCGTCATGGCCTGCAGGTGCGCCTCGTAGTTGCTGCGGGTGTGGGGGCTGAGCTGGCGCTCGACCCTCAGGTATTCGATAAAGGCCGCCAGCTCATCGGCTAGCGCGGCCGGCAGAGGCTCGGCGGCAGGCGCCGCCTTGGTGGGTGATCTGGCGGGCTCCCTAGCCACGGGTCAGCTCGGGCAGACGCTGCTGCAGCAGGCGACCCAGCTGGCCCAGCAGCAGGGTGTCGTTGTGGGGGGCGAAGTGGCTGGGATCCGAGCTGGCGAAGGCCAGCACGCCGAACTCCCCGAGCCTCATCAGAGCCACAGAATTGACCAGCACGTCGTTGCCAAACAGCGTCTGTTTCTCGCTCTGGTTGAGCCGGCCGAAGTAGTAATCCGTCCCCGGCAGGCGCTGACCCAACAATTGATCGAGCTGCTTGCCCTCTGCCAGGAAGCGCTGCTCAGAGCCGCTGAGCTGGAATTTTTTCGGGTTGAGCCAGAGTCGCAAGCCGGTCAAGCGCAACCGCTGCACGAAGGCCTTGCCCAGGAGCACGCTCGCCTCGAACAGGGTCCGGCAGCCATAGAGCTCACCATAGAGGTCCGCATAGACCCGGAAGATCCGCTCGTTCTCGCTGGCGATCCCCATCAGCTCGGTGATCTCCTGCTCCAGCTGCTCGATGCGCTCGCGCTGCCTGTCCATCTGGCGCTCCACCAGGGAGACGGTGCCCTTCTGCTCATGGGGAATGCGGATCCGGTCCAGCATGGCCGCGTGGCGCTGGAAAAACTCGGGATAACGGGCCAGGTACTCCAGCACTGTGGCTTCGTCCATCAGTGATTCCTGCCGTTTGAGTTCGCTCATAACTTGGTTGGTCCATCATAGAAAAAGGGCACGGGGCCCTGACATTATCGTTGTGCAGAGGGGGCTTGCGCCCCCTTTATCTTTCCCTCCCGGCGGGAGAGGGTTACAGCTCTATCTGGCCATCGAACACGTGCTCGGCCGGTCCCGTCATGTAGACCGGCTGGCCCGGCCCCTTCCAGGCGATAGTCAGCTTGCCCCCCGGCAGGCTGACGGTGACCCGCTCCTTGAGCTTGCCCTGGCTGATGCCGATCACCGCGGCGGCGCAAGCGCCTGTGCCGCAGGCCAGCGTCTCCCCCACCCCGCGCTCGAACACCCGCAGCTTGATCTCGGTGGCGTTGACCATCTCCATGAAGCCAACGTTGACCCGCTCGGGGAAACGCTCGTGCCGCTCCATGATGGGACCCAGGGTCGATACAGGCGCATCGTCCACCGAGGGCACTTCGATGACGCAATGGGGGTTGCCCATGGAGACCACGCCACACATCACGGTGTGTTCCTGGGCCCGCAGCAGGTAGGTTTTTTCCGCCTTCTGGGCGCGAAACGGCACCTTGCCCGGTTCAAACTGGGGGACCCCCATGTTGACCGTGACCTGGTTTTCACCCTCGAGCTGCAGTGTGATGCGGCCACGGGCGGTGCTGACGCCGATCCTGTCCCGGTTGATCAGCCCCTTCAGGCGCACGAAACGGGCGAAACAGCGGGCGCCGTTGCCACACTGCTCCACCTCGCTGCCATCGGCATTGAAGATCCGGTAGTGAAAGTCGAGCTCGGGATCATAGGGCGGCTCCACCAGCAGCAGCTGATCGAAGCCGATGCCGAAGTGGCGATCCGCCAGCTTCTTGATGATGTCGTTACTGAAGAACACCTTCTGGGTGACGCCGTCCACCACCATGAAGTCGTTACCCAGGCCATGCATCTTGGAAAAATCTATCAACATCCTGCATTCCTGTACCGTTGATCAGGCGCTCACGCAGTGAAACGCCGTCTGCCAGCCCTGCCAACCTCCCTCCGCGCAAGGGGAGAGAGGGGTTGTCGTTACCATCTCACGACGCGGGTTTCTAGGGTAGCAAATGCTCACCGCGCCAGAGATCGGTCAGCTGCTCGCGTTCCCGGATGAGATGAGCCTGGTCACCGTCCACCAGCACCTCGGCCGCGCGGGGACGGGTGTTGTAGTTGGAGGACATGGTGAAGCCGTAGGCGCCGGCGGAGCGGACCGCCAGCAGGGAGCCCTCACCTATGGCCAGGGTACGCTCCTTGCCGAGGAAGTCGCCGGTCTCGCACACCGGGCCAACCACGTCGTACAGCGCAGGCTCGTGGGTCGTGCGGCTGTCCACCTCGATGATGTTCATCCAGGCGCCGTAGAGGGAGGGGCGCAGCAGATCGTTCATGCCGGCGTCGATCAGCGCGAAGTTGCGGGTCTCGCCAGGCTTGAGGAACTCGACCCGGGTCAGCAGCACGCCGGCGTTGGCGACGATGGCACGGCCCGGCTCGAACAGCAGGGTCAGATCCCGACCCGCCAGCTTCTGCTTGAGCGCCTCGGCATATTCGGTGGGGTGCGGTGGCTGCTCGGCGCCATAGTTGACCCCCAGGCCACCGCCCACGTCCAGGTGATGGATGTGAATGCCTTCGGCGGCCAGCTCGTCGATGAGCCGCAGCAGCTTGTCCGCCGCCTCCATAAAGGGATTCAATTCTGTGAGTTGAGAACCGATGTGGCAATCCACCCCCTTGATCTCGATGTTCGCCATGGTCGCCGCCTTGCGGTAGATGGCGGGGGCCTGCTCGATGGGGATGCCGAATTTATTCTGCTTGAGGCCGGTAGAGATATAAGGATGGGTGCCGGCGTCGATGTCCGGATTGACCCGTACCGAGACCCGCGCCACCTTGCCCATGCTGCCGGCCACCCGGTTCAGGCGCTCCAGCTCGGCTTCAGACTCCAGGTTGAAGCAGAGGATCTCTTTCTCCAGTGCGAGGCGCATCTCGGCCTCGCTCTTGGCGACGCCGGAGAAGACCACCTTGGCCGGATCCCCCCCCGCCGCCAGCACCCTGGACAGCTCCCCGCCGGAGACGATGTCAAACCCTGAACCCAGACGGGCAAGCAGGTTCAGCAGCGCCAGGTTGGAGTTGGCCTTGACCGCATAGCAAATCAGATGGGGAATATCGCCGGCCGCCTGATCGAAGGCGTGCCAGTGACGCTCCAGAGTCGCGCGGGAGTAGACATAGAGCGGTGTGCCGTATTGTTCGGCGAGCTGTTGCAGGGGAAGCTGCTCTGCCTGCAGCTGGCCGTCGGCGTCGTAGTTAAAGTGATCCAAGGGGGCGGTTCCTTCCTAGATTATTGCGGCGCGGCCTCGGAGGCCGGTTTGGCGGTCGCAGGCGAAGCGGCTTGCGGCGTACTCTCTGTCTTGGGCGACGCTGGTTTTGGCTGCTCGGCGGGAGCCGGTTGCTCCGGCGGCGGCATGTAAAGCGGCCCCGTCAGACCACAGGCGCCCAACCCGAGGGACAGAAATGCGGCCAACAGGCACTTGGTGAACTGGCTGGTCATAATGGTTCGCTGCGAAAAAATTTTTGGCCCTCTATAATCGCACTCACATTGTTAAAAGCAACAGGATAAACCGATGAAGGATCACGAGTATCACGCCCTGACAGACACCTTTTTCCAGTATGTGGAAGACGTTATCGACGAGGGGTATCCGGATATCGACTGTGAACGGGCCGGCGGTGTGCTGACCTTAAGTTTCGAGAACAAGACCAAGGTCATCATCAACAAGCAGGAGCCCCTGCACCAGGTCTGGGTCGCCACCCGGGAGAACGGCTTCCACTTCGAACTGCGCGGGGAGAGCTGGATAGACAACCGCTTCGGCGAGGAGCTCAAGGCCCTGCTGACCCGCGCCTGCACCACCCAGGCCGGCGAGCCAGTGGTCTTCCCATGATAGATCTGCATCCCGACGGTGCCCGCCACGCCGTGATCTGGCTGCACGGGCTGGGGGATTCCGGCGCCGGATTGGCCCCCTTGGTGGACGCGCTGGACTTGCCCGCCTCCCTGCCGGTGCGCCACCTGCTGCCAGACGCTCCCGAGCGGCCCATCACCATCAACATGGGCCACAAGATGCGCGGCTGGTACGACATCCGGAGCTTCGAGCACCCGGCGGATCGCGCCGTGGAGTCCCATGTGCGGGAATCTGCCGCAAGCATCCAGGGCTTGCTGGACAGCCTGATCGCCGAGGGCTTCGCCCCCGAGCGCATCATCTTGGCCGGCTTCTCCCAGGGGGGCGTCATCGCCTCCTTCACCGCCCTGCGCTGCCCTCACCCCCTGGCGGGCTTGCTCTGCATGTCCACCTACCTGGCGGCGCCCGACGCCTTGCTAGCAGAAATGAGTGAGGCCGCCCGTGCCCTGCCCATCTGCTACATGCACGGCATCTACGACGATGTAGTGGCGCTCTCCATGGGCTGGGAGGCGAAGAACCGGCTGGAAGCGGCCGGCCTCAGCCCCGAGTGGCACGAGTACCCCATGCGCCACGAGATCTGCCGGTCCCAGCTCACCGATATCCGTGCCTGGCTGCTGGCTCGCCTCGACGCCTGACACCGGATCACGCATACGACAACGGCCTGCATAGCAGGCCGTTTGCATTGGAGTCGTGGAGCGTCAGCAGCACATCATCCTACTTCCCGCGCCGGGCCCGGATTGTCTCGCTGTGGGCTCTGGCTGCGGTAGGGGATCACCGCCAGCACCTCGCCCTGCTGCACGATTTCGTAGTACTGGGGCAGGTTGAAGTTGCTGAACTGGCCCGCGTTGCTGAAACGCTCGTGGCCCGAGGTGTAGAAGCGGTTCACTCCCTGCACCAGCTCATCCTTGTTGCCGGCGAAGTGCTGGTAGATCTCCACCCGATTCGCCTCGTCCAGGATATAGATGTTGGTGCCCGCATTGCGGGTGTCAAAGAAGAACTGCACCAGCCCCTCGCTGGCGTAGGCATCGACGATGCCGGGCAGGTGCTGGCTGTGGGTCTTGTCGAGCCGCAGCGGCAGGTGATCCAGCTTGTTGTGGGAGATGTGGCGGTAGAAGTCGATGGCATTTTCCAGCTTCTTGACCGAGACCCCGCGCCGCTCGAAGAAGATGCCGTACTTCTCTTTGCCGAGGGCCAGGGTCTTGACCAGCTGCTGCTTGTCGCGGGCGAGGCGTAGCTCGATGCACTCGGCCAGCAGTTGCTGGAAGCGGGAGCGCACCAGGGAGCGGAAGTGCTGGCTGTAGCAGAACACCTCTATCATCTCGGGGGCGGCCGCGTCCTGGTGCATCTTGCCGAGTATGGTGGTGAGGGCATCCACCACCGCCTCTTCCCCCTGGAAGTGCAGGGTGCGGATCTCGCTCCAGGAGTTGCGATAGACCAGATCCACCGAGCCCACCAGACACTCCTGATTGCGACCGAACGAGAACACATCGGCGGCGTTGGCGTCGAACTCGATCACCTGCCCCACCCAGTGGCTGGTGGGATCCGTCTCCAGGTTGAGGAAGATGGAGAGCTGATGGATCTCGCAGGGGCGACTCAGGGCCAGGTTGGTAGCCCTCGGGTACTTGACCGGGAAGGTGCCGGACAGATCGCGGCAGAACTGGTGCAGGTTGTCGGTGTGCAGATCCGAGCCCTGATTGAACAGGTGCACCCGGGACTGGGGCGTCATCAGGCCATTGAAGTAGGCCCAGGCGATCAGCTTGCTGATGTAGCCGTTATATTCGAGCGGCGCCCGACCGATGATGTTCACCGGCTCCAGCGAGTGCTTGTAGAGATACCAGCCGGCGCGGTTGAGGCGGCCGTGGGGCACCTGCACAAAGCTGAGATCCGGCTCGCTGAGATCCGGCGCTATCTTGAGGTTGATGCGCTGCACCTTGCCCGGCAGGCTCTCGAAGGCGGCATAGAGCTTGCGCGACAGTATGCCGATGTCTTCCGGGTTGATGGACTCGCTGATGTTGTTGCGCCGGGCAAACTGAATGAGGTTGCGATAGCTCTGCATCAGGGCCTCGAGCAACTCGGCGTAGGCCACCTTGACGTCCTCGACCTTCCACTCCTGGCGGTGATCCAGGTGGTGCAACCGCTCCGGACTCCAGCCCCAGTAAGCCACCAGCTGCGCCATCTGCGCACGGCGCCAGTCCGGGCTGTGCTCCTCCTTCGGATGGCTCAGGCCGTCACACACCTTGAGATAGAAGCAGCGGCGCACCAGATCGAGGCGCTGCATGTCGCCGATGGACTTGAGGTAGTTGGTCACCTTGTCCAGCATCAGGCAGTAGTTGTCGAGCCGGTAGTGCATGCCCTCGTTGTGCTGGAACCAGTCGCGGCTGGTCACCGACAGCAGGCGGGTGCTGGGATACTCGTGAGAGTAGGCCTCCATCAGCACCGACTTGAGCACGGCTTTATAAGGGGAGTCGATGCCCTTGTAGAGCTGCCAGAGGGCGGAGCCGAAGTACTCCTCAGCCGGAATGCGGTCAAAGCCACCGAGATCGAGCCAGTCATCCTGGCTCAGCTTGCCGTGGGCAAACAGGCCGCTCACATAGTCGTCGTAGTGATCGTCATATTCGGCGGGCACCAGATACCAGAGCAGGCGCTTGCCGGCGATGTGCATGGCGCTGCGGTAAAACTCGTCGAGCAACAGCAGGTGCTGGGCGCTGCCGCAGCTCTCCCCCTGCATCTGGGCGTCGTTGCGCTGACGGAACTTGTCTTCGGGGATCAGGAAGAAGTTCAGATCGACCCCGCGCTGCTCGGCCCACTTGGAGAGCAGCTGACATTTCTGCTCCAGCAGGGCGAGCCGCTCCACCGACAGACCTGCGGCATGGCAGACCCAGATGTCGAGATCCGAGTGGCAGCACTGACCGATGGACGAGGTGCTGCCCATGGAGTAGAGACCCTGGATCGACTTGTCGTGGGTACTGAGGCCACCCTGGCAGTTGGCGTTCTGGCACAGATCTTCGATGAAGGCCTGCTGGGCCTCGTTGGCGACAAAACTCCAGATACCATGAGGCACGTCCCCCGCCACATAACCGGGCAAGAGGGGATGATTGAAGTGCAGCATGACGGGCAGCAACTGGAAGACCTGCTGCCCATAGCGACTCATGAGATCCAGCGCTCGTTGCGTCTTGAGACGATTGAGTTCGTCGTAGCGCGCCACCAGCGTGTCGAGTTTTACCAGCAATGCCCTACCTATGGGGAAGAGAAATGACGCACCAAAACGGGGAGACGTCAAAAAAGTGTGATCATGTTAACAATGCAAACTGCCGTGGTAAACAAGCCCGTACGGAATCATCGGATTATTTCTGACCAGCGCGGTGACGGTATCAACGGAAAGCAATAAAAATAAATAAATTCAATTAATTACATTTAATTTTCGACTGGATGAAAATCATTTTCAACCCGCTTTTTTGACGCTGCCCCCGCTTTTGCCGGCTACGCCATGAAAGCCCCTGTAAAGGGTGGTAAGATCGTTTTCCTCACTAAAGATGAAACAACTGATTGATATGGCAGCCCGAACCCTGAAAATCGCCACTCGCAAGAGCCCACTGGCCCTGTGGCAGGCCAATTTTGTCAAAGATCGACTGGAAGCCCTCTACCCCGATCTGCAGGTCGAACTGGTGCCCATGAGCACTCAGGGTGACAAGATCCTGGATACGCCGCTCGCCAAGGTCGGTGGCAAGGGCCTGTTCGTCAAGGAGCTGGAGACTGCCATGCTGGAGGGCCGTGCCGACATCGCCGTCCACTCCATGAAAGACGTGCCGGTGGACTTCCCCGAGGGGCTGGGCCTGCACACCATCTGCGAGCGAGAAGATCCGCGAGATGCCTTCGTCTCCAATCGCTTCACGCAGATCGACGAGCTGCCTCAGGGCGCCGTGGTCGGCACCTCCAGCCTGCGCCGCCAGTGCCAGCTGCGCGCCGCACGCCCGGATCTGGTGATCCGCGACCTGCGCGGCAACGTCAACACCCGCCTCGCCAAGCTGGATGCCGGTGACTACGACGCCATCATACTCGCCGCCGCCGGCCTGAAACGGCTGGAGATGGCCCACCGCATCACCGCCTTCATCGAGCCGGAGCAGAGCCTGCCCGCCAACGGTCAGGGTGCGGTCGGCATCGAATGCCGCATCGACGATCAGGAGCTGCACGCGCTGCTGGCACCACTCGAACACGCCGAAACCCGGGCGCGGGTGCTGACCGAGCGGGCCATGAACCGCGCCCTGCAAGGGGGCTGTCAGGTGCCTATCGGTGCCTATGCCCTGGTGCAGGGAGAGGAGATCTGGTTGCGTGGCCTGGTGGGCAGTCCGGATGGCACCCGGGTGATCCGCGACGAGATCCGCGGTCCCCTGGCCGACGGCGAGGCGCTGGGCCATGCGCTGGCCCAGCGCCTGCTGGCCGATGGTGCCGACGTCATACTGGCCGAGGTCTACCGCGCATGAGTGCGGGCCCGGCCAGGCCAGGGTCGCGCCCGGCGAGCCGGATCCCATGATCCCGCTGGTGGTGCGCCCGGCGCAGCAGGCCGAGGAGCTGGTGCAGTTGCTGCGCCAGTGCGGCCACCACCCGCTCTGCTGCCCGCTGCTGGAAACCCGGCCGGGGGACGAGCTCTCCCGCCTGCCCGAATTGCTGTCTGCCGCGGATATCGTCGTTGCCGTCAGCGCCCATGCCGTTAAATTTGCTCATCATTTTCTGTTGCAAACTGGTCAGACCTGGCCACATATTGACTACTTTGCGGTCGGTCAGGCCAGTGCAGATGCCTTCGCCGAGGTGGGGATCCGGGCCCAGAGCCCCGAGGATCCCCGCAGCGAAGGCTTGCTGCTGTTGCCGACCCTGCAAGAGATGGCGGGCAAGCGGGTACTGATCCTGCGCGGCAACGGCGGCCGGGATCTCATCGCCCGGACACTGGCCTCACGCGGCGCACTGGTGCACTATTGTGCCACCTATGAGCGCCACTACCCCGCGCTCGACGGAGACGCATTGACTCGCCATTGGCAGGGGGCCGGCCTCGACAGCCTGCTCATCACCAGTGGTGAACTGCTGCAGCGGCTGCTGGAACTGGTGCCAAGCCAGCAGCAGCCCTGGCTTTATGACCGCCTGCTGGTGGTGCCCAGTCCCCGGGTGGCCGAACTGGCCGAGGCGGCTGGCTTTACCCGTATCGTGATTGCCCAAGGTGCATCCAACCAGGCTCTGGTGGCCGCCCTGGAACTGAGGAAGATGGAATGACTGAACAGCAAGAAGTCCAGCCGAGTGCTGCGGCCCCCGCGGCCGACAACAACAAGCCCGAGAACAAGGCCGTCGGCAACAAGAAGGGCGGCGCTGGCGTCGTCCTCGGTGGCGTTGCCATCCTGCTGGCCCTGGGGCTGACCGGTGGTCTCTATCTGCACGGCCACAAGAATGCCGTCACCCAGCAGGCGGAGATCGGCGCCCTCAAGCAACAGCTCGCCGAGGTCATGGGCAAGCTGGATCAGAGCAACAGCAAGGATGCCGAGCAACTCGCCACCCTCGGCAAGAGCCAGCAACAGTTGCAGGACGCGCTGGATGCCCTGCAGCACAAGGTGCTGGACTTGGATGACAAGCGTCCCAACGACTGGATGCTGGCGGAATCCGAATACCTGGTGCGCATGGCGGGCCGCAAGCTGTGGCTCGAACACGACCTCATCTCCGCCATCACCCTGCTCGGCAACGCCGACGAGCGGATCAAGGCGCTCAACGATCCCAGCCTGATGCCCATTCGCAAGGCGCTGGCGGAAGACATCGCCCAACTCAAGGCCATGCCGCGCGTCGACCGCGAGGGGCTGACCCTGAAGCTGGCCGCCCTGTCCGATCAGATAGAGCTGCTGCCGCTCTCCACCGTCAGCATGCCCGATGCCAAGGCCGAGCCGGATCAGGCGGTCAGCACCAATCCGGACGAGTGGGAAAACAACCTGAAGAAGAACTGGGTCAAGTTCACCGAGAACTTCATCACCATCCGTCGCCGCGATGGGGCGGCGGAGGCGTTGCTCTCCCCGCAGCAGGAGATCTTCCTGCGCGAGAACCTCAAGACCAAGCTGCTGCAGGCCCAGCTCGCCGTTTATCGCGAGCAGCAGGCACTCTACACCGACAGCCTGGAAAAGGCCCAACGCTGGCTGACCCAGTACTTCGACGTCGACAACAGCGCCACCCAATACATGCAAACCGAGCTCGACAAGCTCAAAAGCGAGCAGATCCAGTTCGACTATCCGGATCAGTTCAAGACCCAGGCCATGCTGGAACAGGTGCTGACCGAGCGCCTGCAACGCATCCTGGCCGGCAGTTGAGGAGGAGACCATGATTCGTCTGATCCTAGTGGTCGCCGTGATGGTGGCTGGCCTGATGTTCGGCCCCGAAGCATCCGGCAACAAGGGCTATGTGCTCATCGCCCTGGGCAACTACACAGTGGAGTCCTCGGTCACCAGCGCCGTGATCCTGGCGGTACTGTTCTACGGCGCCCTGCTCATCCTCGAGTGGCTGCTCGGCCGGGTGTTCGGCCTGCGCCGCAAGACCCAAGGCTGGTTTGGCACGCGCCGGCGCCGCAAGGCGAACCAGCAGACGGTGAATGCGACCCTGGCCATGGCCGAGGGGCATTACAGCCAGGCCGAGAAGCTGCTGCTCAAGGGCGCCGACAACAGCGACACTCCGCTGCTCAACTACCTCAGTGCCGCCAGGGTGGCTCAGGCGCGCGGCGATGACGCTCGCCGGGATCAATACCTGCAAAAGGCGCAGGAGGAGAACCCCAAGGCCGAGCTGGCGCTGACCCTGATCCAAACCCAGCTGCAGATTGAGCAGGGCCAGTACGACAGCGCCCTCGGTCGGCTCGAATCCGTCTACGCCCTCAATCCGCGCCACCCCATGGTGCTGGACCAGCTGCGTCAGGTCTATCTGGCGCGGCAAGACTGGGCGGCGCTGATCGATCTCGCCCCGGCCCTGCGCAAGGTGGGCAAGCTGACGCCCCAGCAGGAAGAAGATCTGCTGCATCAGGCCTGGCGTGCCCGCCTCGACACCGCCAGCGGCGCACTCGAGACCCTTCGCCCGGTCTGGCAGGCGCTGCCACGCAAGCTGCGCCAGGATCCTGCCCTGCTGGCCAGCTACGGCGATCGGCTGCGCCAGCTCGGTGCCGACAGCGAGGCGGCCGAGCTCTGGCTGGAGGCGCTCCGCAAACACCCGGCCCCCGAGCTGTTCAGCCTGTTGCCCAAGCTCAAGCTGAATGACTATCAGCCCATGCTGACCCTGCTCAAGAAGATGCAGGATCAGCCGGGTGCCGAAGCGGCTCTGGCCCGGATCTATTTGCTGGCTGGTCAGCTGGACGAGGCCCAGCGCCTGCTGGAGCAGGAGGTGCAGCGCGCACCGAGCCCTGTCCTCTGCCACGCCCTCGGTCAGCTGATGGACAAGCGCCGGCTCACCAACAAGGCCAACGAATACTATCGCCAGGCCCTGGAGCTTGCCGGGATCTAAGACTAATTTTTCCATGCAAAAGAGGCCGCAATTGCGGCCTCTTTTATTGGTGTTGATCCGAATTATTTTTCTCCCTTCTCCCCTGGCGGGAGAAGGGCCGGGAATAAGGGGGCGCCTGACCTCAGCCGCATAGGTTTGATTAGCCGCGCAGCGGCGTAATCGGACTCAGGCGGTCAACCGCTCCAGCTCACCGATCAGCCAGATGGCCTCCTGCCGGTGCGATCCGCAGACATCCGCCATGGGGCTGAAACCACCGCACACCGCCGGGCGTTCGGGTTGACCGAAGATCTTGCAGCCCAGTTGGGCATCGAGCTGAACACAGGGGACACCGGCCGGTTTACCCGCCGGCATGCCGGGGATGGCGCTGCTGATGCTCGGGGCGATGCAGCAGGCACCACAGCCTTGACGACACTCCATATGATGCTTTCCTGTCCATGGCGAACCAGTCTAGCAAGGAGTCGTGATTCCCCTTAGCCTTATCCTCCGGCATCCCTGAAATAAAGGTCGGCCCGCCACCCAGACAACAAAAAGCCCGACGAACGTCGGGCTTTTTCAGACAGTTGCAGCACTCAGCGCATCACAGGATGATGTCGCGCACCACGCTGTCCTTGCGGTTCAGGAAGTGGATCGACTTGATGTGGCGGCATGAGAGTACGTGACTTGCCACCACAGTGCTCATCCGATTACAGGATGATATCCCGTACCACAGTGTCCTTGCGGTTCAGGAAGTGGATCGACTTGATGCGGCGGCATGAGAGTTCGTGACTTGCCACCACAGTGCTCATCCGATTACAGGATGATATCCCGTACCACAGTGTCCTTGCGGTTCAGGAAGTGGATCGACTTGATGCGACGGCATGAGAGTACGTGACTTGCCACCACAGTGCTCATCCGATTACAGGATGATATCCCGTACCACAGTGTCCTTGCGGTTCAGGAAGTGGATCGACTTGATGCGACGGATGGTGCGGGACTTGCCACGGATCAGCAGGGTCTCGGTGGTCGCCATGACGCCATCGCTGGTGATGCCGTCCAGCAGATCACCCTTGGTGATGCCGGTGGCCGAGAAGATGACGTTGTCATTCTTGGCGAGATCTTCCAGCTTCAGCACCTTGCTCAGATCGATGCCCAGCTCCTCGCAGCGAGCAATTTCCTGCTCGCCCAGGGCGCGGACTTCCGGGCTGTCGCCCTTGACCTTATGACGGGGCACCAGGCGTGCCTGCATGTCGCCATCCAGCGCGCGGATCACCGCCGCCGAGATGACCCCTTCCGGTGCGCCGCCGATGCCATACAGCATGTCCACTTCGCTGTCCGGCAGGCAGGTGAGGATGGACGCCGCCACATCACCGTCGGGAATGGCGAACACTCGCACGCCCAGTCCCTGCATCTCTTTGATCGCCTTGTCGTGGCGCGGTTTGGCCAGGGTGATCACGGTCAGACGGGAGAGTGGCTTGCCGAGCGCCTTGGCCACGGCCTTGAGGTTCAGCTCGAGGGCCTGGTTCAGGTCGATGGCACCTTTGGCCTTGGGACCGACGATGAGCTTTTCCATGTACATGTCGGGGGCCTTGAGGAAGGAGCCCTTGTCGCCGACGGCCAGCACGGCCAGGGCATTGGACTGCCCCATGGCAGTCATCCGGGTACCTTCTATGGGATCGACCGCGATATCCACCGCATCCCCCAGACCCGTCCCCACCTTCTCACCGATGTAGAGCATGGGGGCTTCATCAATTTCGCCTTCGCCGATCACAATCTCACCATCGATCTGGATCTGATTGAGGATATGGCGCATGGCCGCAACGGCCGCACCATCGGCGATATTCTTGTCACCACGTCCGAGCCACTTGTAGCCAGCCAGTGCCGCCGCTTCCGTCACTCGGGAAAACTCGATTGCCAGTTCACGTCTCATCGCATATCCAACCTTAGGTGCTCGAAAACGGGCGGCATTCTACCACAAGGGCAAACCTTTGCGCGCAAAAGTGGTGGATCGCCATATAAATCGCGCCGTCACCCAACTGACACCAAACCGCCATAGGTTGTTCACGCCACGGTCACCCCGCTGTCATCTGCCCTGCCTAGCATGGCCCCGTCTTTTAAAACAAAGCTTGTAACACAAGGGATTAAGATGAAAAAGCTGACAGTAGTAGCATTGGCACTCACCGCGGCCTTCCAGGCGCAAGCCGTCGAAGTATACAAAAACGACAGCACCCTGCTCGATCTCTACGGCCGCATCTATGCCGGTCAATTCTTCGGTGAGAAGAAGGAGCTGGATGCCAACGGTGACATCAAAAACGAATATAGCGACAAACAGGGTGCCAACCAGTTTGTCCGTCTGGGTGCCAAGGTAGAGAGCGAAATCAACCCCGGCCTCAAGGCCCTGGCCCAGTACGAACTGCAGCTCTATATCAACGACAGCGAGAAGACCGTCAGCGAGAACTCCGACAACTTGCGCACCCGTCTGGCCTTCGCCGGGGTCGGCGCCAACTGGGGCAACGTCACCTTCGGCCGTCAGCAAGGCGCCCCCGGCATGCTGGCCAACTGGACTGACGTCTCCCTCTCCGACGGCTACGGCAACGACGCCCTCGGCGCCAAGACCGATACCTTCGCCACCAACCGCGCCGGCTCGGTGCTGAAATACTCCGGCCTGTTCAACGGCTTCCAGGTCGATACCAGCTACAAGTTCGACGGCGGTGACACCGAGGAGACCACCAGCAAGGACAGCGATGCCGCCTACGGTGCCGCCGTCTCCTATACCTTCCCGTTCAACCTGGCGCTGGGCACGGCCTACAACGTGGGTATCCGCGACAAGAGCGGTGAAGAGGATGCCAAGCTGTGGCTGCTCTCCGCCAAGTACGACAACAAGGCCGTCTACGCCGCCCTGAGCTACGCCGACGGCACCGACTTCCTGGCCACCGGCAAGGATCACACTGGCTGGGAAGCGGCGCTCGGCTACAACTTCGAGAGCGGCTTCGGCCTGATGGCCCTGTGGAACAAGCAGACGGTAGAGCAGAGCGGCAAGTCCGACTACGACTCCATCGACTACTACACCCTGGGTGCCCAGTACAAGTTCAACAAGAACCTGAGGGTCATCGGCGAATACCGCATCAATAACCTGGACAGCCAGGACAGCGGCAAGCTGAACACCAAGGATGACTTCCAGCTGGCGGCTCGCTACGACTTCTGAGTCGGCCCCAAGCTGAACCCCATAAAAAAACGGCGCGCAGAACCCTCTGCGCGCCGTTTCTATTTACCTCTCAGATCAACGCAATGGCTTTTGCACCGCTACCAGCAGCAGCATGGGGCGCTCGGCCTCCTCCGCCAGCGCCGGATTGGCGGCGATCTGCGCCGCAGTCGGTCCCCACTCCTCCAGGTGACGGATCGCGAATCCCGCCGCGATCAACGCATTGAGGTGGGTGCCCAGGGTGCGGTGATACTTGATCACCCCCTCCGCCAGCCAGTTGCTGATCCGCTTGCCCTCGGCCTGATAGCCGTTGACGGGCCAGGAGCGGCGCCCCTCCCCATCCACCAGCCAGCCCTGGGGCTGCGGGCAGGTGAAGATGGGATGCTCCACCGAGAACACCAAGCTGCCCCCCGCCACCAGCGAGTGGTAAACCGTCTCGAACAGGGTTGTCAGCTCGGGCAGGTAGTGCAGCGCCAGCGAGCTGTAGACCAGATCGAACGACCCGGCAGGCAGCTCGAGTCCGTTCAGATCTCCCTGCCGATAGTGGATCCCCTCGTCCCGGGTCAGCTCGGCGGCGCGGGCCAGCATCCTGGCGGAGAGATCGATGCCGAGCACCTCGGCCGCCCCCTGCTCCCGGGCCACCCGGCAGAACCAGCCATAGCCGCAGCCCAGATCCAGCACCCGCTTGCCGTCCAGCGGCGGCAGCATGGCCTGCAACGCCGGCCATTCGGGCGCCCCCGCCAACCCCTGCCGGGAGCGGGGCAACTGGGCATAACCTTCAAAAAAGCCTGGGTTATCATAGATATTCTGTGACATTTAAATTTCCTCATACTGGCCAGGCGGCAAAGCGGGTATGCCTGAGCATACCCTGACCTTGGCGGCCACAAGCCAAAAAAAAAAGCAGAGAACCCGGGTGGGCCTCTGCTCTGTTTCGGACCCGCATCCTGGATGCGAGCCAACAAAAAAGGCCATAGACGAGGTCGCGTCTATGGCCTTTGTTTCGCTCGTACCAGCGCGTCTCGGGCCTCATCACGAGGTCCGATCGGCAAGGGTACGATGAATGGGGGGAGGCTCAGGCCTCCACAGGCTCCGGACAACGCTTCATCGTGCGCATCTGTACGGAGTTCACTCGGGTCACTCGCTGATCCGAGGCATAAAGCGTCATCTTGATCACCCGGCCAAGGCTGGCCGTTGAGAGAATGGGGAAATTGGACGCCACTCTAGAGGCTGGTCGGCCCGATGACAATCAGAGGGATCCGTTTTTGCCGGCCGGCTCAATGCAGTTTCTTCTGCCAGAACAGGGCCCGTCCCACCTCGGGGTTCAGTTCGTATCCCGCAAACCCGCTGGCACGATAGGCGGCCTGCGCCACCTTGTTGCCCTCCAGCACCTCCAGGGTCAGCTTGCAGCAACCGAGTTCGCGGGCCAGGCGCTCCACCTCCGCCAGCAGCCGCTTGCCAAGGCCGCGACCGCGAAAATCCGGGTGCACGGCGATGTCGTGGATGTTGAGCAGGGGCTGGCAGGCGAAGGTCGAGAAGCCCTCGAAGCAGGTGGCCATCCCGGCCGGCTCGCCATCCACCCAGGCCAGCAGAACATGGGCATCCCCGCGGGCAGCCAGCACCCCGGCCAGATTGGCCTGCACCTCGTCGGGCAAGGCACAGCCGCCCCCCATCTCGTCTTTCGCGTATTCATTGAGCAGGCAGACCAGCGCCTCGCCGTGCTGCCGGTTATTCAGATCCGCCCTGATGATCTCTTCCATCTGTCGCCTTCCCTTTGCCTGAGTCTGAGGTGACAGCCCGCCACCGGGTTCAGATGGTAAACCAGCCCCGGGCCACCACCAAGACTCAACTGCCGGGCAATGCCATCAGTCAGCGCCATCTGACTGCGACAACGGCAATAGATGTGGATTTTTTACACCTTTCGCTTGCCAGTCAAATGAAAATAAATATCATTAGCGCCCTCCCGTGTCGGGAGCAAAAAAATAATTACAAATAAATCAATAAGTTCAGGCCATCAGGTCGATTAAAAGAGTCACACGCAGATGCATAACCCCAACCCAGAGCGCGCCCTGCTGGGCGCCGCCTTGCTGGCCCTCAGTGCCGGCACCCAGGCCGCTGACGAAACCATGACGGTCGTCGGCAAACGCAGCCAGCACGAAGAGGTCGCCACCGCGACCCGCACCGCCACCCCGGCCAAGCTGGTGCCCCAGACCATAGAGAGCGTCCCGGCCAGCGAGCTGACCGCCTACGGCCAACCCACCCTGAGCGAGGCCCTGAGCGGCATCCCCGGGGTCAACGCCAGCGGTGACACCCGCTTCGACAGCGTCAACATCCGCGGCTTCAACGCCAGCAACGACTTCTATCTCGACGGTCTGCGCGACGACATGCAGTACACCCGCGACCTTGGCAACATAGAGCGGGTCGAGGTGCTCAAGGGGCCGGCCGCCGTGCTCTACGGCCGTGGCAGCACCGGGGGCATCATCAACAGAGTCAGCAAGACGCCCCAGCGCGGGCAGGCGTCCAGCGTCAGCGCCCGGGTCGGCAGCTTCGACAGCCGACGCTTCGCCGCCGACCTCAACGCCGAGGCAGGGGAGCGGGTGCAACTGCGCCTCAACCTGGCTCAGGAGGACAAGGAGAGTTTTCGTGACGACGTGACCAGCAAGCGTACCCTGCTGGCACCCGCCGTGAACTGGGAGATAAGCGACAGCCTGAACTGGCTGGTGCAGTACGAGCGCAACGAGCACGACCGCACCCCGGATCGCGGCATCCCCGGGGTCGATGGCCGTCCCGCCGACGTCCCCATAGAGAGCGTCTACAGCGACACCAGCCGGGACTTCATCGACGATCTGGCCCAGTCCACCCGATCCCGTTTCAGCTGGGACATCAACGATCAGTGGCAGTTGCGCCAGCAGCTCGGTTACACCAGCCTCGACAGCCAGTTCGACAACACCTATGTCACCGCCGTCAAGGGTGACAAGGTGACCCGTGCCCGCTGGCAGCAGGATCTCAAGGCTAACAGCCTCACCAGCAACACAGAGGCCGAGGGCCAGCTGCAGACAGGCCCCGTCGCCCATCGCCTGCTGGTGGGCTTGGAGCAGAACTGGCAGGAGCGCACCCCCAAGCTGTATCAGAACGCCACCCCGATCCCGCCGGGCAACCTCTACGATCCGGGCTCCCTGCCCACCTACAACGGCGCCATGAAGCTCTCCAGCGACGCCAACCACAAGGTGCGTGGCTACGGCCTCTATGTGCAGGATCAGCTCAGCCTGGGTGACTGGCACCTGCTCGGCGGCCTGCGCCGGGACGAGTTCACCGTCACCAGCCGCCGCAACGATCTCAACAAGGAGGAGACCCTCTCGGTCACCAGCCTGAGTCCGCGCCTGGGCCTGGTGTGGAACCCCATCGAGGAGCACGCCTTCTATACCGCCTACAGCAAGACCTTCACCCCGGTCGGCGGTGAGCTCATCGGCATCACCCCGGGGGACAAGAACAACAACCTGGATCCTCAGCACACCCGGCTGTACGAGGGTGGGGTCAAGAGTGACTGGCTGGGCGGCCGACTGGCCACCACTCTCTCCATCTACCGGTTGGAGATGTACAACAAGCGCAGCAAGGATCCGCTGGATCCCACCAAGGTGATCCTCACCGGTCTGCAGCGTACCGACGGCATCGAGCTGAGCGCCCGCGCCCAACTGACCGACGAGGTCTACCTGCACGGCGGCGTCGCCATTCAGGATGCGGAGCAGGTCAAAGCGGATGCGGATCTGCAGGGCAAGCGGCCGAGCAACGTCTCCCGCGAGAACGGCCAGCTGTTCGCCGG
This sequence comes from Aeromonas aquatica, assembly GCF_000764655.1. Classification (GTDB taxonomy): domain Bacteria; phylum Pseudomonadota; class Gammaproteobacteria; order Enterobacterales; family Aeromonadaceae; genus Aeromonas; species Aeromonas aquatica. The sequence goes on from NZ_JRGL01000118.1 coordinate 77,229, forward strand.
CTACCAGAGCGGCCAGCAGGGCTGGTTTGGGGAGACCGGGGTGACGGCGGTGGGGGATCGCTTCGCCGACAACGCCAACACCACAGTGCTGCCGGGCTACGCCCGCTACGACGCCCGTGCCGGTTACCGCTGGCAGCAGTGGGATGCCCAGCTCAGCGTGGAGAACCTGACCGACCATGAGTACTACGTCAGCGCCACCAGCGCGGCCCAGATCATGCCGGGCAGCCCCCGTCAGCTGAACCTGACCGCGGCCTACCGCTTCTGATCCCCTCCTGACCAGACTGGCCGGCGCAAGCCGGCCAGATATGTATGAAAACCAAGAAACTCCCCCTGCATAACAACAAGTGGGTGCGCCGCATCCACGCCTGGGCCGGCTTTGCCACCCTGGCCCTGCTCCTGATCTACGGCCTCACCGGCCTCTGGCTGCAACACAGGGCCGTGCTGCCCCTGCCCGGGCCCCATACCGACAAGCGCAGCGAGGTGCTGACGCTGACGGCGCCGCTCAGTGAGCCCGCCGCGCTCACCATCCTTGTGCAACAACATTATTCCGAGGGGCTGGAACAGGCCCATACCACTGTCACCCCACCCCAGCACCTGCCCACCCCGAGCGGCCCCCTCATCCTGCCCGCGCGCTGGGAGCTCAAGGCCGTGACCCTGAGCCAGAGTCTCGCCGCCAGCTATGTGGCCGGCACCCTGGAGGTGCGCATCGAGCGCCAGCAGGCCAACTTCGCCGCCAGCCTCAACCGGCTGCATCGCGGCATGGGCACCGGCCTCCCCTGGCAGCTGTTTGGCGACCTCGCCGCCCTAGCGCTGCTGCTGCTCGCCCTCACCAGCCTGCTGATGTGGAACAAGCTGCACGGGCCACCCCGGCGCGGCATCGCCCTGCTGCTGGCGGGCGCCCTCGCCACCCTGCTGATCGCCCTGCTCTAGGCGCCGGCCTGGCCAGGGGTGTCGACCCGTTACATACACCAAAGCGGGATCTCCCTCTCACAGGGGGTAACGTCCCTTTCGGGGAGGTAACAAAGGGTAACCGGCCGCCGGCCGGGGTCACAGTTGTGCTCCCCGCGGCTGGCGGGGGTCAGGTGCGGCTGTTAGGGTGCGGCCAGAACTCCAGACGCCAAGAGGTATCATGCGCATCTCCAGCATCGAGTGCGGGCGGGTACTGGCCATCCTGGCCGTGATGACCATTCACATCTCCCCCTTCAGCAATCCCTTCGATCCCAGCCTCTGGGGTGATCCTCTCTATTTGTGGCTGGGGGGCACCATCAATCAGCTGAGCCGCTTCGCGGTGCCACTGTTCTTCCTGTGCGCCGGCTACTTCCTGCAACCCAGGCTGGCCGCAGGCAACCCCATGGAGGTCGCGCTGCGCTACTGTCGCCCCCTGCTGCTGCTCTGGCTGGGGTGGAGCCTCATCTATCTGCTGGTGCCCTTCAACCCGGTGGCCGCGGTGCAGCAGGGCTATCTGCCGGCCATGGCGGGTCAGTGGCAGATGCAGGTGGGGGATCTCCTCAACGTCTGGTGGGTGGGCGGCATGATCCACCTCTGGTTCCTGCCCGCCCTGATGCTGGCGGTGCTGATCCTGGCGCTCTGCCAGCGCGTCGGCTTGCCCCAGCTGGCGCTGGTGGCAGGCGTGCTGCTCTATCTGCTGGCGCTGCTCGGCGGCTCCTACGGCAAGCCGCTGCTGGGGGGCGAGTGGGCCCTGCTGACCCGCAACGGCCCCTTCTTCTCGCTCTTGTTCGTGGCCCTCGGCGCCTACCTGCGCGCCCGCAAATGGCGACCGGATACCAGACGCAGCGCCCTGCTGATGGCGACGGGTCTGGCGCTCTACGCGCTGGAAGCTGTCGGCCTGCTGCACTTTGCCGAGGTGCCCCTCAATCGCCATGACTTCCTGCTTGGCTCCCTGCCCTGGGCCCTCGGCCTGTTCGGCCTGCTGCTGGCCAATCCCGACTGGGGCAAGGGCAGGTGGCTGGAGCGTCAGGCCCCCAAGGTGCTCGGCCTCTACTGCCTGCACATGATGCTGGTGGTCTGGCTGATGATCTTCGGCCCCCAGGGCAAGCTGGTGTGGTGGGAATTGCTGAAGGTGCCGGCGCTGGTCGCCTGCACGCTGCTCGGCTACCGGTTGCTGGACATGACCCCGGCCAGCCGCTGGCTGCTGCGCGCCCGTTGATGGATCCAATGGCAGAGGGGCCATAGCGGCCCCTCTTGATATCTGATACCGGCCTTAGCCCCGAGAGGGCCAGAAGATCAGAACCGCAGCGTCAGCCCGATATTGGCCTGCCACTGGGTGATGAGGTCCCCCCGCACCCGGAAGGCACAGATCTCGGGGTTGCAGAGGAACTGGCTGTCGTCGTTGACCAGAGAGCCGTAGCCACGCACCTCGGCGCGCAGCGCCAGCTGCTTGGTCAGGCGCGGCTGCACCCCGAGCGCCAGAGACATGGAGGGCGCCACTTCACTCTCATAGGCATCGAAGCGCGTCACCCCGATCCCGGCACCTATGTAGGGCGCCATGACGTTGTCAGAGAGGATCAGGGCACCGGCGAAGTGCAGGGTGTCCACCGTCAGCTTGTCCGGCTGATCCGGTGACATCGGGGTCGACTGGTGGCTGTAGAGCAGCTCTATCATGCCGGGATCGTCCACCTCCTTGCTGATGAAGAAGCCCCAGTTGCCCGAGCTCTCCCCCTGTAGCGAGTCGATCCGGGTCGCCACCGGCGCGGGGGCGGGATCCTCCATCGCCTCGAAGCCGATCGACGAGCTGTAGCCCGCGAAAGGCGTCAGCTGCCAACCCAATTCATCGGGCTGGGCCGCCCAGCCCTGGCCCAGTGGCAACAACAACCCCACCACCATCATTCCCGCTCGCATCACGACCTTCCCCCTGATCTGCTTATGTGTGCATGGCTCGCGCCAAAAGCATATCAGAGCCTTCTGCATCCGATCCTAAATAGGGGCTGTATCGGCCCATTAAGACAGGCCCTGTTTCTGCATTGCCCCCTCCCACCGAGGCACCATTCATCTGGGATTAACCTCGACCCCGTAAGCTAGCGGCGCCACAGAGCTGGCATTAACAAGACGAGGATTTCAGGAATGGTTGCCGCGCAACTCAACGACCCACAGAACAAGCTTTCCGACACCCTGCGGGCCACCGCTCATGCCATCGAGGAGAGCCACATCAGCCTGCGGGACATGCTCAGCCTGGTGGGTGAACAGGGCATGCTGCTGTTTTGCGTGCTGCTCACGGTGCCCTTCCTGCTGCCGGTCTCCATTCCCGGCGTCAGCACCCCGTTCGGCCTGCTGATCCTGTTTATCGGCGTCGGCATCACCCTCAACCGGGTGCCCTGGCTGCCCTCCATCCTGATGGAGCGCCGCTTCGCCGCCGACCAGCTCAAGCCCACCCTGCACAAGGGGGCCGATCTGCTGGCTCGCATCGATCGCTTCATCCGGCCGCGCCTGCTGCTGTTGACCGGCAGCACCGTCATCAATCGCTGCAACGGCCTGCTGATCATGCTGGCGGCCCTGTTGCTGATGCTGCCGCTTGGCGCCATCCCCTTCACCAACGCCATGCCCGCCTGGGCCATACTGCTGCTGGCCATCGGCATGTTGCAGCGGGACGGCCTCTTCGTCGCCGGTGGCTACGCCCTGGTGACCGCCACCCTGGTCTGGTTCAGCGTGCTGGGCATAGGCCTGCTGATGGCGGGCCAGAACGTCTCGACCCTGTTCAGCTAAGGCGGATCTGGCCAAGGCCGAGGACAAACAACAAGGGCGACCCCAGGGTCGCCCTTGTTTGTTATGTGGTCGTGCCGCTCAGGGATCCGAGTCGTGGGCCACCCGGTTGCGCCCGCCCCGCTTGGCCCGATAGAGCCACTCGTCGGCCCGGGCCAGCACGGCACTGACCTCCTCGCCAGGCCGGATCAGGGTGGTCCCCAGGCTCACCGTGATGGGAGCCGGATCCGGCGCCATGGCTGCCACGGCGGCGCGGATGCGCTCCGCCACCTTGCGCAATATCTCCTCGTCTATCTCCGGCAGCAGGATCAGAAACTCCTCGCCCCCACTGCGCACGAACATGTCCTCGGCCCTCAACTGGGCGGCCACGCACTCGCTGAAGTTGCACAGCACCCGATCCCCGGCCTGATGGCCGAAACGATCGTTGATCCGCTTGAAGTGATCGAGATCCAGCATGATGAGGCCGGTGCTCTGCTGGCCCTGCACCCTGTGGTGATAGTGTTCGAAGAAGAAGTGGCGATTGTAGAGACCGGTGAGCTGATCCGTCTCACCGAGTCGCTTGAGCCTGCGCTGCAACTCGTGTTGACGGGTGATGTTGCGGGTCATCCAGGCCACCGCCCGCTTGCCGTCGTAGAGGGATGGCAGCGGCGCTATCTTGCCCTCGAAGCGCTGCATCCCCTGGGGGCCCGCATCGGCGTTGATCCCCTCCACCTCGGCGGGCGAGAGATCGTATTCCACCACCTGTACCTCGCCGGTGGCCAGGGCGTGCGCCACCTGCTCCATCACCCAGCGCGCCTTGTCATCGGGCAGGATATCGAGCAACTGCTTGCCGATCAGCGGGTTGCCGTCCTGATAGGATTGCTGCTCCACCCCGCCTATGTATTCCACGTAATAGCCGTCCTCACTGAGGATAAAGACGGGATCCGGCAGCTGGGTCATCACTTCGTAGAGCTGTGCCACTGAGAGAGCCATCTGTGTTCCTTCCGAGCCTTGGGCGAGCCACCCTTTGTTGATTGTTATACACGACCCGTTAAGTATCGCACACGGTCCCGCCGCTCGTATGACGGGGGCCTGCGTTCGACAGGCCACCGATATCAGGGCGAGCGACAGGGAAAGAGGGAAAGCTTGCCGACACCTTGCCGCCCTCTCCCTCTCCGCCGAGACAAGGGGTGGAGAACGACGCCGCGGGTGAGGCAGTGACTTATGGCAGGTCAGTTCCGTTCGGCGTCGACTTTATGTCAATCCATCACCACCAAGCAGTGATTAATATCAACAAATCCGCTTCTTGATAGCGTTATGTACTTAAAACATGGCGTGAGATGGCATTGTGGTGAGAAAGGCAGGATATTGCGCTGCAAAAATGCCCGCTCGGCATCAGAAGGCCGGGGCTGAAAACAACAAAGCCATCGAGACGGGCGCGATGGCTTTATCAGCGGTCAACACTATGGGATCAGCGGCTGGCGGTGCGGCTCCCGTTCCACAGCAGCTCGCCGCTTTTCAGATCCATCAGGCTCATGGCGAGCCGGTAGCGACTCCCCTCGGAGACGAGATCCCCGTAGAGCATGTAACCGGCCCCGGTCTGGCGGCCGAGACGCACCAGGGAGGCCGGGTTCATGCCCCCCTGCTGATACTCGAGCTGGCCGGTGATGGCCGCGACCTGGCCGGGATCGGCGAAGCTGAAGCCACCGTGCTGCTGAATGCGCTGGCTCATGGCCACCGCCATGGGCTGGGTATTGAACGGCTCACCCGTGCCATTCTGGGGCGGCATCAACAGCAGCACAGGATTGCTACCCGCCAGCGCCTGCACTTCCTGGGCCTTGAGGAAGGCATCCGCCATGGCCAGCGCCAGCCCGGTCGGCGCCACGGGTTTGGGGGCAGGTTTCACCACCTCGGGCTCGGTCACCGGCTTGTCCGGCTGGCTCACCGGCGGCTTAGGCTCGGAGACCGGCGCCTGAGTGCCACCATAGGGATTGACCGCACAACCGCCCAGCACCAGGGCACCCAACACCAACAAGAAACGCATCTTCATCTCTTCTCTCCGCCCAAAGTCCATAAACGGACGCCGCCAAAAGTCGTGTGACGGAGCCGCGCCCCGCATCTGCCCATGCTAGAGAAAAAACCGCCCAAGATCGATGCGCCAACACACAGGGGGCGACAAGGACTGGCTCACAGGCATCCAGCCAGTGATAAACAACCGAAAAAGGGTGGCAAAGGGTCATCAAACTCCCTTAGGGTTAGGTGCCAACAGATTCGAAAGGAGAGCACCTTGCACGGACCCGACCCCACCAATCCCCATCCCATGAATGGCTTCCCCCAGGTGTGCTTTATCAAGAACACCATCAAGGGGCCCAATATCGAGGTGGGTGACTACAGCTACTACGACGACCCGGAAGATTCGGCAGGCTTTGAGCGCAACGTCCTCTACCACTTCCCCTTCATCGGCGACAAGCTCATCATCGGCAAGTTCTGCGCCATCGCCCGCGGGGTCAAGTTCATCATGAACGGCGCCAACCACCAGAGCTCCGGCTTCTCCACCTACCCCTTCTTTATCTTCGGCAACGGCTGGGAGAGCACCGCCCCCGCACCGGGCAGCCTCCCCTACAAGGGGGATACCGTCATCGGCAACGACGTCTGGATAGGCTATGACGCCCTGATCATGCCGGGCGTCAAGGTCGGCAACGGCGCCATCATCGCCGCCCGCTCCGTGGTCACCGGCGACGTGCCCGACTACGCCGTCGTCGGCGGCAACCCAGCCCGGGTGATCCGCTACCGCTTCGACGACGACACCATAGCCCGCCTCAACACCCTCGCCTGGTGGAACTGGCCGGTGGAGCAGATCAGCCGGAATTTGAAATTGATTGGTGGTGGGGATATTACGGAGTTGGAGAGGGTGGGTTTATAGCAAACCATCTGGAGACATCGAGGAGAGCCTCCCCATCCGATCGCAGCACAGCGGTCTGCCCCTTGGAGAGAACACATCAATCCCCCAGACCATTGCGTTATATGCGAATTTAATTCAATCAGGCCCCACAGGAGTTATCCAAATGACCGCACCAACACCTGCTTTCACTGTCGTCCACTCAACGCCGCTCGTCGAAACCTATCGCTATCTTCGAACAGCTGCGGGACTTAGCTCGAAGACTATTGAGGCCGCAGAACGTGGCCTGCCCAATACGCTGTTTGCCGTCCAGATATTTTGCGGTCAGACCGCAATCGGCATGGGTCGTATCATCGGAGATGGCGGGACATTTTATCAAGTCGTTGATATTGCAGTCCTGCCTGAATATCAGGGTCAAGGTGTAGGCAAAAAGATCATGGCGGAGATCGCGGACTATATCGCCCGCGAAGTGCCGGAATCAGGCTATGTCAGCTTGCTGGCAGATGGGCAGGCTCAGCGACTCTATCAGCAATTCGGTTTCTCACTCACGGCTCCTGCCAGTGTTGGCATGGGGCTTAAGCGGGTTGCCGTCGAAAAGGCCTAACCATTCATCCAAATGAAAAAGCAGGACAGCCCAGGACATTCCAACCACTTGCCAATGCCAATCTCGTTATTCGCCCCTTCGAACCGACTGATGCCGATGAGTTTGTCCGCGCGGCGCACGAATCCATCGAGACGGTCGGCACCTGGATGAGCTGGTGCACTCCCTCATTCAATCGGGACAAGGCGCTAGGGTGGTTTGCCACCTGCGAACAGGATCGTGCGGCGGGGCGTGCCTATGATATGGGCCTCTTTTGCGCAGTCGCCTGCCAGCTACTGGGTGGCGTCGGTATCAATCAGCTGGCTCCCCATCATCGCTACGGCAATATCGGCTATTGGGTAAGACAATCCCGACAAGGCCACAGCATCGCCCGGCAGGCGGTCGCCCTGTTATGCGACTTCGGTTTTCGGCAGCTGGGCCTGTTCAGGCTGGAGATTGTGGCAGGCGCCGGCAATTCGGCGAGCGAGGCCGTGGCTATCGCCGTTGGCGCCACTTTCGAATGTCGGGCCAAAAATCGTATCTTCCTCCATGGCCAACCTCTGGATGCTCATGTGTACTCCCTCATCCCCGCCAAGATAAAGATCCAAGCAGAGCCACTCCGTTGCAGTACCATAACCTTCTCTGAAAAAGGCGGCACGTTGTCCATGAAGTGATTCATTGGCTGCCGGGCCATGGCCACATCCCTCACAAGCCATCTTCCCCTATGGCCATGATGTCACCTATTGAATCGTCCTCTCAATGTCTGCCAGACATTAACAACATCACGGCTAGCATGATAAATACTGCACCAAATATTAAATTCAAACGCTTTAAATGAGATGGCTCAGAGAGATATCGCAATAAAACATGAGAGAAAGATGCATATGACAACATTGCGATGCAGTCCACCAAAACAATGAAAAAGCCAAGTTTAATATATTGATAACCACTATCTGAACCGTCGACAAACTGCGGAAGAAACGCGACCAAAAACACAATGGATTTTGGATTTGTTAGATTGACAACAAAACCATTAACCAAGCTATTTAACTTGCCGCCTTGCGTCTCAGTATTACGCAACACGATATTCCCTGAGTTTTTTATTTTCATCACACCCAAGTAAATAAGATAGCCTCCACCTATATATTTTATGAAATCAAACGCAACTTCTGATGATGCCACAAAGGTTCCTAGTCCGACACTTACAATGGTGAGGTGAACCAGCAGTGCCAGTTGCAAACCAATAATATTGTACCTGGCTTGAACTATGCCGCCTTCTATCGATCTTGACATAGTTGCAATGGCGCCCGCCCCTGGAGAAAAACTAAAGGCGACACAGCTAAAAACAAATGCCAGCATGATACTAAATGTCATAATACTTCCTTTGAAAGGGCTATTTATCGACTACCACTCCGACAAATAGCACCTCGATTTAACCCATTAAAGCTAGTTTAGATGGTCAGCATATCTGCGGAGCCGAATCCAAACCGTCGATTAACAGATAATGCTATTGCATTGCGGTAAGAACATAGCATGTGGTAGCATGTTTCTCATATTTAGCATTTTGTTAATCCTCACTTAATGGCGATGTTAATGCTGGCTATAAATGATATAAAATTTTTTATTACAATTGCTGCCTGCAAAAACTTCTCCACCGCAGCAAAACAACTCAATGTTTCGGCACCTTATGTTACTCAGAAGCTCAGGTCCCTCGAGGAAAAGCTTGGACTTATTCTGATTGAACGACAGGGTCGACAACTAAAAGTCACCGAGCATGGCCAGATATTGATCGACATGGGGTCAGGAATTATCAGACAAATGGCCTCAATTGAAGAATCGCTAAGAGCGGCCAAGGATGACCTGTGCGGCCATATCAATATAATTGCACCTATTGGTTTCGGTGAGAAAAAACTGTCTCCCATTATTGGCCAATTCAAGCAGCAATACCCGGCAGTATCCATCGATCTTACCCTGTCCGATCGCCCTTCTTGGACAGACTCCCCTCTCCAACCTGACATCATGTTTTATATTGGTGAATTAACCCAGGCACATCTCTATAGAATGGTCATCTCGCCCACTCGTCGTGTCCTCTGTGCATCACCAGACTATATTTCCACCATGCCAGACCTGACAACACCAGAACAACTGATGACTAATCAGCATGATTGCATCGTATTGAGGGAAAATAATGAAGATGTTTCCCTCTGGCGTTTCCAGCATATCGAATCAGGCAGAGAATGTCGTCTCAGGGTGACGCCTTCACTTACCAGCAATATTGCCGATGTGGTGAAGCAGTGGGCTCTAGATGGATTGGGCATAATCAATCGTTCGGAATGGGACCTTATTACTGAGCTCAATACTGGTACTTTGGTAGAGCTCCTCCCAGAATATGCTTTACCACAAGTTGACATTGTCGCACTTATGGCCACAGGTGAGAGTGCCCGTTCCCGTAAAATCAGTAGATTTCTGGAATTCGCCAAAGACAGACTCAAAGAGACACTTTAATAACTAACTCTAAAATGAGTGGTGGCACCTGTCATTTAAACATTCCTTGTAGATAACACAGAATAACAGGATGCAATGAACAAAGTTAAATGCATCCTGTTATAGCCAGCCAGAAACCTATATACGCTTGTGGTCCAGCTAACTGGCTTTATTACCTCCCCAAAAACGGTTCCCAATCCTTGAACACCGGCTGCAACCCCGCTTGCCTGACAGCGGCGGCAACTTCGCCGAGGGCGCGATCGTCGTGGATGGCGAACTGCTCCAACTCCTCCTCATCCCCTTCCGCGTAGCCGCCAGGCTGGGTGCGCGACTCCGCCGACATCTGGGTGATACCGAGGCGCAGGGCGCCGTTGCGAAAGGCCGGCGATTCCCGGGTGGAGAGAGACAAGTCCAGGGTCGGCGAGAGCAGGCGCCAGGCGCAGATGAGCTGCACCAGCTGGCGGTCCGTCATGGTCACCTCGGGCTGCAGACCGCCGGTGCAGGGGCGCAGCCGCGGGAAGGAGAGGGAATAGCGGCTCTGCCAGTGGTGGCGCTCCAGCCAGCTCAGGTGCTCGGCCACGAAATAGCTGTCGGCGCGCCAGTCCGGCGACAGGCCGATCAGGGCACCGAGGCCAATCTTGTCGATGCCGGCGCGGCCCAGCCTGTCCGGGGTGGCGAGGCGCCACTCGATATCCTGCTTGTTGCCGCGCAGGTGGTGGCGGGCGTAGGCCGGGGCGTGATAGGTCTCCTGATAGACCATGACCGCATCCAGCCCGAGCGTCTTGAGCTCGGCATACTCGGCCTGCGACAACGGCTGCACCTCCATCGCCAGGGTGCTGAAGTGGCGGCGGATCTGTGGCAGGTGCTGGCGAAAATAGGCCATACCCACCTTGGTCTCGTGCTCGCCGGTCACCAGCAGCACGCTGTCGAAGCCGCGCGCCTTGAGGGCCAGACACTCGCGCTCGATTTCCTCGGCATTCAGGGTCTTGCGCTTGAGGCGGTTGCTCATGGAGAAGCCACAGTAGGAGCAGTCGTTGGCGCAGAGGTTCGACAGATAGAGCGGCACGTAGAAGCCGACTGTGTTACCGAAACGCTGGCGGGTGAGGCGCTCCGCCAGCTCCGCCATCTGCGGCAGGAAGGGCTCGGCGGCCGGGGAGATCAGCGCCATGAAGTCATCCAGGCCGCGCCGTGGGTTGGCCAACGCCAACTCCACGTCCCGCGCCGTCTTGGCGCGGATGCTCATGCCCACATGATCCCAGTCCAGCTCGCGCCAGCGGTCGGCAAAATCCAACCCCCTCCCGGCCTCCCCCTTGGGAGGGGGAGGAGTGCAGGGCTCAACCAATTCAAGTGCCGCTTCAGCCGGTTCCCTCACCCCCGGCCCCTCTCCCAATGGGAGAGGGGAGCATGCAGACACCACATCTTGCCCCATGCTCTGGCTCATAGCGCCTCCAGAAAATCGGTAAGCGGGCTGGAGGCCTGGGCCTGGCTGCCACGCGCCCCCAATCCGGCCAGATAGGCGCCGCGACCGGCCTCGCAGGCCAGCGCGAAGGCGCGGCCCATGGCGACAGGATCCCCGCTCACGGCGATGGCGGTGTTGACCAGCACGGCGTCGGCACCCAGCTCAAAGGCCGCCGCCGCGTGGCTGGGGGCCCCGATCCCCGCATCCACCACCACGGGCACCTTGGCCTGCTCGACGATGATCGACAGAAACTCCCGGGTCACCAGCCCCTGATTGGAGCCAATGGGGGCGCCGAGCGGCATGACGGCGGCGCAGCCCACCTCTTCGAGCCGCTTGCACAGCACGGGATCGGCGCCGCAATAGGGCAGCACCACGAAGCCTTCTTTCACCAGCTGTTCCGCAGCCTTGAGCGTCTCTATGGGATCGGGCAACAGGTATTTGGGATCGGGGTGGATCTCCAGCTTGAGCCAGTTGGTACCGAGCGCCTCCCGGGCGAGCCGGGCGGCAAATACCGCCTCGGCGGCGGTCTTGGCGCCCGAGGTGTTGGGCAGCAGCTTGACCCCGAGGGCCAGCAGCGGAGTGAGGATGTCGTCGTGGCGCTTGCCCGGCTCCAGCCGCTTGATGGCCATGGTCACCAGTTGGGAGCCGCTTGCCTCGATGGCGGCGGCCATCAGCTCCGGACGGGCGAACTTGCCGGTGCCGGTGAAGAGACGGGAAGAAAAGGTGTGGTTCGCAATGGTCAGCATCTCAGCCTCCCGCAATGGCGGTGAAAAGGTGGATCTCGTCCCCGTCACTGAGGCGGGTCTCTGACCAGCGGCTACGGGGCAGCACGGCGCCGTTGAGGGCCACCGCCACCCCCTGGGGGGCAATCTCCTGCACCGCCAGCAGCTCGGTCAGACTCTGGCCGGTGGGCAGCGTCAGCTCGATATCGTTCAATCGAATATTCATTGGTCATCCTTATGGCTGCCACACACCGGGCAAGCGGGATCGGCGGGCAGCTGCAGGCACTGCCACTCATGGGTCAGGGCATCGAAGCGGCGCAGGGTGCCCGCCACCGGGCTGGGGCGCCCGAGCAGCAGTTTCAGTGCCTCCAGCGCCTGCAGGGAACCCATCACTCCCACTAGCGGGCCGGTGACACCGCTGCTCTGGCAGCTCTCCCTTACTTCGGTATCCGCCGGGTAGAGGCAGGCGTAGCAGGCATGCTCAGGGGCGCTGCGCGCCATCAGCTGACCCTGCCAGCCGACGGCGGCGGCGGAGATCCAGGGCTTGCCCTGCACTACGCAGGCGGCGTTGATGGCGTGGCGGGTCGCCAGGTTGTCACAGCAGTCGATCACCAGATCCACCTCGGCCACGAAGGCCGGCAGGCTAGCCCCATCGAGGCGCTGGTTGATGGCGATCAGCTCCACCAGCGGGTTGTGGGCCGCCAGTCGCTCCCGGGCCAGCTCGGCCTTGGAGCGGCGCAGGCCCTCGCCATCGAACAGGATCTGGCGCGGCAGATTGCTGGAATCCAGGATGTCGCCATCGGCGAGCCACAGCGTGCCCACTCCGGCCCCGGCGAGATAGAGCGCCAGCGGCGAGCCGAGGCCACCGAGACCGACGATCAGTACCGACTTGCCCTTGAGCCGCGCCTGCCCCTCCTCCCCAATCTCGGCGAGCATCAGCTGGCGGCCATAGCGCAGATACTCTTCGTCACTTAAAGATGCCTCGTCAGAGAGCATGGCTGGCCTCCTTTTCCTGGTTAGGCAGGGCCGACAGTGGCTCGTCCCCGGCCCCGACGGCGGCCAGCAGACGGACGGTGGCCCCCTGCCAGTCATCGCTGGCGGTGATGGCGGAGACCAGGGCTATGCTGCCCACCCCGCTCTCCTGCACCGGCCCCACCCGATCCTCGCCTATGCCGCCTATGGCCACGGTCGGCCAGTCGCGCATCAGGGCACGGTAGTGGTGCAGCCGCACCAGCCCCTGGGGGCGGGACGGCATCTGCTTGGTGTTGGTGGGGAAGATATGGCCGAGGGCAATGTAAGAAGGTGCCAGTTCCCGGGCCCGCATCAGCTCGAAGTAGCCGTGAGTGGAGATGCCGAGGCGCAGGCCGGCGGCCTGGATGGCGGCGAGATCCGCCGTCTCCATGTCCTCCTGGCCCAGGTGCACGCCATAGGCACCAGCGGTGATGGCTTGCTGCCAGTAATCGTTGATAAAGAGCCGGGCCCCGAAGCGGCGGCCGAGCGCCACCGCCTCGACGATGGCGGGCATCACGGCGTCGGCGGGCAAGTCCTTGATACGCAGCTGCAGTGTCTTGACCCCGGCTTTCAACAGCCGCTCGAGCCACGGCACCGAATCCACCACCGGATAGAGGCCGAGGCGATGCTCGGTCCCGGCGAAGGGACCCTCCGGCAGGCGGGCCTCGCTGGCGGGATAGAGGCCGAAGCGGTGATCCAGCGCAGAGCCCGCCAGCAGGGCGCGGGGGAACTGGGCGAGATCCCTGGGCCAACCGAGGTGGGCGATGGGGCCTGGGCCGGCACCAACCCCCTGCGCGGCCGCCAACCCTTGCTGCAGGTAGGCGCGCGCCAGGGTGATGGCATCCTCCAGCGGATAATCCAGCGCCACGACGGCGGCGATAGCGCTGGCGTAGCAGCAACCGGTGCCGTGGCCGTGGCGAGTCGCCAGGCGCGGCGCGGCCAACCAGAACTCCCTGTGCTCATCCTGGTAGTAGTCGAGGCAGAGCTCGCCACTCCACGCCAGATGCCCCCCCTTGACCAGCACGGCGCGGGCGCCGAGTTCGCGCAGCCGGGCGGCCCCCGCCCGCACCAGCGCGGGGCTGGTCGCCGGGATGCCGGTCAGTGCCTCCAGCTCGGGGCCGTTGGGGGTGATGAGAGACAGCCTTGGCAGCAGGTGCTCGCGCACCGCCGCCAGCATGTTCGGCTCGGCCATGGGGGTGCCGCTGCTGGCGATGGCCACCGGGTCATAGACCACGAAGGGGGCGGCGATCACCTCCAACCGGCGTGCCAGCACCTCCACATGGAGCCGGGTCGGCAGCAGGCCTATCTTGATGGCGGCCGGCGGCAGATCGACGCCGAGGGCGTCGATCTGGGCGCAGAAGCTCTGCATCAGCACGGGATCCACCATCTTCACCGCCACCGAGTTCTGGGCGGTGATGGCGGAGATGACGGAGCAGCCGTGCACGCCGAGGCTGTGCATGCTGTGCAAATCCGCCTGGATGCCGGCGCCGCCCCCCGAGTCGGAACCGGCTATGGTCCAGACGATGGGCTTGGTGCTCATGCTTCTTCCCGCTCCTCTTTGAGGGCCGCCGCCTGATGGTAGAGCTCGCCCCCCTTCTCCTTGAAAGTTTCCGCCATCTTGGCCATGCCGCTCTCCACCTCGGCCTGCACCCGCTGTTGCTGGCCATCCATGCCCACCAGCTTCACCTCTATGGTCTCCAGCTTGGCGGCATCGAGCTTGGCGGCGTAGTCACGTACGTCCTGGGTGATCTTCATGGAGCAGAACTTGGGGCCGCACATGGAGCAGAAGTGGGCCACCTTGCCGGACTCCTGGGGCAGGGTCTCGTCGTGGTAGGCACGGGCTGTCTCGGGATCCAGCGCCAGGTTGAACTGATCCTCCCAGCGGAACTCGAAGCGCGCCTTGGACATGGCGTTGTCGCGGATCTGGGCGCCGGGGTGACCCTTGGCGAGATCGGCGGCGTGGGCGGCGATCTTGTAGGTGATGAGCCCCTGCTTGACGTCCTCCTTGTTCGGCAGCCCCAGGTGCTCCTTGGGGGTGACGTAGCAGAGCATGGCGCAGCCATACCAGCCGATCATGGCGGCACCTATGCCGGAGGTGAAGTGATCGTAGCCGGGGGCTATGTCTGTGGTGAGCGGGCCCAGGGTGTAGAAGGGCGCCTCGTGGCAGTGCTCCAGCTGCTCCGTCATGTTGCGCTCGATCATGTGCATGGGCACGTGACCCGGCCCCTCGATCATCACCTGGACGTCGTACTCCCAGGCGATCTTGGTCAGCTCGCCCAGGGTGTGCAGCTCGGCGAACTGGGCCTCGTCGTTGGCGTCATAGACGGAGCCGGGACGCAGGCCATCCCCCAGGGAGAGCGCCACGTCATAGGCGGCGCAGATTTCGCAGATCTCGCGAAAATGCTGGTAGAGGAAGTTCTCCTTGTGGTGGGACAGGCACCACTTGGCCATGATGCTACCGCCGCGGGATACGATACCGGTGAGGCGCTTGGCGGTCATGGGCACGTAACGCAGCAGGACGCCGGCGTGGATGGTGAAGTAATCCACCCCCTGCTCGGCCTGCTCCAGCAGGGTGTCGCGGAACAGCTCCCAGGTCAGCTCCTCGGCGATGCCGTTGGTCTTCTCCAGCGCCTGATAGATGGGCACAGTACCGATGGGGACAGGGCTGTTGCGCAGGATCCACTCGCGGGTCTCATGGATGTAGCGGCCGGTGGAGAGATCCATGACGGTGTCGGCGCCCCAGCGGGTGGACCAGACCAGCTTCTCCACTTCTTCCTCGATGCTGGAGGTGACCGCCGAGTTGCCGATGTTGGCGTTGATCTTCACCAGAAAGTTGCGGCCGATGATCATGGGCTCGGCTTCCGGGTGGTTGATGTTGCTGGGGATGATGGCGCGGCCGGCGGCCACCTCATCGCGCACGAACTCGGGGGTGATGTTTTCCGGCGGGCGGGCGCCGAAGCCCTGACCCGGATGTTGGCGCAGCAGCAGCTCGGAGCGCACCCGCTCGCGGCCCATGTTCTCGCGAATGGCGATGAACTCCATCTCGGGGGTGACGATACCCTGGCGGGCATAGTGCAGCTGGGTCACCCGGCGACCCGGCTTGGCACGCAGCGGCTTGGGCAAGTTATCGAAGCGCAGGTGATCCAGCCCCTCGTCGGCGAGGCGCTCCTGGGTGAAGGCGGAGCTCAGGCCATCGAGGGATTCGGTGTCGCCCCGCTCCAGCACCCAGGCTTCCCGCAGGCGCGGCAGGCCGCGGCGCACGTCGATCTCGGCCTGCTCGTCGCCGTAGGCGCCCGAGGTGTCGTAGACAGGCACCGACTCATTGGCCTCGAACTTGGGGTGCTCCTCGCTGCCACCGACGAAGGTGTCGGCCAGGGAGATCTCCCGCAGCCCGACCCGGATGTCGGGGCGCGAGCCCTGGATGAAGATGCGTCTGGAGTTGGGATGGGCCATGCCCTTGAGGTTATCGATAAAGGTTTGGGCGCTGGCGCGCTGCTGGCGGCGGCTGGCGACGGCTGGCTTGATCTGTTCAGATACGGCGTTTTCTGAAACGGACTGTGCTTCTGGAGCGGACTGTACTGGGGTAGACATAGCAAAACTCACATTAACTGGTTGAAGTTATGGGTGTTTGCTTGTCTGGAGTTCGAGGAGAAGTGATGAACCTGTGGGTGAGATGTGCTTCAAGAGGGAGCGAGCCCGGGATCTGTGCTTCCCTGCTCTGCTGTCTGGCTCCCCCCTGTTCGGGCGGGCCGTGCGGCGCCTCGATGGACAGACCGGACGGGACAGACTCCCTCTCGTGCACCCTGACTCATCGCGGGATTGACCCCTTCGATGAGCGGGAGAGGCTTGTCCCTCTCCCCGCGCGGCAACCCACTGGTTACCCTTGTTTCCCTTCGCAGGTTCTAGCCTGATCAGGTTCCACGGATCCCGAATTAACGGTCTCAGCTTCGCGTCGTTCGACGGTCGGCACTCCGACAAGATGGCGCCAGTATATACGGCCCATCTGTTAACTCAACCATGATTTTTTCACTACAATGAATGCTGTTCATTAACATAGGGATGGTGTGCATTATGAACCACAAAAAAACATGTATTCTTGGCATGTTCTGCTTTGGGTTATATGGATGCGACAGTAGTAATGACAGCAAGACTCTGGCTGAACAATTTACTTATGACCCTGCGACACAAGTCATAGAGGATGACCCACACACTTCAGTGTTTATTTCAGCCTTGAATATGACTGGATTAGACACCAGCAAGATAAAAAATATATCCTTCCATATCAAGACAAAAGACGACAACTTCGCCAAACCCGTCTCTGCTACCTATGATTGGAACTACCTGTCCAGCAATGGGTTATATAACACCGCAAATAACAACGTACAGATTCCAATATTTGGCCTCTACAGCAACTATCTCAATGAACTCACGATAGATATTCAGTATATCGATGACAGTATCTACTCATTTCAGAAGATGGTCCCTGCTGCCGCCTATGTCGACAGCGTGGGTATTTATGACAACGTAGGCATCAGCATCAAGCCGACCGCCACACCGAGTTACAGTTATTTTTATTTGAAAGGACAACTCAAGACTCCCATTATTATGGATATAGATGGTGAAGTACGTTGGGATGCTGATATAAAAAGAAATTCCAACCCATCAATTTTCATCAACAATACTTTTTGGACAGGAAACTTTAAGGGGGCTGCTACCGCTATCGATACTGTGTCTCTATATGGAAAAACTGGTATGTTAAATGTCAGTGGCACAAAGATGGGTAGCGACGCCTACTTTCATCACAATATAGATCCAGGCAAGCATGGAGTGCTGGTTGAATTGGATGGTACTATCGACGGGGTATTAAAAATAGAGTCGTTTTTAAGTGAAATAGATAGAAATGGTACGGTAATCAAGGAATGGGATATCGGTAAAATATTCTCTGAATATATGCTGCAAGAGGGCGATGACCCCAGAAATTTTGTCAGAGATGGCGTGGACTGGTTTCATATGAATGCCGCTACCTATGATCCTGCCGATGACACCTTACTGATCTCCAGCCGCGAAAACTTCGTGGTAAAGCTGGATTACAACACGGGTAAAATCATCTGGTTGCTGGGGGACGAGACCAAACACTGGCACTCCTATCCATCGCTACAGAAGCTAGCCTTGTCTCTCTCTACAGGTCAGACGCCCATTGGACAGCACGCCCTATCGATAACCCAGAATGGGCAACTGATACTGTTCAATAATGGGTTGAGAAGCCTCAACAACCCACTTGGTACCCCTGCCGGTATAGATCTCGCTACCAGCCAGGCCGCCATCTTCGACATTGATAGTCAGAACAGAACTGGTCAGATGGCATGGAACTTTGATGATGGCCTCTACTCGGATATATGCTCCAGCATTTACGAGGACAAGTTGTCTACCCAAGGGGATTATTTGATCAACTATGCGGCAATCGACAATAGAACCCGTGTCGTCATTCAGGGGATCAACAAGGATAAACAAGAACTATTTGAATTTACCTATCCTAGTCCAAGGCCCTGTGACACTTCATGGAATGCGACCCAGATTCCTCTCGAGAATATCCACTTCCAATAAGTGACAAGGTCGCGCCACCCCGTGGCGCGACCTCCTTAGTCATCCTCAGGATTGGGGATCAGCACCTCGGTCAAGCGTCCATCCTCATCGCGGCTCAGCACCAGCCTGAGGCCCGGTTGCAGGTCGGCGGGGCTGCCGTTGAGCCAGCGGGTGCCGGCATCAAACACCAGCACTCCCAGCTCCTGCAGCAACAAGGTCTCCCCTGCGGTAGCGAGCAGCCTGTCCTCCGCCCGCAGCCACTGGCTGCTCTGCGCCAGATCCGGCGCCGTGGCGAGCACCCGGATCTGCTGGGCAACGCCGTACCGGCTCAGGATGGCGAGCCGCATGCCGGGCTTGAGATCGTCGGGCTGGTTCACCCCGGTCAGCGCGGCGCTGCCCAGCTCCAGTTCGGCACCCTGAAATTGCAGGCGGATGCCGTCGTTGTGCTCCAGCTCCACCAGCCAGAGTTCGGCCTCGGTGGCCAGGGTGCAAAACGGTAACACCCACAGCAGCAATGCGGTTCTGGTCATAGCAAACAGGCCCATGGTCAACCGGCGATGAGGTTTAACTATGGGCCTGGATGGGCACTTTTTCCGGTCGGCGCTGCTGTGGGCGCCTCAATCATCTTCACGGCAGCGGCTCAGACGCATGCCATCGAACCGGCACTCCAGCTCCAACCAGCGCCCTTCGAACGGCGCCAGGCTGTCGTCCGAGGTGACATAGCCCCAGATCCGCCCCTGGGCCACAGGTCCTTCCAGCTCCATCTGGTCTTTTTCTTCCAGCGTCTCCACCTCGCGGATCAGCCGCTGCTCCCCCTGCACCACCCCTTCCAGATCGACCCAGCTGCCCCCGAGATCGTCTTCACTCAGCCCATCCTTGAAGCGGGTCTGGCCGTCGATCGCGAAGGGGATGCCGTTGACCATCAGCTGGCCCAGTTGCCAGGTGGTGCGGCCGGTCAGCTTGAACTCGGCCGACTGCACAGTGCCAAATGGCAGCAAGATGAGCAGCAGGAGAGCACAGAGAGGCTTCTTCATCGGGGATCCTCGGGGTTACACTGGCACACAGGATGGCGTATCCGCTGTGAAATAACCGTGAAATATCGGTCGAGACCAGGAGATCAGAACATGAAAATACTGGTGGTGGAAGACAATCCCCAGGTCGCGGAAACCATCATGGATTATCTGGAGCTGGCGGGGCACCGGCTGGACTGCGCCTATCACGGCCAGGCCGCCCTGCAGTTGCTGGCGGAGCAGCGCTTCGACGTCATCATCATGGATGTGATGATGCCGCGCCTCGATGGCCTGCGCACCGTCGAGCGGCTGCGGGCCGACGGCATTGCGACACCCGTGCTGTTTCTCACCGCCCGCGATGGCCTGGACGACAAGCTGGCCGGCTTTCGCGCCGGCGGCGATGACTACCTGGTCAAGCCGTTCGCCATGGAGGAGCTGGAGGTCAGGCTGCAGGCGCTGGCCCTGCGCGGCCCCCGCACCGATCTGGGGGCGCTTCGCTTCGGCGAGCTGGAGGTGGATCCCGCCAGTGGCCGCGCCAGCCGTGCCGGCGTCGAGTTGAAACTCGGCAAGATCCCGTTCCGGATCCTGACCCTGCTCACCCGCCGGGCCCCGGCCCTGGTCAGCCGCCAGGAGGTGCTCGACACCGTCTGGGGGGATGAGGAGCCCGACTCCGATGCCCTGCGCAGTCACATCTATGCCCTGCGCAACGCGCTGGACAAGCCCTTCCCCACCCCCATGCTGGAGACCCTGCACGGTCAGGGTTACCGACTGGTGAAGCCTGGGAGCGAGCATGCCAATGACAGCTGACGCGCAGGTGGCGCCATGAGCCTGCCCAGTCTGCGTCGCCGGCTGATCCTGGCGCTGGGCGGGGCCGGGCTGCTGCTGCTGGTGATCCTCAGCCTGCTGATGGTGGTGGCCGAGGACAAGATGGAGGAGCTGAGCCTGCGCCACTGGCTGGAGGCCGAAGTCACCCGCTACAACGACGACTGGCTGCGGCTCGGCACCGCGGCCCCGGCACCCAGCCCGCGTCAATTCTCCAGCTACTGGACCGAGCACGGCCGCCTGCCCGCCTGGCTCAAGGCCTACCAGAGCCCGGGCTTCTTCGAGCACCAGCTCGGCAAGGAGGACAAGCACTTCCTGGTGCGGCCCCACCCCTCGGGCCAGGGCCTGCTCTATCTGGTGTTCAACGATGACGCCGACGACTATCTGGACCCTTACGAAGACAAGCTGCATCTGGTCACCCGCTTGATCGGGCTGGCCCTGCTGCTGGGCTGCATCGCATTCGGCATCTGGCTGGTGCGCCACATCACCCGGCCGCTCGAGCGACTGCGTCAGCGGGTCGCCCACCTCACCCCGGATCAGGCGGACTTCGTGCCGGACGCCCCCTGGCAGGAGCTGCGGGAGATCGAGCTGGCGCTACTGGCAGGCAAGCAGGAGGTGGCTGCGGTGTTCGCCCGCGAGCAGGAGTTCAGCCGCTTCGCCAGCCACGAGCTGCGCACCCCCAACATGGTGATCCAGGGTTCCGCCGCCCTGCTCGGCAAGGTGACGGACTTGCCCGCCCCCGCCGCCCGGGCGGCCAGCCGCATCCGCGCCGCCAGCGACGAGATGGCGCTGCTCACCGAGACCTTCCTGCTGCTGGGGCGCAAGGAGGCGGTCGAGCGCCCCCCGCAACGGGTGGCGCCGCTGATCCGGCGGGAGCTGGCTCGGCTCGCCCCCCTGTTGCAACGGGAAAGCCTGGACATCCGACTCAGCCTCGACGAGCAGAGCGAGGTGCAGGCCCCGCTCTCCCTGCTGGCCATCGCGCTCGGCAACCTGCTCAAGAATGCCCTCAGCTACGCCGATGGTCACATCGAGATAGTGCTGACAGGGCAGACCCTCACCATCAGCAATCCCACCGCGGCGGCGCCGGATCAGATCCTCGGCTACGGCTGCGGCCTGACCATCATCCAGCGCATCTGCGAGAAGCTGGGCTGGCGGATCGCCACCCGGCTGGAGGGGGGCCTCTTCAGCGCCAGGCTGGAGATGCTGGCCACCCCATCCCAGCTCCCCAACCCCTCCTCCCCGGACGGCTAAGGCTAGAAACGACAAGGCGCCCGAAGGCGCCTTGTCTGTTCCAATCATCCCTGGTCACCGTCGTCACTCGGCCGGCTTGTGCTTGCGACTCGCCTTGAGCTCCAGGAAGTCGATGATCTTGCCCGCCACGTCCTTGCCGGAGGCCGCCTCCACCCCCTGCAGGCCCGGCGAGGAGTTCACCTCCAGCACCAGCGGGCCGCGGGCGCTGCGCAGAATGTCCACCCCGGCCACATCCAGTCCCATGATCTTGGCGGCCTGCACCGCAGTCGCCCGCTCTTCGGGGCTTATCTTGATCGCCTCGGCGGTGCCGCCACGGTGCAGGTTGGAGCGAAACTCCCCCGGCTGGGCCTGACGACGCATGGCCGCGACCACCTTGCCGTTGACCACCAGGCAGCGGATGTCGGCGCCGTTCGCCTCGCGGATATACTCCTGCACCAGGATGTTGTTGTTGGTCTGGATGAAGGCCTCGATCACGCTCTCGGCGGCCTTCTGGGTCTCGCACAGTACCACCCCTATTCCCTGGGTCCCCTCCAGCAGCTTCACCACCAGCGGCGCCCCGCCCACCATGGTGATGAGATCCGGCACGTCGTGAGTACTGTGGGCATAGCCGGTGATGGGCAGGCCTATGCCGTGGCGGGAGAGCAGTTGCATGGCGCGCAGCTTGTCGCGGGAGCGGGAGATGGCCACCGAGCTGTTGAGGGCCATGGTGTTCATCATCTCGAACTGACGCAGCACGGCGGTGCCGTAGAAGGTGATGCTGGCACCGATGCGCGGGATCACGGCGTCATAGCTCTCCAGCTCCCGTCCTTCGTAATGAATGGAGGGGCTGTGGGAGGCGATGTTCATGTAGCAGCGCAGGGTGTCGAGCACCTCGACCTGATGACCACGGGCCCGTGCCACCTCGACCAGGCGGCGGGTGGAGTAGTTATTGGGCTCGCGGGATAAAATGGCAATATTCATGGAAATGGCAGACCTGATAATCGGACTGGAGAGTATAAGGTGCCATGAACGTCTGGCAACGCCAATCCTTTCCCCTCACCATGTGTCTTTCTGCAAGATCGCCCTAAAACAGATTCAATGCGGACCGCGCAGCAGCTGTTGCAGCTCGAGCAGCAAGCCCACCTCCTGCAGGCGGCGGGCCGTCGTCCCCTGCCACCCCTTGGCGGGAAGAGGCGCCAGCAGGGTCTCGGCGATGCAGTCGCGATAGAGTGGCCCCTCCAGTTGCCAGCGCTGCAGCACGCCGTTCTCATGATGATGCAGCCAGGCCTGATTGCCGCTGCGCAGCAGCTCCAGCCGTCGCCCATCTTTCAGCAGGAGACTGAGCCCCTTCTTCTCCACCCCGGGCCCGGCGTATTTGTCGAGCCAGAGGGTCAGCGGCACCCCGGCCGCCTCACCGCGCAGGCAGGCACGCCCCTCGGCGGTACGCAGATCCCCGAGCACGATGGGCTGCCCCAGCCGATCGCAGACGCCCTCGGCGATCAGATGCAGGCTGTCGCCCCCGCCGAGGGCCACCAGCAGCTCGCGGATCATCGCCAGCACATGGGTGCCGATGTCGAGGATGACGCCATCCGGATGGTGGAAGGTCCGTTGATCCGGCTCGCCGGTCGCGAAGTTGAGGGCGAAGGGGTGACCTTGCTCATCGATCCCGCAGGGCTCCAGCAGGAAGCCCTCCACCTCGGCCACATCCTGGATGGTCGCGGGCCGAACCCGGGCCTCGCCAGTCAGCGGCTGCCAGTCGGCCCCCAGCGTGCCGCTCAGCAGCCGTTGCACCGCGGTGCGGGCCATCCAGTGATCCAGCGCCAGCACCCGGCCCGCCACTGCGGGATCGGCCAATAACGCCTGCAAGCGGTCGTGCTGGGCCAGGCTGGCCACCACGGGCTTCTCCACCAAGATAAGAGGAATGCGGCTTGCCAGCGCCTGCTCCAGCACCGGCAGGTGCAGCAGGGAGGGGGTGGCAATGACCAGCCTGTCCAGCGGCAAGGCCAGCAGGGCCTCCAGACTCTGGGCCTGATTCACCCCCGACAGCGTCAGATCCGGGTCAAAACCCCATATTTCAGCATCTTCTGCCAATGCAGCGAGCGCAGGCAGATAGGCCGTCTGCACCACGGCCCCCAGGCCGACAAATCCAATCTTCATCATCACCTCGATTCAGGGTCCATGGACCCGTGAATGGGCCAACCGGGTGGCCAGGTCACACCGAGCTGGCGCAGGCAAGGTGACACGCCCAGAGGAGGCATCACCTTCATATCAATAAAAAGGGGAAGCTGGCTCAATGGAGGGGGCCGACCCCGCTTTGCTCCATGCGCCAGCGCAGTACAGCCCGATCAAAGTCTGCCCTGGCCCGGGTGATGTATCGCTGCGACCGTTGCAGAAAGCACGCGAGATGATCCCGATGGATCTGCGCCCGCTTCACCACGAACCGGGCAGGTTCATGGGAAGTACCGTCCCGCCGCTTGCGTTCACGCCACTCTACCCTGTGGTTTAACCCTTCACGTAGGGCCACCATCTCCGGCGAGTCATAGAAGCGATCGCGCTCATGGAAGAAACCGGCCAGCGCAGAGGCAGATACATCCAGAGCCCGACAGAACACCTTGAAATCGATGTATCCCTCTTCATCCGCTTCGGCCAGACAGCGGGCAATCAACACCTCATCCGGCCATGCCTCATCATCTCTTGCCTTGTCCATTTCCTCTCCTGACCACTTACACCCGATCAATGCAGGTTAGGCCCCAGCCAGCGCTCGGCTTCCACCAGGGTCATACCCTTGCGCACGGCGTAGTCTTCCACCTGATCCTGCTGGATCTGCGCCACCGCAAAGTACTTGCTGTCGGGATGGGAGAAGTACCAGCCGGACACCGCCGCCCCCGGCCACATGGCGTAGGACTCGGTGAGCTTCATGCCGATGGCCTGCTCGACGCCCAGCAGCTCCCAGATACTGCCCTTCTCGGTGTGCTCAGGGCAGGCCGGGTAACCGGGGGCCGGGCGTATGCCCTGATAGTTCTCGCGAATGAGCTCCTCGTTGCTGAGGGCCTCATCTTGGGCATAACCCCAATGCACCTTACGTACCTGCTCGTGCAGGTACTCGGCGAAGGCTTCCGCCAGGCGGTCGCACACCGCCTGCACCAGAATGGCATTGAAATCATCATGCTGGGCCTTGTAGGCGTTGGCGATGGCCTCCTCGCCTATGCCGCCGGTCACCGCAAAGGCGCCGATCCAGTCCGGCTTGCCGCTCTCTTTCGGCGCCACATAGTCCGCCAGGCAGTAGTTCGGGAAGCCCTGCTTCTCGCTCTGCT
This sequence comes from Aeromonas aquatica, assembly GCF_000764655.1. GTDB lineage: Bacteria > Pseudomonadota > Gammaproteobacteria > Enterobacterales > Aeromonadaceae > Aeromonas > Aeromonas aquatica. The sequence goes on from NZ_JRGL01000118.1 coordinate 102,039, forward strand.
GGCGCAGGTGGTGCAACACCTTGCGCACCTCGGTGCGCGATTCGTCGGTATAGACCTCGATGCTGTCGCCGACGCCGTTGGCGGGGAACAGGCCTATGATGCCGGCGCAGCGCACGCTGCCATCCCGCTCGAGCTGATCCAGCATGGCGTTGGCATCGGCAAACAGCTTGGTCGCCTCCTCACCGACGACTTCGTCCTCCAGGATGCGCGGATACTTGCCCGCCAGCTCCCAGCTCAGGAAGAAGGGCGTCCAGTCGATGTAGGGCCGCAGCACCGAGATGGGCACGTTTTCGAAGTTCTGCACGCCAGGCTCGCGGGGGGCTGGCGGCTGATAGCCGACCCAGTCCAACTGCTGGCGGTTGGCGCGGGCATGGGCCAGGCTGACCGGCTTGGATCTCGGTTGCTTGCGGGCATGCTGCTCCCGGGCTATCTCGTACTCCTTGTCGATGCGGGCCACGAAGGCGGGCTTGAGCTCGGGATTGAGCAGGCTCTGGGCCACCCCGACCGCCCGCGATGCGTTCGACACATAGACCACGGGTTCGGAGTAGTTCTGCTCTATCTTGACCGCGGTGTGCGCCTTGGAGGTGGTGGCGCCACCGATCAGCAGCGGCAGTGTAAACCCCTGACGCTCCATCTCCTTGGCCACGTGCACCATCTCGTCGAGGGAAGGGGTGATCAGGCCGGACAATCCGATCATGTCGGCATTCACTTCCCTGGCGGTCTTGAGGATCTTCTCGCAGGAAACCATGACCCCGAGATCGACGATTTCGTAGTTGTTGCACTGCAACACCACGCCGACGATGTTCTTGCCGATGTCGTGCACGTCTCCCTTCACCGTGGCCATCACTATCTTGCCGTTGCTGGAGCCCCCCTCCTTCTCCTGCTCGATATAGGGCTGCAGGTAGGCCACCGCCCGCTTCATCACCCGCGCCGACTTCACCACCTGGGGCAGGAACATCTTGCCCGCGCCGAACAGATCGCCGACCACGTTCATGCCGTCCATCAGCGGCCCCTCGATGACGTGCAGCGGCTTCTCGGCCCCGGCCCGCGCCTCTTCGGTATCCTCCTCGATGAAGTCGGTGATGCCCTTGACCAGGGCGTGCTCCAGCCGCTTGCCCACCGGCCAGCTACGCCACTCCTGATCCCGCGGATCCTCGGCCTGGGCCCCGGCGCCGCGATACTTCTCGGCGATGGCCAGCAGATCCTCGGTGGCGTTGTCGTTGAGGTTGAGCACCACGGCGATGACTTTCTCTTTCAACTCCGCCGGAATGTCCTCGTAGATGGCGAGCTGACCGGCGTTGACTATGCCCATGTCCATGCCGTTCTGGATGGCGTGGTAGAGGAAGACGGCGTGAATGGCTTCCCGTACCGGCTCGTTGCCACGGAAGGAGAAGGAGACGTTGGAGACGCCGCCGGAGATCATGGCGTGAGGCAGGTTGTCCTTGATGTCCTTCACCGCCTCGATGAAGTCCACCGCGTAGTTGTTGTGCTCGTCGATGCCGGTGGCGACGGCGAAGATGTTGGGATCGAAGATGATGTCTTCCGGCGGGAAGCCGACCCTGTCCACCAGGATCCGGTAGGCGCGCTGGCAGATCTCGAACTTGCGGGCGCGGGTATCGGCCTGGCCCACCTCGTCGAACGCCATCACGATGACGGCGGCGCCGTAGCGACGCAGCAGTTTGGCCTGCTGGATGAACTTCTCCTCCCCCTCCTTCATGGAGATGGAGTTGACCACCGGCTTGCCCTGCACGCACTTGAGGCCCGCCTCCAGCACCTCCCACTTGGAGGAGTCGATCATCACCGGCACCCGGGCGATGTCCGGCTCGCCGGCGATGAGGTTGAGGAAGCGCACCATGGCCGCCTCGGCGTCCAGCATCCCCTCGTCCATGTTGATGTCGATGATCTGGGCGCCGCTCTCCACCTGCTGCTTGGCCACGTCCAGCGCCTCGTCGTAGAGCCCCTCCTTGATCAGCCGCTTGAACTTGGCCGAGCCGGTGACGTTGGTGCGCTCCCCCACGTTCACGAACATGGACTCCGCGGTGATGATCAGCGGCTCGAGGCCGGAGAGCCGGCAGGCTACCGGCAGCTCGGGCAGGGCGCGCGGTTTGATGCCCGCCACGGCGTCCGCCATGGCGCGGATGTGGGTAGGGGTGGTGCCGCAGCAGCCCCCCACCAGGTTCAGGAAGCCGCTCTGGGCCCACTCGCGGATGTGCTCCGCCATCTCATTCGCATCCAGATCGTACTCGCCGAAGGCGTTGGGCAGACCGGCGTTGGGGTGGGCGCTGACACAGGCTTCGCTGATGCGCGACAGCTCCTCCACGTACTGGCGCAGCTCGTCCGGGCCGAGCGCACAGTTGAGGCCGAAGGACAGCGGTTTAACGTGGCGCAGGGAGTGGTAGAAGGCTTCTGTGGTCTGGCCGGAGAGGGTGCGACCGGAGGCATCGGTGATGGTGCCGGAGATCATCACCGGCAGGGCATGGCCGAGCTCCTCGAACACCAGATCCACCGCGAAGGCGGCGGCCTTGGCGTTGAGGGTATCGAAGATGGTCTCGATCAGGATGATGTCGGCGCCGCCCTCGATGAGGGCGTGGGTCGATTCGGTGTAGGCGACCACCAGCTGGTCATAGGTGACGTTGCGCTTGCCCGGATCGTTGACGTCCGGCGAGATGGAGGCGGTGCGGTTGGTCGGGCCCAGGACCCCGGCCACGAAACGCGGCTTGTGGGGCTCTCTTGCCGTCCACTCATCGGCGACGGCGCGGGCGAGGCGAGCGGCCTCCCGGTTGATCTCGGCAGAGAATTCTTCCATCTCGTAATCGGCCATGGCGATACGGGTGGCGTTGAAGGTGTTGGTCTCGAGGATGTCGGCCCCGGCGGCGCAATACTGATCGTGGATCTCGCGGATGACCGCCGGTTTGGTCAGCACCAGCAGATCGTTGTTGCCCTTGATGTCGGTATGCCAATCGGCAAAACGCGCACCGCGATAATCGGCCTCACCCAGCTTGTAGCCCTGGATCATGGTGCCCATGGCGCCATCGATGATCAGGATCCGTTCCTTCAGGCTCGCTTCCAACCCCTGTTTCTTGTTCAGCTTTTCGTTAGACACCGCTCGTTCCTCTTACATCCATGCCACTGAGTTAACCTCATCCTAACAGCAAACGAATGGTATGGAAATCTAGCCGTCTATCTGTCCGTGCGGTTGATTAAATATAACCATAAATAGGTAATGAGTACCCCCTGAGCCGAGAGTACCCTATGCCCGTCCTCAATGGGGATACGTGCTTGCTGTTTACTAAAGAGAAAAATAACTATGAGCGTCTACTACACACTCTGCTTCCTGGCAGCCCTGGCGATCTTCATCGCCTTTGCCAACCAGTATGTGGTGAAGATCCAGACCACCATCGCCATCACGGCAGGATCCATGCTGATCTCCGCCCTGCTGGTGCTGTTTGGTAAGCTGGGTTGGTTCAATCTGGAACCGCTGGCCGTCGAGACCATGGAGAGCATCGACTTCCAGAACTTCCTGCTGAAGGGGATCCTGGGCTTCCTGCTGTTCGCCGGCGGACTCGGCATCAATCTGAAGGCCCTGCGCAGTCAGAAGTGGGAGATCACCATCCTCTCCATAGTGGCGACCCTGCTCTCCACTTTCCTCATCGGCTATGGCTTCTGGTTCATCGCCAAGCTGCTGGGCTGGGAGCTGCCGTTGGTCTACTGCATGCTGTTCGGTGCACTGATCTCCCCCACCGACCCCATCGCCGTGCTGGCCATCGTCAAGAAGATGAAGGCGCCACCCCAGATCGCCATCCAGATCGAGGGGGAATCCCTGTTTAACGACGGGGTCGGCCTGGTGATCTTCGCCACCGTGTTTGCCGTCGCCTTCGGCGGGGTCGAACCGACCTTCGGCAGCGTGGCCGGCCTGTTCTTGCACGAGGCCCTCGGCGGCATCCTGTTCGGCGCCGTGCTGGGGCTCATCGCCCACGTGATGATCAGCGCCACCGACGACGGCTCCCTCGAGCTGCTGCTGACGCTCTGCATCCCGACCGCGGGCTTCGCCTTCGCCAACATGATCGGCGTCTCCGGCGCCCTGGCCATGGTGGTCACCGGCATCATGATCGGCAACTGGACCCGCCAGTCCGGCTTCTCCGAGCAGAGCCGCCACCACCTGGATCACTTCTGGGAGTTGATGGATCAGTTCCTCAACGCCCTGCTGTTCCTGCTGATCGGCCTGGCACTGGTGCTGCTGGATCTGGCCTGGCAAGACTGGATCCTGCTGGTCATCGCGGTGCCGCTCTGCCTGGCCGCCCGCTTCATCAGCGTGTCCCTGCCCTACGTCGCCTTCCGCCGTTTCCGCAGCTACAACACCTTCTCCATCCGCATCCTGACCTGGGGCGGCCTGCGCGGCGGCCTGGCCATGGCCATGGCACTGGCGCTGCCCTCCGGCGTCATGGTGCTGCCGGAGCAGGGTGTCGATCTGCGGGAGGTGATCCTGGTGATGACCTACTCGGTGGTGATGTTCTCCATCGTGGTACAGGGCATGACCATCACGCCCATGATCACCGCGGCCAAAAAGGCCAGCGGCAGCTACTAAGCCGAGGGGGAAACCTCATAAGGCGATGTCTAGTCCTGAAATAGGTTTACACATTTTCGTCTAGCTTCACGTGACTCAGAACCCCCGATGTACCGCATCGGGGGTTCTGTATTTCAATGCCAAGTGAGGTCGCTCCAGGTTGTAAATATCCACCGCC
>NZ_JRGL01000119.1 GCF_000764655.1 Aeromonas aquatica
AAGCCGGCGGTGTGGAACTGGCGGGCGCTGACGTTGACCGACAGATGGGGAATGGTGAGACCGTTGTTGAGCCAGAAACTGTACTGGGCACAGGCGGTCTTCATCACCCAATAGCCGATCTCCTGGATGAGGGTGGTCTCCTCGGCGATGGGGATGAACTCACCGGGGGGCACCATGGTGCCGTCGGCTTTCTGCCAGCGCAGCAGGGCCTCCACCCCGGACAGACTGCCGTTGTCGACCCTGTACTGGGGTTGATAATGCAGCACCAGCTCGTTGTTGCGCAGGGCATCGCGCAGCTGGTTGCTCAGGGAGAGCTTGTTCTTTTCCTTCTCTGCCATGGCCTCGCTGAAGAACACATAGTTGCCCTGGCCGGCGCGCTTGGCCATGTGCACGGCGGTGTCGGCCTGTTGCATCAGGATCAGGTGATCCCTGTCATCGCCGCAGAAGAGGCTGATCCCCACCGAGGCGCTGCAGTGCAGCTTGTGATCACCGATATCAAACGGATTGCGGAAGATGCCCATCAGCTCGCGGGCGAAATGCTCCGCCAGTATCTTGGCGGTGACATAACCCTGGCCGAGCGCCGTGAACAGCAGGGCGAACTCGTCCCCCGAGGTCCGGGCCAACACCAGGTTCTCCTGTGGCAGGGACTTGAGCCGCGCCACCACGGCCTGCAGCAGCAGATCGCCGCAGGCGTGGCCGAGGGAGTCGTTGATCGACTTGAAGTTGTCGAGATCGAGCAGCAGCAAGGCACCCCATTGTCCACTGGGGCTCTGCAAGGTGCGCTGCATGATGTCGTTCAGGCTGCGCCTGTTGTAGAGATCGCTCAGATCGTCGTAATAGGCGAGCCGCTCTATGTGGCGTGCGGCCTCCTTCTCACTGGTGATGTCGTGGAAGCTGCAGACGAAATGGCTGATCTCGCCGGCCTCATCCTTGACGCCGCTCACCATGAGCCGCACCGGGAAGAGCTGGCCAGCCTTGTGCAGGCACTGCTCCTCACCGAGCCAGTATTCCTGCTCGTTGACGGCGGCGGTGACGTCATCTTTGAGGCTGTCACCGTAGTAGGTCGGGCGCAGGGCACCGATGTGAAGGCCGATCACCTCATCCCTCTCAAAGCCGGTGATGCGGCTGAATGAGTCGTTGACCTTGAGAATGATGCCGCTGTGATCCATCACCAGCAGGCCGTCGTGGGTATTGAAGGCGACTTCGGCCAGGCGCAGGGCATCGTCATTGGCGAGGCGTTGCAGCTCGATGGCGGCCCGCTCACGCTGGCTGTCGAGGGCGTCGAGCAGAGGCATGGGATCGGCGAGTGACCCATCGAGCAGCAAGGTGAGCTGGCCCAGAGGGGCGCCACTTGGGCCATGGAGGGGAATACCGACATAGGCCCTGGCATCGAGGGCCAGCAACTTGCTGGCCTGGGGGTAGCGCAGGGGCAGGTCATCTACGTAGAGGCTCTGGCCGTGCTGGAAGATCTCCCGGCCTGGGCCCATGTCCATCCGGATGGGTCTGACGGTGGAGAAGGTCTCCCCCGACAGGACGCAGCGCGGGATGATCCAGAGATCCTGACCGCGGGGCTGAAATTCACCGATCCAACCGATGCGGGCCCCGCAACTGGCCATGGCCCAGCCGAGCAGGGCACGGCAATAGTCGTTGCCGGTCTTGCAGCTCAGCTCGTCGGCGGGCAGGGAGATGACCACTGTCTCGGCCGCCAGTGGCTCCGGTTGCCAGTGGCCCAGCAGCCGGGCGCAGTGGCGCACCAGTTGCAGCGTCTCCTCACTCGGTAGGACCGTCTCGGTATATTCGAGGCTGAGTACGCCGATGAGCTTTTCCTGCTCCAGCAAGGCGCCATCCAGGCGGGAGCAGACATTGGCATCAGCCAGATAGTAATGCTGGCTCAGCATGGGCTGATGGGCCGCCTCGGAGAAGCTCAGGGCGCCGCGGGTGCGCAGGGCGCGGATATAGCGACTATCGCCTCGAATAGCGCTCGGCGTCTCAACCCCCAGGGTGAAGACCGGGGTCAGCTGTTCGCTACCAAGGGGGCCATTGGCCTGGTAGTGCCAGAGGATGAGGCGATCGGCGCCGAGGCATTCCTTGAGGCTCTCCAGCATGGCGGCGTACTGTTGCTGGCTGGCCATCTGGCTCAGGCGCGGCAGTTGCAGCGACAGGTTGGCCGCGCTCTCCTGGCGCTGGGTCTGCAGGCAGATGAGCCAGAAAGCATCCTGTTCGTGGGAAAGGGAGATGTGCCACTGCAGATCGGCAAAGCGCAGCAGCAGCTTGCCGCCTTGGCCGCTGGCGAGCCGCTGCTCTATGGGCTGGCGCAAGGCATCCGGCAACTGGGCCGGCCAGGCGTCTCTTGGCTCATCGAGCCAGTGGAGCGGTGTCTGCATCACATCGGTCAGGGCGACCAGCCGTTGGCTGCGGGTATCCAGGCGAAAGAACAGCGGCGCCTGGCTGGCGGTCGGGAGATGACTGAGCGCGGTAGACGACATGAACGGGCACTATCCTGTTGGGCAATTATCTGCGGCCAAGAATACTGCAAAACCGGTCCAAACGAAATTTCACGCCATAGGAAGTGCGGGCGCTGTCGAGCTTGTGTCCAAAAGTCTGCCAGGGCGCTTCCTTGTCACGTCTCTCGAGGCATGAGTCTTCGGTTTGAGCGGGCTGAACCGGCGTCCAGACGGAAATCTTGTCTCTCCGCTTCTGACAAGAGCCTGAGAGGCCTCGATGGAAGCTTCTCTGGTAGTATTGCTCCTCCCATCTGGGCTCAAATCCCATCGGCACTGAGAGTGAAATCACATTTTGACACCATGACCTCGGGTCGCTGTTGCCGGCTACGGGGGCGAGGGAGTACTGTTTCTGAATCTGGTTTAAACCAATTTATAAGGGCGTGATGTCAAACACTATATATACCGTCGAAGTCGCTAAAGTAGCGCTGGATAAATGGATAGCCGATCACCGGCTGGCTGCCGGTAGCAAGCTGCCATCCGAGCGAGCATTATGTGAAGCGCTCAATGTGAAGCGGATGACGCTCAGGCAGGCATTATTGAGCCTGGAATCAGATTCAGTCATTTTTAGAAAGGATCGCCGTGGCTGGTTTATGACGCCCGCCCGCTTTATTTATAATCCAAAATCTTCGTCCAGCTTTCGCATTGCCGCCGAGGAGCAGGGACGTGTTCCCAGTTGGGGATATTTAAGCAAGGAAATCCTTGCTGAATATGAGGCGCGTTTCGCCACTATTTTTTTCGGCGAAGAGAGGAAATCCATTTATAAGATTACTGGTTGGGGCGCCCTGGACGATCACCTGGTATTTTATCATGAGACTTATATTCATCCCGAATATGCCCCCGACTTTATCGATCATATCGGCAACGACTCCTTGCAGACGCTGTGGCAAACCCGTTTCACCCAGACGGTGAGGACTCAACATCTGACCTTCAGTCCCGTCCGGATCGGTGCGGATATTTGCCGGCATCTGGGTTGTGCTCCCGGTTCGCCCGCCATTCTCGTCGAAAAGCACAGGGCCAATGAGGACGGTGTGGTGGTCCATATCGATATCGAATATTGGCGTTTTGAGTCTGTGGATTTTGTTATTCATCTGTGAGGTTGTAAATATGAACGCAAGTCAGGCCAGAAAAATCCTTGAGCGGCAGGCATCGCTGCCGCTCTATCTGCACGCATATTCTTTCCATATGAACATGCGCCTGGAGCAGATCTTGCCAGCTGATCTACTGGACATTGCTCATCAGCAGGGGCTGCGCGGGGTCAAGATCCATATCCTGGATGGAGAGAGCCGTTCCCTGAAGTACCTGAGCGACCAGGAACTGGCGGCTTTTCGCCGCAAGGCCGAGCAGCTGAGACTGGATATCAACCTGGAGATCAGCTCCTCCGCACCGGCGGAGATCGACGAGGCCGTCACCGTCGCCGAGAAGATAGGCGCCACCTCACTGCGTTTCTATCCTCGCTATGAGGGGCATCTGTCGACTGTATTGGCGCGTATCAGGGATGATTTGGCACATATTCGGCAACAGCACGGCCATCGGGAGTTGTCCTTCACCATAGAGCAGCATGAGGATCTGAAGTCAGGCGAGCTGGTGAAGCTAGTACAGGAAAGTGGCGTCGACTCCCTCTCCCTGTTATTTGATTTTGGCAACATGATCAACGCCAACGAGCAGCCTCTCGCGGCGTTGCAGATCATGGCACCCCACATCGCCCACGTGCATATCAAGGATGCCAAGATCATTCCGGAGGGGACCGGCCTCGGTCATATTGCCTGTGCGTCCGGGACCGGGGATATGCCATTTGAAGAGCTGTTGAAACAGCTGATCTGTCTGGGGGACGATACGCCGCAGGTGCTCGCCTACGGATTGGAAGAAGAAGTGGATTATTATGCACCGGCATTTCGTTTCAGCGACGAGGGCAATGATCCCTGGATCCCGTGGCGTGAAATGAGCGAGACCCCCTTGCCGGCCCCCGAACTGTTATCAGCCCGTCTGATCCAGGAAAAACAGGATGCCATTCGCCAGATAGAACATGTCAGGGCCGTCCTGAAAAAATTGGTCACTCAAGCCGAAACCATTCTGAATTAATAAAAAGCACGTTCCCTACCCATAATATAAAACAAGAGACACTATTATGCTCACCAAGAAGAGATGGGCTCTTTTCAGCCTGCTCACGCTGTGCGGCGGTACTATCTATAAATTGCCATCCCTGAAAGATGCATTTTATATCCCCATGCAGGAATACTTTAATTTAACCAATGGGCAGATAGGCAATGCCATGTCGGTCAACTCCATAGTGGCAACCATGGGTTTTTTCTTCTCTATTTATTTTGCCGATAAATTGCCGAAAAAATATACAATGGCTATTTCTCTGATAGCCACCGGTCTCCTGGGATTATATCTCTCGAGCATGCCGGGATATTGGAGCATCCTGCTGATCTGGGCCCTGTTTGGCGTGACCTGCGACATGTTGAATTGGCCGGTCCTTCTCAAGTCGGTCAGCCTGTTGGGGGACAACACCCAGCAGGGGCGGCTGTTCGGTTTCTTTGAGACCGGGCGTGGGGTGGTGGACACCGTGGTCGCCTTCTGTGCGCTGGGGGTCTTCGCCTATTTCGGCAGTGGCCTGAGCGGTTTCAGGGCCGGTATCCTTTTCTACTCCTGCATAGTGATAGTGGTGGGAATTGGCATCCTGTTCCTGATGAACGATGAGGAGAAGACCGGGGTCGCGCAGAAGGAGGCGCGTACCGGCGACCTCTCGTCGGTGCTCAAGGACAAGCTGGTGTGGCTCATCGCCCTCAACATCTTCTGCGTCTACTCCGTCTATTGCGGTCTGACCTTCTTCATCCCCTTCCTGAGCAAGATCTACGCCCTGCCGGTGGCCCTGGTCGGCGCCTATGGCATCATCAACCAGTACTGCCTGAAGATGGTGGGGGGCCCCATCGGCGGCATCATCGCAGACAAAGTGTTGAAGTCCCCCAGCCGTTATCTCTGCTACAGCTTCATGGTCAGCACCGTCATGCTCGGCCTGCTGATCGTCTTGCCCCACGAGCAGATGTCCGTCTACCTCGGCATGGCCTGCACCCTGGGCTTTGGGACCGTGGTGTTCACCCAGCGCGCTGTCTTCTTCGCCCCCATCGGCGAGGCCAGGATCAAGGAAGATCACATCGGTTCCGCCATGGCGATGGGCAGCTTCATCGGCTATGCCCCGGCCATGTTCTGCTTCAGCCTCTATGGCCACTTGCTGGATCAATACAGTGGTCTATTGGGGTATCAGATAGTGTTCGGCATCATGGCCTGCTTCGCCTTCGCCGGGACCGTCATCTCCACTATGTTGGTGCGTGAAATCAAGCGTAAGAACACTGTCACCGCGACCGAACAGATCACCGCGAGCTGAGGTTAGGAGCACGGGGCGAGCGGTCGGCTCCAAGCCACCTGAAATGAGAGAGGGGAGCCACTGGCTCCCCTCTTTTTATGTGTTCGAGCGCCCGGCGAGAGGCACTATTCGTGGCACTACTGGCCGAGTTGCTTGCGAATGTGATGCTGCAGGACCGCCAGCATGCTGGCGCCGGACAGGCCGATCATCAGGGCGCCGTTGACCGCCTCCAGCGGGCCAAGCAGCTTCCACTGTGCGCTCATGACGATGTCGCCATAGCCCAGGGTGGCAAAGTTGACCCCGGAGTGATAGATGGCCTCCTGCAGGGTGGCAAACTCCCCCAGCCACAGGAACAGGGCGCCCCAGAGCGTGATCTGCAGCAGGTTGCCCGTCAGCACTATGATGATGATGCCAAACAGGGCCAACACCCCGGCCAGCACCCCTTCCCTTTCATGGAAGTGATTGATATAGAAGCGAATACCCCCGACGGATACCAGGGATTGCAGCAGCATATTGGCCAGGATCACGGGGAGGCCGACCAGCAAAATAGATAACATATCACTCTCCTATCTGTGTTTCTGCCGCCGGTCGGCCAACGGGCCACCAGCGCTCTAGGGTCACGATGCACAACCAGCCATAACCGGCCACCAGCAGATACAGGCCACACCGCATCGCGGCCGCCAGCCAGACATCTTTGCCGGTCGCACTGTCTTCGATGGCCGGACCAAACAGGATCAGCGCCGTGATCCAGGCATTGCTCCAGAACGAGGGCGGGAAGCGGCCCGGTACCAGCCGCACCAATCGCCTGGCCAGCCAGAGGGTCATCAGGCCCAGCATCAGCACCAGCATCAGCAGGGAGGGCCAGATGCTGAGCCCCATCCAGAGTACAAAGGCCAGCAGGGCACCCATCAGGGTCGACAGCACCAGCTCCTTGCCCGCGTGTTTGGCATTGATTGAGGTGCTCTGCTGCGCGAGCGCCACCGTCTTCATCACGGCGGGAATGTAGAATGCCGGGTTGCCGAGTGCCAGCAGCCAGACCGGCAGCACTATCACCACGGCTCGCATCGCCAGCCGGGTCGGCTGCTCGGGGCGAGAGGGGGCCTTGCCCGCCACGGCGGCCGTGGGCTGAGGAGGGAACAGCCCATGGCTCAGCAGATTGACCAGGGTACCGATCAGGATCCCTACTCCCATCATCTGAGCGATGGAGATGGCCAGCGTCTGCTCGATGAGGCCCGCCACCGGGATCACGGTGATGGCCATGATGAGCAGCATGGCGGAGGCTCCCTTGCCGGCCATCGACTGTTGCATCAGCAGATAGAGCAGCAGGGCGATGAGCAGCACGGCCGCCAGGGCATAGTGGGTCAGCAGGGGGACCAGCAAGACGCCACCGACCATGATGGCCAGCAGCATGAGCCCCCCGACCAGCCCCTTGCGCAGGGCGAGCGGTTCCCCCGGGCGGCACAGCACCACCCAGGCCATGATGCAGCCAAGGTGTGGCATGGGCAGGGCCAGCCCATAGCAGATCAGAGTGGCGAGCGCGATGCCAACACCAATCCTGAGTACCGCACGATCTCCGTTATGCATAGGGCTCATCAGTACAGGAAGGAGCAGAGGCTCATCAGGCGAATGTAGAGGGCGCCCAACAGGTTCATCAGCCCGCCCTCATCCGCATAGACCAGCACGTCGGCCTGACCGCCGACCCGCAGCGCGGCAACCGGTGGCAGATCGTCTTCGGTGAAGGCGACCTTGACCGGGAAGCGTTGGGCCTGGCGCAGCCAGTCACGGTTGTTGTCCACCGTCGGCAGCGACCCCGCCGGCTGACTCTGACCATCACCTACCCCGTAGCCGATGCTGCGCACCTTGCCCTTGAAGATGCGACCGGGCAGGCTGTCGAGCAGGATGGCGACCTCATCGTCAGGCTGAATGTTGGCCAGGTTGTTCTCGGTCAGATCGGCGGAGATCCAGACGTCGTGGATGGCGATCAGGGTCATGGCCGGTGCGCCGGCACCGATGAACTGACCGACGTCGGTACTCAGGTCTGTGATGAGGCCGCTACCGGGCGCCACCACCAGGGTATTCTTCCGATCCAGCTCCGCCTTGTGTACCGCCGAGCGGGCGCTGAGCAGCTGGGAGTTGTTCTCACCGTTCACCCCAGCAGCCTCGATGGCGCGGCGCACGTCGGCCTCGGCCGCGGCTACCTGGCTCTTGGCCGTCTCGCGGGTGGCCTGGGCGACCTCGAGGCGACGGACCGAAATGGCACCCGGATCTTCCCGATAGAGGCGCTCCTGGCGGTCGGCATCCTTGGCCGCATTGTCATAGGCGGCGCGCATGGCCTGCAGGCTTGCCTCTGCGGCCTTGATGCCTTCACCGCTCGCCTTGACGCTGCTGAGCACCGTCTGGTAGTCGGAGCGCGCCTTGGCGAGGGCGATGTCGTAGGGCTCGGGATCGATCTCGAACAGGGAGGCCCCTGCCGACACGTCCTGATTGTCGCGCACATAGACCTGCTTGATCTGGCCGGATACCTCGGCGGCGACGGGGACCACAAAGGCTTGCACCCGGGCCTGGGAGCTGTAGGGGGTGAGCCGGTCGGCCAGCAGATACCAGCCGAGCAGCAGGGCGATCAAGCCCAGCAGCCCGAGAGTGGCGCGGCTGCTGGCCTGACCGGGAGAAACATTGCTGTCAGTCATTCGATGTTACCTTCTGGTGCTGGGTTTGAGGCTGAGGCCGGGTTGCGTCGAGCAGGGGAGCCCAGTCGGCGCGGGCGCGCAGCTGGGCTTCCACCTCCGGGGTCACCAGGGGGCGCGATCGTCCCTGCTCCCAGCCACCACCCAGCGCCTTGTAGAGCGTGATGAGATCGCGCATCTGGGCACCACGGCTGTTGACCAGGCGCTCCTGCTGGTTGAACAGGGCGCGTTGGGAGTCGAGTACCCGCTGGAAGTCGGCCATTCCCTCGCGGTACTGGGTGTTGGCGATGTCCAGTGAACGGCGGGCCGCCTCACCGGTCTGGGTCAGCAAGGCGAGCTCATCCTGGCCGTTGGCGTAGCCTACGGCCGCATCATCCACCTCGCGGGCGGCCTTGAACACGGTATCGCGGTAGCGTTCATGCAACTGCTGGAAGCGGGCATCCTGCACCAGGATCTGGTTGCCGAGCCGCCCCTGATCGAGCAGGTTCCAGCTTAGCGAGGGACCGACGGCCCAGGAGAAGGTGCCACTGTCGCCACCGGTAGCGCTAACTCCCAGGGTGCCGAGCAGGGTGATGGAGGGATAGAGATCGCTCTCGGCCACCCCGATCAGGGCCGACTGGGCAGCCAGTTGCCGCTCCGCGACCCGCACGTCGGGGCGGCGGCGCAGCAAGTCGGCCGGCATCTCGGCGACCAGGGCGAGCTTGCCCTGGGGGATCTGACCGGTGTTGGCGGCCATCTCGGGCAGCGGGCCCGGTGTCCTCGCGAGCAGGGTACTCAGGGCATTCTGGCTCTGGCGCAAGTTGGTTTCGAGCTGGGGTATGCCAGAGAGAGTGCCCAGATACTGGGTCTTGGCCTGTTGCACATCCAGCTCGGCGCTGTTGCCGCTCTTGAACAGCCGCTCGGTGATCTCCAGACTGCGCTGCTGGATACGGGCGTTCTCATGGGCGATTTGGAGTCTGGCCTCGACGGTTCTGATGCTCACATAGAGCTGGGCCACCTGGGCAATCATCAGCACCTGGACATCGTCATACTGGGCCAGAGTGGCGAAGTAATTGGCGTCAGCCGATTCTATGCCGCGCTGGAACTTGCCCCAGAAGTCGAGCTCCCAGCCGAGATTGAAGCCCGCGCCATAACTGCTGCCGGCACTGCTGTGGCCGTTGCGGGTCTGACCCGCCTGCAGTAACTCGGCGGTGCCTATGGTGGCCTGGGGACCGAGCAGGCTCTCGGCGATGCCGAGCTGGGCCTGGGCCTCGAGGATGCGCAGACCCGCGATCCGCACGTCCGGATTCTTCTTCAGGGCCTCTTCCACCAGGGCGCTCAGCACGGGATCCCCGAGTTGGTGCCACCACAGACGATAGTCGGCGGCTGCGGTCGTTTTCTGACTCTCGCTGGCGCTGTGCCAGTCAGTAATCTCCTTGACTTGGGGTGTCTGGTAGTCGGGGCCGAGCACGGTACAGGCGCTGAGCAACAGGCATGCGCCCCCTGTGAACAGGGGGCGCATAGAGGGAAGAGCGATGACCATGGGGTTATTTTTCCGCAGTGGCCAGGCCTTCGTTGACCCAGGCCATGAAGATGCGATAGCCGATGGAGAGCATGGTGGCACCGATAAACATACCGAGGATGCCGCTGGTTGCCATGCCGCCAAGGGCGCCAAGCAGCACCACCGGCATGGGGGCATCGACCCCGCGCCCCAGCAGCAGCGGCTTGAGCACGTTGTCTGCCATGCCGGCAATGACCAGCAGCACCGAGTAGATGATGTTGACCAGGGTGCCGTGATCCCCTGCCATCCACATGTAGGCGATGATGGGACCGGTGACCAGAATGACGGGGACCTGGGCGATGCCGAGGATGAGGGCCAGGATGAAGAAGATGCCCACGGCCGGGATCCCCGCCAGCGACATGACGATGCCGGCCAGCAAGGCCTGGATGAAGGCCACGCCGATCACCCCTTGCGCCACCGCCCGTATGGTGCTGGTGCACAGCTTGGTCAGGGCGTTGCCCTTGCGCTCATCGGTGATGCGAATGGCGATGCGGTTGGCACTCACTGCGCCCGGGGCACCCCAGGCCATCATGATCCCCGCCACGATGAAGGAGGCGACGAAGCCCAGCAAGCCACCGCCCATGCTGGCCAGCATGCCGACGACCTGCTTGGCAAGATCCCCCAACTGCGGCTTGTAGCTGATGATGAGGCTTGGCAAGTCAACCGAGGCTTTCAGCCAGATGGCGTGCAGCTTGGCACCCACCAGCGGAATGTTGGCGATGTCGGCGGACGGGGCCGGGATCACCAGAGTGTTGTTGTCCACCTTGTCGACCAGGGTGCTGACGCTGTCACCCAGCGAGCTGACCATGGCAACCGTGGGAGCCACGATCAAGAGTATTCCCAGCAATACCAGCAGGGTCGATGCCTTGCCCTGTTTCCCGCCAAGGCGCGCGGCGAAGCGCTGGTGGAGGGGATAGAGGGTAACCGCCAGGATCAGGGCCCACAGCATCATGTTCATGAAGGGGGAGAACACGGTGAAGCAGAAAGATCCCAAGGCCAGGATAAGACCAAACTTGATGAACATATCCAGGAATCTGGCAACCAGTCTTTTTTCGACTACGGCAAGATCATTAATTTCCATTCTGGTATCACTCCAACAGGTGATGAGCGCACAACAATTCTGGCCCGACAAAAGCCGAGCCAGCAAGTAAAGGTTGCGCAGTAATAAATGAACTTGAGTTCAAACATTGAGGGTGCGCCTTGGTATTGCACCATGCCTTCTTTTCATTGATGGCACAGACGTCAAGTTTTTAAAAAATGACTTAACCGTTTGATATTAGGTTGATTGGTGCAACAGTTCCAGTGGGGCTAGAGAATAAAGAGTCCTCGCATACCACACAAGTGAACTGTTGTTCCCAGTTTAGCTTGGGTTCAGAAAACGGGGGATAAAGGTATATATAAAATAGTTATCCATTAATAAGCCTCGAATGGGTTACGCCAATATCACTCTTATGGGTAGATATATGTGCTGAAATATACCTCTTGCACGACATTATCCCTGTCATGGATGTGTATTCATGGGAAACCCTATATTCTATTGGCTCCTGAGCTGCGTCAGCGGCGACTCCACCCGGGATGAAACTTATGCGCCTTTTCGAGCCCAAACCCCTGCCTCGTGCCTCCTATGCCTGCCGTCCTTGGTCAGCCCTGTTGCTGACTGCTGTGCTGCTCGCCGGTTGCGGCCCAGAGCCCGCGACTGAGGCCAGTCCGCCGTCTGCGGCGCAGCAAGAGAGCGGCGCCCCGAGCGAGATCAGTCAGGCCAGTGCTCGCCAATACCGGGATGCACCGGCGCTGGCGCTGGTCTTCTCGGCCCCGCTCTCACCGCGCAGCAGCTGGCAGCGCTGGCTCGCCGTGAGCGAGGGGGGCAAGCAGGTGCAGGGAGACTGGGTCCTGGCCGAGGATGGCCGCACTCTTTACTTCCCGCAGGTTGCCCCCGACAAAAGCTACGAGGTGACCCTCAAGGCGGGGCTGGGGCCCGCCCCCCAGAGTTGGACCATCAAGACCCGGCCGTTGGTGGCGGGGGCCTCTTTCACCGCCAGCGGCATGGTGTTGCCGCTGCGTCAGGAGCTGCGCCTGCCCATCAGCGCGGTCAACGTGGACGAGGTCAATATCGACTTCTTCCGCATCGAGGCCGACTATCTGCCGCGCTTTCTGGCGGAATACAAGCCGGGGGCGGGCATGGGCAACTGGGATCTGGAGCAGGTCAGTGCGCGGGCCAAACGGGTGTTCAGCGGCCGCTACGCCCTGGCGCTCGATCCGAACCGCCGCGAGACCCGTCTCATCAACGTGAAGGAGCCGCAACTGGCGGAGGCCGGGGTCTATTTCGCGGTGATGTCCCCCCTTGGCAACTACAACTGGCGCAAGGAGACCACCTACTTCGCGGTGAGCGACATGGGGCTCAGTGCCCGTCGCTACCCGGATCAGCTGGAGGTGTTCGTCAGCTCCCTGGCCAGCGCCGCCCCCCTCAAGGATGTGCAGCTCTCCCTGCTCGATGAGAAGGGTAACCGGCTGCAGGTGCACACCACGGACGTCCAGGGTCATCGCCGCTTCGAGCAGATCCAGGGGGCCCGCCTGTTGCTGGCCGAGCAGGGCAAGCACCTGGCCGTGCTGCGCCTCGACGGCGCTGCGCTGGATCTCTCCTCCTTCGATCTGGGCACCCAGCCCTGGCAGGCCCAGCAGCTCTATCTGTTCAGCGGCCGGGATCTCTATCGTCCCGGCGAGCGGCTCGACAGCGAGATCCTGCTCAAGGGGCAGGATGGCCAGTTGCTGCCGGGCATGGCGGTGGAGCTGGAGATCAAGCAACCGGACGGCCAGCTGCTCGAGCAGCGGCGACTGCTGCCAGATAGCCTCGGCGCCGCGCACTATGGCGTGCGCCTGCCGGACGATGCCCCGCTTGGGCGCTGGAACATCATCCTCAAGACCGCCGCCGGTAGCCGCTTCGAGTGGCCCTTCCTGGTGGAGGAGTTTCTGCCGGAGCGGTTGAAGCTCCAGCTGGGCAAGGGGCCGGATGGGGAGCTGCTGAGCGACACCGATGCGCTGACGCTGCCTCTTAAAGGAGATTATCTCTATGGCGCCCCTGCCAGCGGCACCAAGGCCAAGGCGGAGGTGAAGATAAGTCGCGCCCTCATGCCCTTCACCCAGTGGCAGGAGTTCACCCTGGGGGATGTGCGGCTCATCGAACAGGTCAAGGAGCTGGAGCCCGTCAGCCTGACCCTGGATGAGCAAGGGCAGGGGCGTGTTGCCCTCGCGGATCAGCTGGAGGACCTCAAGGCTCTGGGGCCACTCGAAGTGAATTATCGGGTGTCGCTGTCCGAACCCGGTGGCCGGGCGGTCAATCGCAGTCGCACCCAGTTCGGTTGGCCTGCGGGGAGCCAGTGGCCGGCCCTCAAGGCTGACTTCGTGGCCGACAGAGTGGAGGGAGGCCGGCCGCTGCCGTTCCAGATCCTCAACCTGGATGAGCAGGGGCAACCGGTGGCGGGAGAGGTGAAGGTGCGCCTCATCAACGAATACCGGGACTACTACTGGCACTACGCGGGCGGGGAGGGCTGGAAGTATGAATACAATCCCCAGCCCTATCTGGAGCAGGAGCAGACTCTGCAGCTCGATGGCAAGGGGCCGACGGCCTTGAGCCTGCCGCTCTCGGCGGGCTGGTATCGTCTCGAGGTGGAGAACAGTCAGGGCCACCAATCCAGCCTGAGAGTTGAGATTGGCAGCTATGCCTGGGGCGGCGGTGGCGAGCAGGCGCGCCCGGACAAGATCGCCATCAGCCTCGACAAGCGTGCCTATCAGGCTGGTGACAAGGCCAGGGTGACCCTGGTGGCCCCTCGTCCCGGCAAGGGACTGCTGCTGGTGGAAGATGGCGGCGGCCTGCGCTGGTGGCAGCGCATCGAGCTGAAGGAGGGGCGCGGCGAGTTCGAGATCCCGGTCAGTCCCGACTGGCTGCGCCACGACTTGCATATCTCGGCCCAGATAGCGGCTCCCGATAGCGAGTCGGTGGCCATGGGCAGCCAGGGCGCCGGCAGCAAGCAGGTGCAGGGCCTGCGCTCGGTCGGGCTGGTGCCGCTGGTGCTCGATCGGGAGGCGCGTCGGCTGCCGCTCAGTCTGAGTGC
The DNA here is from genome assembly GCF_000764655.1 of Aeromonas aquatica. Lineage (GTDB taxonomy): Bacteria > Pseudomonadota > Gammaproteobacteria > Enterobacterales > Aeromonadaceae > Aeromonas > Aeromonas aquatica. The sequence goes on from NZ_JRGL01000119.1 coordinate 14,202, forward strand.
CCCGGACAAGGCGGTGCCGCTCACCCGGCTCGAGGTGGCGGTCAGCGCGACCCCGAACAGCCGGGGCCGGGTGGTGCTGGCGGCGGTGGACAGAGGAGTGCTCAATATCAGCGATTACCAGCCCTTGGATCCCTTCGAGATCTTCTTTGGTCGCAAGCGCTTCGCCCAGGACCTGTTCGATAACTATGGCCAGGTGATCCCGCCCCAGGATGGCAAGCTGGCCCGCCTCAACTACGGCGGCGACGCGCCGACCCTCAAGAAGGGCGGGGCACTGGAGAGCCGGGTCGAGGTCGCCGCGCTCTGGAGCGGTGAGGTGAGCTTTGATGAGAACGGCAAGGCGGTCATACCGCTGGACTTGCCGAACTTCAACGGCGAGCTGGCGCTGATGGCGCTGGCTTGGAATGAGCAGCAAGTGGGTCAGGCCGAGCGGGCCATCAAGGTGGTGTCGCCCCTGGTGGCCGAGATAGGCTGGCCACGCTTCGGTGCGCGCGGGGATGAGACCCGTGCCCTGGTGCAACTGCGCAACATGAGCGGCGAGGATCAGACCCTGTCGCTGGCCTGGACCCTGAGTGGTGGCCTGCAGGCGGGCGCCGAGCTGCCAACCACGCTGGCGTTGAAGCAGGGCGAGGAGCATTGGCTCACTCTGCCGCTGCATGTCAGCGGGGCGAGCGGGGTAGCCAGCCTGCAACTGGCGGCCAGCGGCAAAGGCTTTGCGGTGAACCGCGAATGGTCACTGCCCCTGCGCTCCCCCTGGCCGGCCGAGACTCGTCAGCGTTATCAGATGCTGGCGCCAAACCAGCAGATGAACTTCGCCCCGGGCGAGTTGGCGGGGTTGGATCCTGCCAACCTGCAGGGGCTGCTCAGCCTCTCCGGCACGCCCCCCTGGGATCCGGCGGCCCAGTGGCAGGCCCTGGCCCAGTACCCTTATGCCTGCCTGGAGCAGACCCTGTCCCGTGCCTGGCCTTATCAGCTCAGCACGGCCGCCGAGCGCGAGGCCTGGTCCAAGGATCTGCCCGGGCCGGCCAAGGGGATGAGTGAGGCCGAGGTGCAGCGGGCCCTGCTGCAGCGCCTGCAACGGCTGCAACTGCCGAGCGGCGGCTTCGGTCTGTGGGATGGGCGCTCCGACGAGGAGCAGTGGCTCACCGCCTACGCCGCCGATTATCTGCTGACCCGAAAGGAAGCCGGGGAAGCCGTGCCCGAGGCCATGCTGAGCCAGGCGCTGGGTCGCCTGCAGAGTTATCTCACCGATGGCCAGTACGGCGAGCGCTGGAGCAGTGCCCCCGAGCACAGCCGGCTGGCCTATCAGGCCTACAGCGCCTTCGTGCTGGCACGGGTGGGCAAGGCGCCGCTCTCTACCCTACGGCTCATCTGGGAGCAGCAGGCGGATCATGCCCGCTCCGGTCTGCCGTTGCTGCACCTCTCCCTGGCCCTGTCGGCCATGGGGGACGAGCAGAACGGTGCCCTGGCCCTCGGCCGGGCGCTGGCGACCCCGCGCGGGGAGGATTATCTCGCGGATTACGGCTCGCCGCTGCGGGACGGAGCGCTCGAGCTCGCCTTGCTGCGCCAGTACAAGCTGGCGCAGGCGAGCTGGCCTGACTTGAGCGCCAAGCTGGCCGACACCTTGGCCCATCGCCAGTGGCTCAGCACCCAGGAGCGGCTCGCCCTGCTGCGCCTGGCTCAGGTCGACCCCGCCGTCGACTGGCAGGCCAGGGTGGAGAGCGCGAGCGGCGAGCAGCCCCTCGCCGGTCAGATGAGTCGGCAGCTGGGTGCCCCGGATGCGCTGACCGTCACCGGCGTCGACAATCAGGGCGAGGGCTCCCTCTATGTGCAGCGCACCCTGATAGGCTACCCGACACAGGCACCCACCCGCATCAGCCAGGGCATGAGCGTGACTCGCAGCTGGTTCAATGCCGATGGCCAGCGTTTCGATCCCGCCAAGGCACGGGTCGGCGATCTCGTTGTGGTGCGGCTCAACGTGGCGAGCGAACAGGCGGTGCCCGACGCCCTGCTGGTGGAGATGCTGCCGGCGGGCTTCGAGCTGGAGAACCCGGCCCTTGGCAACAGCATCAAGCTGGAGGAGCTGAAGATTGAAGGCAAGCCGGCCTGGCAGAGCGACTGGAACGACTACCTCAAGCATCAGGAGTTCCGGGACGATCGCTACACGGCGGCGCTGGATCTGAGCGCGGGGGGCAATCAGCAACTGGTCTACCTGATGCGGGCGGTGACGCCGGGTCGCTATCAGGTGCCGCCAACCCAGGTGGAGGATATGTATCGCCCCGAGCTTAGGGCGGTGGGGCAGGATATTCACGAGGTGATCATCTCTGAATAAGTCGTCCTTGTCGGACCCCTCACGTCCGGCCAGCTACTTGGCGCTATGCCGGGCAGGCGCTCGCAAGCTAGGGTCCACCTGGCGGAGGTGGCCACGTTGGCTGCGCCTGACGGGGTTGCTATTGGCTGGCATTCCCCTGTTATTGCTGGTGCTGGATCGGGCCTTCCCGCCACCGCCGCTGGATCCCGCCTATGCCCGGGTGGTGCTGGATATGAGGGGCAAGCCGCTGCGGGCCTTCGCCGACACCAGCGGGGTCTGGCGCTATCCGGTCACCCTGGAGCAGGTCTCCCCTCGCTACATAGAGGCGCTGCTCGGCTACGAGGATCGCCACTTCTGGCAACACCCCGGGGTCAACCCGCTGGCCATGGCGCGCGGCGTCTGGCAGTGGCTACGTTATGGCCGAGCCGTCTCAGGCGGCTCGACCCTCACCATGCAGGTGGCGCGTCTCATCGAACCCTACCAGCGATCCATTCCGGGCAAGCTGCGCCAGATGGCGCGGGCGCTGCAGTTGGAGTGGCACTATGACAAGCGCACCCTGCTCACCGTCTACCTCAACCGGGCGCCCTTTGGTGGCAATCTGGAGGGGGTACAGGCGGCGAGCTTCGCCTATCTCGGCAAGAGTGCGGCCAAGCTCACCCATGCGGAGGCGGCCCTGCTGGCGGTGCTGCCCCAGGCCCCCAGCCGTTACCGGCCGGACAGGCACCCCGAACGGGCCCGTGCCGCCCGGGACAAGGTGATGCAGCGCCTGGTCAGGCAGGGGGCCTGGCCCGCATCGGTCTGGGAGCAGGGGCGCATCGAACCGGTACTGGCCCGAGGACACTTCACCCCCATGGAGGCGCCGCTGTTTGCCCGCCTCGTCGCCGACAGCCAGCCGGGGGCCCTGGTGCACACCACCATAGACGGGGATCTGCAACGCTGGCTGGAGGCGCGGGTGGCGAGCTATATCCGCCGCTTCCCGGAGCAGACCTCCGCCGCCCTGCTGCTGGTAGACAACCAGACCATGGCGGTGCGCGCCTATGTGGGCAGCGCCGAGTATGGCAACCTGCGGCGCCACGGCTACCTCGACATGGTGCAGGCGATCCGCTCCCCCGGCTCCACCCTCAAGCCGTTCATCTATGGCCTGGCGCTGGATGCCGGGCTGGTGCATTCGGCCTCCCTGCTCTCCGATGCCCCTCGCCTCGGCGCTGACTATCGCCCCGCGAACTTCAGCGGTGCCTTTCAGGGACCCGTGACCCTGACCCAGGCGTTGCAGCAGTCCCTCAATGTGCCGGCGGTGCAGGTGTTGGAGGCGCTGGGACCCGATACCCTGGTCAACCGGTTGGACAATGCTGGCGTCAGGTTGGCGCTGTCCGATAAACCCAATCCCGCCATTGCGCTGGGGGCCGCAGGCATTCGGCTGGAGCAGTTGGTGGCGCTCTACAGTGCGCTCACCCGCCAGGGGCAGGTGGCGATGCCGGTCTGGCTCGCGGGGCAGCAGGCGGTGTCTCGGCCCTTGCTGAGCCCGGGGGCAGCCTGGATTGTCTGGCACATGCTGAGCACTCAGGGGAGGGCGGATCAGCCCTTCGACAGCGAAGCGACCGGGCGGGTTAACCGGCTGGCCTGGAAGACCGGCACCAGCTATGGCTACCGCGACAGCTGGGCGCTCGGGGTCTCGGGTCGCTGGACTCTGGGGGTCTGGCTCGGCCGGCCCGATGGCACCCCCTTGCCCGGCTTCTACGGCCAGAGTGCGGCGGTGCCGCTGCTGCTCTCGGTGTATTCTCGCCTCGGCGATAACAGCCCCTTGCCGGCGCAGCCCAATACGGTGAGCGAGGCCGACATCTGCTGGCCACTGGGGCGGCGGGCGAGCGTCACCCTGCCAGGTACCTGCCAACAGCATCAGAACGCCTGGCTGCTGGATGAGCGGGATCCACCGACCCTGCCTGATCCCATGGACTGGCCCTCGCCGTTGCGCAAGGTGGCGCTGACGGCGCAGGGCAAACCGACCCTGGCGCGCTGTCTCGAGGCCAGCGGCTCTGCCTGGCGGGCCTTGTGGCCGCTGGCGCTCGAGCCCTGGCGTGCCCCCGCCGAGCGGCGCGGGGCCCTGCTCGCCAGTGGTTGCGAGGGGGAGGGACGTGGGGCAGATTTGCAGGCGCCCATCCGCATCGTGGCGCTGGGGGAGGGCAACCTCATCCGCAGCCAGCGTTACCGCCTGCAACCCAGGGTGCTGGGCGGGATCGGCAAGCCGTTCTGGTTTCTCAACGGTCAGCGCTTGCGCTGGGACGGGGATCAGGTACTCAGCGAGGCGGGTCTTTACCAGCTGGTGGTGGTCGATGAGGCGGGCAACAGCGATCGCATAGAGTTTCGACTGGAAAACCCTCCTGAGCAGGAGGGGGTTCGGTTTTAGCCCACAATAATGCGACAAAATATTGACGATTGTCCATGTCAGGAGCCTATGGATGGCGAAAGGTGTCGAGCCCTAAGCCGTTTACGGCTTGACCTGCCCCAGGCGAGTGAAGAAGTGCTGGCTCTTGCGCTGATGGAAGTGGCTCTTCTTGATGGGATGGAAGATGAGCGTCGTGTCCGGGTGGCTCGCCTTGAGCCGGTGGATCATCGCCATGGCGGGTAAGCCAGTACTGACGAGCGTGGTGAGCGGCAGACTTTGGGTCTCTGCCCCGAGCAGCAGGTTGAGCCCTTGCTGGCCCTGCTCGAAGCGAGTCAATACGGCGGGGTCGGCATAGCCGCTACCCAGCATGGTGAGCAAGGCATCGAGGGCCTGATGAAAAGCCGCCAGCTGCTGACGAAAACCGCTGCGGGCCCGCAGGGCGATCAGCTCCTCGAAGGGGATGGCGGCGAGGTGAGTGGGCACTCGCAGCGGGATCTCGAGGTGGAAGCAATCCTGACCGCCTCTGTTGTGGTAACGGGATTCGAGCAGGTGCAGCAACCGGTCCAGATAGTCGTGATCGGTGATGAGAGCTCCCTCATTGGCGAGCGCCCACTCACGGGCGAGACGCATGGAGAGCAGATTCGCGAAGCGCCGCGCCATCCTGATCCCCCCCTCGTCCTGGCTGGCAAAGCCGGTGGCGAGACAATAGCCGTGCAGCCGTTCGAGGCCGTCCTGAGCCGGGCAGAAACAGTCGTGATTGCTGGCCTGACGCCAGCGACCGATGAGTTCCTTGTTGCCAAACACCTTGTGGCGGACGAAGTCGGGAGCGATAAGGCCGGCGATCTGATTTTCTATTTGGGGGCTGATGGCAGCAAAGAAGTCGGCATCGGGCCGCTCGGCCAGCAGATCGGTCTGCTGGCGCAGGGTTTCCAGCAGGGCGGTCAGGCCGCTCTTCTCGCTGACAGTAAAGACGAAGGCGAGCCGCTCCAGGTAGATCAGGGCAAACTTGAGCCAGAGTTCATCCCGCACTTCCATGCCGGGGTAGTAGATATAGGTCTTCATCGAATCGATCTGTTATCAAGACTGTTGCCAAGTCGCAGGCTGGGGAATATACGCAAGATCGCCGTCTGGCGGCAAACATTGCGTGGGGAATTGTGTGGGGGAATGTGAGCGGGCGCTCAGCCAGTAGGCGCTGGCCCTAAACTTCTGATATAATTCGCGCCCTTAAATCGAGGCCACCCGAGTCATCATCATGAAGTTCATTATCAAGCTGTTCCCGGAAATCACCATCAAGAGCAAGTCAGTGCGTCAGCGCTTCACCAAGATGCTGCAGGGCAACATCCGCAACGTGTTGCGCCGCTTTGACGAAGATGCCCGCGTGCGGATGGACTGGGACAAGCTGATCGTGAGCTCGCGCAACGACCAGTTCCACGCCCAGTATCTGGAGACCCTGGCCTGCATTCCCGGCATCCAGTATTTCCTGGAAGTGAAGCTGAGCAACTTCACCGACCTGCACGATATCTTCGAGCAGACTCGCGCCGTCTGGGGAGATCGCCTTAAGGGCAAGACCTTCTGCGTGCGTGCCCGCCGGGTCGGCAAGCACGACTTCAGCTCCCTGGAGCTGGAGCGCTACGTGGGGGGTGGCCTGAACCAGCATTGCGAAACCGCCGGTGTGCGCCTGAAAAAACCCGATATCCAGGTCAACCTGGAAGTGGAAAACGATGAGCTCTACATCATCAGCGCCGTGCACCACGGCATGGGCGGCTTCCCCATGGCGACCCAGGAAGATGTGCTGAGCCTGATCTCTGGCGGCTTCGACTCCGGCGTGGCCTCCTATCAGTTCATCAAGCGCGGCTGCCGGGTGCACTACTGCTTCTTCAATCTGGGGGGGGCCGCCCACGAGATCGGCGTGAAGCAGGTGGCCTACTACCTGTGGAGCAAGTTTGGCGCCTCCCACAAGGTGCGTTTCACCGCCATCGACTTCGAACCAGTGGTGGCCGAGATCCTCGAGAAGATCGACAACGGCCAGATGGGCGTGGTGCTCAAGCGCATGATGATGCGTGCCGCCGGCCAGGTGGCAGAGACCTTCCAGATCCCGGCGCTGGTGACCGGCGAATGCGTGGGGCAGGTCTCCAGCCAGACCCTCACCAACCTCAACGTCATCGATCGGGTGACCGACAAGGTGATCCTGCGCCCCCTCATCACCTGGGACAAGCCGGACATCATCAGCGAGGCGCGCCGCATCGGTACCCTGGAGTTCGCCGAGACCATGCCGGAATATTGCGGTGTCATCTCCAAGAAGCCGACCATCAAGGCCGTGCTGTCCAACATCGAGGCGGAAGAGGGCAACTTCGACTTCGCCATCCTGGACAAGGTGGTGAGTGAAGCCCGCTATCTCGATATCCGCCGCATCGGCGAGGAGACCTCCGCCCAGGTGCAGGAGGTCGAGACGACAGAAGTGCTGGCCGCCGATGAGATCGTGCTGGATATCCGATCCAGCGATGAGCGCGACGAGAAGCCGCTGGTGATGGAGGGGCGTGAAGTGCTGCACATCCCCTTCTTCAAACTGGCAACTAGCTTTGGGGATCTGCCCAAGGAGCAGACCTACCTGCTGTACTGCGATCGCGGCGTGATGAGCAAGCTGCAGGCGCTCTATCTGAAAGAGCAGGGCTTTGACAACGTGAAGGTGTATCGCCCGTAACCCACGCGCCTTCGATAAAAAAATCCGGCCATTGTGCCGGATTTTTTTATTTCACCTCGGGAGTCAGCCCAGGCTGATCCCTATCTCTTCTGCCATGGGGTCAGGGGCAAGGCACGGGGGTAAAGGTCTCCTGGCCCTGGCAGCGCCAGCCCATCTCGGCCTGACGCATCTGCCACAGGTTGTCACTGCGAAACAGCGTCAGGATATAGATCATGTCGCTCTTGCGGCCATCGAGGGCCACAGAGAGTACCAGATCGTTATCCAGTTGCTGGGCGTGGATGCGACTGGGCACGTCTTCGTGGCCCACGAAGCGGCGCGCCACTTCGCGGTAGTCGTTGACCCAACTCTGCTGGCTGCTGCTCGCCAGGCGGATCTGCTGGTTGAACTGTTGCACCGGAGTCGATGCCAGGCGTCCGAACAGGGCCTGTGCGCCGGCGTGAGCCGCCGCAACCGTCATCAGTAGGAGAGTGGTAATGAGCCCAAGTTTTTGCATGAGGTAGTCCGGCTTAAAACGACCACTCTATGACAACAGAAAAGCGTACTTGGTTCAATGTTACCCCTCCCGGGATGGGATCCAGTCCATTCAGAGCCGGTTCAGTGTCGCTGCAGCGAGAAGCTCGGCAGCGATAGATGCCAGTAGATGGCCGCCACCCGCAGGCCAAACACCCCCAGCATGCTGATCAGCATGGCGACGACCTTATCCACATGGCACTCCAGCGCCAGGGTATAGAGGATCCCCCCCAGAATGCAGGCGGTGGCGTAGATCTCCTTTTGCAGCACCATAGGCACTTCACGGGCCAGCACGTCACGGATCATGCCGCCGGCGACGCCGGTCATGGTGCCCATGATCACCGCAATCAGGCCCGGCGTGCCGAAGTTGAGCGCCTTTTGCGCCCCGATCACGGTAAACAGGGCCAAGCCGAAAGCATCCGCCACCGGCAGCACGTACCAGGGCATGCGTCTGGGCAGCTTGACCATCCACATGCCGATCAGTGCGGTGGCGATGATCACCCAGATATAGAGGGGATCCCGTACCCAGAACACCGGGGTGGCGCCCAGGATCATGTCGCGGATGGTGCCCCCGCCGATGGCGGTCACCGCGGCCAGCACCATGACACCGAAGCCGTCCATCCGCAGCCGACCGGCGACCAGCACGCCGGAGAATGCGAAGACCGCAGTACCAAACATGTCGCTGATGTAAACAATTTGCTCAACCAGTGTCTGCATGGAGAACAACTCACGTCCGATAAATGGTGGGGCGGCGATTTTAGGGGCAAGGGGCGCCGGTGAGCAATCCTGACGTGCAAAAGTGGGAGCCAGAGCCGGTTTCCTTGGCGCCAGTCGTCGGGGGAGGCGGGCGAGAGCGGCGCTCCCTGCACATTGGCAGTAGCAAAGAGGGAGCCAGGCCGATGAGGGGCAGTTCGAACATATCGGTAAAAAATCTCGAATTTTTTCTCAAGGCTGGCGGATATGGGCCGATATATAGGGTAGGCGGCGATTACAGCGACAAGCGCTGTAAAAAACAAATTAAAGTATCTGAAAAAAGCGCCGTTAACTAAACATATCAGGCACAAAACAAAACAAAGCCTGAGTGAATTAAAGATAAAATTTAATAGCTTAGGAGAATAGTTATGAGTCTGTTTATTAATACTAACGTGTCATCGCTCAACGCTCAGCGTAACATGATGAATAGCACCAAATCCCTGGATACCTCCTACACTCGTCTGGCCTCCGGCCTGCGCATCAACAGCGCCAAAGACGATGCGGCCGGTCTACAGATATCCAACCGTCTGACCTCCCAGGTCAACGGCCTGGATCAAGGTAACCGCAATGCCAACGACGGCATCTCCCTGGCACAGACCGCAGAAGGCGCCATGGACGAAGTGACCGGTATGCTGCAGCGTATGCGTACCCTGGCCCAGCAATCCGCCAACGGATCCAACTCCGATAAGGATCGTGAGGCTTTGCAAAAAGAGGTGGATCAGCTGGGAGCCGAGATAAACCGTATCTCTGGCGCGACCACTTTCGCGGGTACCAAGCTGTTGGATGGCTCTTTTAGTGGAACCTTCCAGGTCGGAGCGGATGCCAACCAGACTATCGGTTTTAGCCTGAGTCAGGCTGGTGGTTTTAGTATCTCCGGGATTGCTGCCGCTGCGTCTGCGATAGTGACTGGCGCAACGGGCACTACCATTGCTGTAGATACTGTTTTCAGGAGTGGCTCTGCCGGTGCAGTTAGCATCAGCAGTCAGAATAATGCCCAAAATGTTTTGGCATCAGTCGATGCCATGCTGGAAGTGGTCGATGGCAAGCGTGCGGAGCTGGGTGCGGTACAGAATCGGTTGGACTCGACCATTCGCAACCAGTCCAATATCTCCGAAAACGTCAGCGCCGCGCGCTCCCGCATCCGCGATGCAGATTTTGCGACCGAGACCGCCAATATGACCAAGCAGAATATCCTGCAGCAGGCGGCCTCCAGCATTCTGGCCCAGGCCAACCAGCGTCCGCAGTCCGCGCTCTCCCTGCTGCAGAACTAAGTGATAATTAAAGAATAAAGAAAAAGGGCGGTTGTTCAGGCCGCCCTGGTAAGAAAGATGGAACAATGGGGTGTTCGGATTTACGCCTTGTTCTATCGAAAGAGAAGTTCTCTTATTGGTATACCCCTCGAGTGTTACGCAGATCGTTCACTCTGTCACCCTCGAGGTTGTTCTCCTGAGCGTAAGCTCTTCTTTGGCCGACATTGTCGGCCTTTTTTATGGGCGCCGAAAAATCGACACTCATAAAACTAAGCATAGTTCATGCCAACTACTACCTGACGCCGGCCCTCGACTGTGGATTATATCTTCTGGCTGAGGGGGGCTGGGTGGTGAGTATCTTTGTCAGCGACTCAACTCTGGGTGAAAGGTACTGGCCTCTTTGTTGATGAGAGCGGCAATAAATTATTTAAAGCTTCTGATGGGCCTGCCGTTACAGGATATGAAGCAAATTGAGGGGTGTTCGGAAAACCAACATTTGCGCAACTGCGGGTCCTATGTCCGTTCAAACAGAGGACCCGCCAGATGGTACAGACCCGTTCAAGCTGTCCATCAGAACGGTGGGACCTTGACTGCATTGATGCAGGCTGAGCCCGCAGTTTCTTGTTCATCAGGAGAAATCTTTTATGGCCATGTTTATCAATACCAACACTTCATCATTGAACGCCCAGCGTAACTTGATGAACTCCTCCAAATCGCTGGATACCTCCTACACCCGTCTGGCATCGGGCTTGCGCATCAACAGCGCGAAAGACGATGCAGCCGGTCTGCAGATCTCCAACCGTCTGACCTCCCAGATCAATGGCCTGGATCAGGGTAACCGTAACGCCAACGATGGCATCTCCCTGGCGCAGACCGCGGAAGGTGCCATGGATGAAGTGACCGGTATGTTGCAGCGCATGCGTACCCTGGCTCAGCAGTCTTCTAACGGATCCAATTCCGCCAAGGATCGTGCCGCCTTGCAAAAGGAAGTGGATCAGCTGGGGTCCGAGATCAACCGTATTTCCAAAGACACTACCTTTGCTGGCACCAAGCTGCTGGATGGCAGCTATAGCGGTAGCTTCCAAGTCGGGGCTGATGCCAATCAGACTATCGGCTTCGGTCTAACCCAGGCCAACGGTTTCTCTATCTCAGGGATTTCGGCCGCGGCGACGGCAACAATTACAGTTGGTCCTGCAGGCTCTGTCACCACGACTATTGATAGTATTTTTGCTGCTGGTTCTAGTATTGACATCAGCACTGCCTCCGCGGCCCAGGCGGTTCTAGCCGCAGCCGATTTAATGCTAGGTGTAGTTGATGGCAAGCGTGCGGAGTTAGGTGCGGTACAAAACCGGCTGGATTCGACCATTCGTAACCAGGCCAATATCTCTGAAAACGTTAGTGCCGCACGCTCCCGTATCCGGGATGCGGACTTCGCGACCGAAACCGCCAACATGACCAAACAGAACATTCTGCAACAGGCGGCCTCCAGCATCCTGGCTCAGGCCAACCAGCGCCCGCAGTCGGCCCTGTCACTGCTGGGTTAAGCAGGAAAAAGAAAAGGGCGGTTGTTCAGGCCGCCCTGGTCAAATAGATGGAACAACGGGGTGTTCGGATTTACGCCTTGTTCTATCGAAAGAGAGATTGTCTTATATACCACCTCGAGGGTTGGCAGTCGTTCACTCTGCCACTCTCGAGGCGGTTCTTCTGAGCATAAGATCTTCAATGGCCGACAAATGTCGGCCTTTTTATTGGCGCCATAAAAGCGGCGACCCATACATCTTGGCATAAACCATGCCACTCTTCATTTCAATCATGGGATCCATTGCGGGGCGGGTTGCCTGTGTCTGGACGGAAATTGAATAACCTCTCCTTGGTCGCCTTTTCATGACAGGCGGAGGAGTCTTGCCTCTCTGTTGCTGAGAGCGGCAATAAATGTCCTAAAGCTTCTGATGAGGCTGCCGTTACAAGATATGAAGCAAAATGAGGGGTGTTCGGAAATCCAACATTTGCGCAACTGCGGGTCCGATGTCCGTTCAAACAGAGGGCCCGCCAGATGGAACAGACCCGTTCAAGCTGTCCATCTGAACGGTGGGATCCTGACTGTGTTGACACAAGCAGAGCCCGCAGTTTCTTGTTCATCAGGAGAAATCTTTTATGGCCATGTTTATCAATACCAACACTTCATCATTGAACGCCCAGCGTAACTTGATGAACTCCTCCAAATCGCTGGATACCTCCTATACCCGTCTGGCATCGGGCTTGCGCATCAACAGCGCGAAAGACGATGCGGCCGGTCTGCAGATCTCCAACCGTCTGACCTCCCAGATCAATGGGCTGGATCAGGGTAACCGCAACGCCAACGACGGCATCTCCCTGGCGCAGACCGCGGAAGGGGCCATGGATGAGGTGACCGGCATGCTGCAGCGTATGCGTACCCTGGCCCAGCAATCCGCCAACGGCTCCAACTCCGACAAGGATCGTGAGGCCTTGCAGAAGGAGGTGGATCAGTTGGGGTCCGAGATCAACCGTATCTCCAAAGACACCACCTTCGCCGGCACCAAACTGCTGGATGGCAATTACAGCGGCAACTTCCAGGTGGGGGCCGATGCCAACCAGACCATCGGTTTCAGTCTGAGTCAGGCTGGTGGTTTCAGCATTTCAGGCATTGCGGCCGCGGTATCTGCAGCAGGTGGAGCCCCGGTTGGAAGTGTGTTTACCAGTGGTTCAACCGTTGGTGGTATCAGCATCAGTACTCAGACGAATGCTCAAAACGTCTTGGCCTCCGTCGATGCCATGTTGGAAGTGGTCGATGGCAAGCGTGCCGAGCTGGGTGCGGTGCAGAACCGTCTGGATTCAACCATCCGCAACCAGGCCAATATCTCGGAGAACGTCAGTGCTGCGCGCTCCCGTATCCGGGATGCGGACTTCGCGACCGAGACCGCGAACATGACCAAGCAGAACATCCTGCAACAGGCGGCTTCCAGCATCCTGGCTCAGGCCAACCAGCGTCCACAGTCGGCTCTGTCGCTGCTGGGCTAATTTGGCAACATTGTCAAACACTGACATGAGGAGCAGCAGATGGCCAATGAATCGATAACCATGCCCTCTGTTACTTCGACGCTAGCTCAACATGGCGGCCACCAGGCCGCCATGTCTGCATCTCCACCAGTATCTGGTGAAGATAATGTGGCCGAACAGGCAAGTGTCGAGCCAACAGCCAAGGCATCGCAGGAACCGGCTGCGCATACCAAGTCATCAGCATTGCGTAAAGAGACGGCCTTGATTGAAAAAGAGGCCCAAGAATTGCAGGAGAGATTGGACAGCCTGAGCAAGTTGAAGGGGTGGACCATCAATTTCAGTCTGGTGCCTGAGCTCGATCAACCCGTGATCAAGGTGATAGATGCGGAGACCAAACAGGTTATCCGCCAGATCCCGAGCGAGGAAATGCTCTTGATAAGCAAGAGATTACAGTCGATGGATCAGGCGGCTGGCAATGGTCCCGGCTTTTCCGGGCTGCTGTTCGATGGTCAGGTGTGACCCTATTTTTTAAGTTGATAGACAGGAGGATATGATGGCAATTACCTCTGCAGGGGCGGGTTCTGGACTCGATCTTGAAAGCGTGATCTCGGCGAGTGTGGCGGCGAAGAAAGCCCAGTTGCAGCAGCCGATCATCACCAAACAAAACAGTACCAAGATCACCTTGTCTGGCATAGGTCAGCTCAAATCCTCTCTCTCCGCCTTCACCGACATCCTCGACAAATTGAGCGCCCCCGGGGCGTTCAACAAACGCGCCATCAACATCACTCAGAGCAAAGACGACCCTGTATTGAAGGTGGAGAGCAAGTCTGGCTCCTCCAATGGTCAATACAACATCACCGTCAACAAGTTGGCAGAGACGGGCCGTCAGGAAGGCATTTTCGACAGCTCGACCACCCCCCTGGTCACTCAGGATGGGCAACTGACGTTCAAGGCGGGTGAAAAAACTTTCAAGGTGGATGTCAAGGCGGGCGATACCCTGCAAGACATCCGCAAGAGTATCAACAGCAATGGCGACAACTTTGGACTCAGCGCCAACATCGTCAATACCGCGGATGGCAAAGCCAAGCTGGTGATCGATTCCGGTGTGTCCGGCGATGGCAAGGATCTGACCATTACCGGGAATACGGCCGAGCTCGGTATCTTCGAGGCGGGGGGCGGTGTCATGAACCAGACCAGGGCCGCCAGCAGTGCCGAGATTTCCGTGGATGGCAACGTCCTCAAGAGTGATACCAATACCTTTGACGACTCCATCCAGGATCTCAAAGTGACCGTGCTGCGGGTGTCGGATAAAGACAGTACGGGTGCTATCAAGTCAAACAAGGTGGATATCACTACCGACAAGACCTCTATTCAGGAGCTGGTCCAGCAGTTCGTAGATGGTTACAACACGTTGCAGGAGAGTATGGGAACGCTCGGCAAGCGTGGCAGCTTCGTGGGGGGGGTGAAACAGGATGATGGCGGCGCCCTGGCCGGTGATTCAACCACCCGAGCCATCGAATCTTTCATGAGCAATCTGCTGGTCAGTCCCTCCCAGAACAGCGGCACCTATTCCACCATCTTCGAGGTCGGCATCAAGATGGACAACAAGGGCAAGCTGTCTCTGGACAAGACCAAGTTTGGCGAGGCCGTCGATAAGAACTTCGATCAGGTTGTTGCCCTGTTTGGTGGGGATAAGGGCCTGGCGGCCACCCTGAATACAGGGTTGAAAGAATACACCAAGAGTGGCGGTATGCTGGCGCAACGAGAAGATGTGTTGAATTCGGATTTACGCAGCCTCACTCAAAAAACGGCGACGGCCAGCGCGCAACTGGCAAAATATGAAGCCTCCTTGCGAGCCCAATACGGCAGCCTGGATGCCCTGCTTGTTAAAATGAATAACTCGGCATCCGCCCTGACGTCGTTACAAATAAACAATAAGAATTGATTGAGCGTGATATTGCGAGGACCCATGTTATGTACAACCGTAATCTGAAGGCATATAAGGCAACCAGCATCGCGGCTGATCTGGCGGTTGCCGACCCTCATCGTGTCATTCAGCTCATGATGCAAGGCTTTCTCGAGCGGCTGGCTCAGGCCAAGGGCGCCATCGAGCGGCAAGATATGGAGGCAAAATCGGTTGCTGTTTCCAAGGCGCAAGGGTTGCTGCACGGACTGCAGGATGCGCTCGACCTGAGCCAGGGGGCCATGGCCGAGGATCTGTATGGACTCTATGCCTATATGGATGAGCGTATCTGGGATGCGAGTCTGGCACGGGATATTGCGCCCCTCGAGGAGGTTATGGGTCTGATGGTGACCATCAAATCCGGTTGGGATCAGCTGCCGGAGGCCGAAAAACAGCAAGGCTATCAGATGAGACAACAGCTGGGTGAGTTGTGAGCGTCACGCTCGTCTCCCTTGCAGAGGCATTGACGGAAAATGCCTGCCTGATGGAGTCGCTGTTGCAACAACAGCAATATGACGAAGCCTTGCTGTGCATGGATGACCGGCTGGCGTTGATCGACAGTCTGGTACAGCTGGTCAGAGAGGATCCGGCGCAGCAGCAAGCTGCGGTGGCCCTGGCCGGCGCTCTGTCAATTCAGGAAGAGAGCATGAAAACCCTGGCCGCCAGCCATCATCACACCATTTTCGAACAGCTGGCTCGCGTCGGGAAAGGCACCAGGGCCGGGCAAGCCTATCGTGTGAACAGCAAGGAGTTCTGATGTCACTCAATATCGACGCAACCCTGGTCAAAGCCGAACAAGACGCACTGCGACTTCAACAGCAGGCAGAACAGGAAGCGGCCATGGCGATGGCCTTACCGCTGCGCTTTGAACAGAATATGGCGGCATTTCGCCAATATATCCCCCATATCGCCGATATGTACGAAGCCTACCAACCCGCACGCCCTTTCCGATTCTTCTGCAATGAGAATGGTCAGCCCAACTTGGCCTGGCTCGACGATGACGTCGCCGTTTATGGGGCCGAACCCTACCTCATCTGCGAGACGCTGGTGACCGAGTTCATGGAGAAGGGGGGGCTATCCAAGTTCTCCTTCAGCCAGGAGGCAAATCCGCTCGGCTTCATGCATGTGGAATACCTCAACAAACTCAATGCCTATCTCGACGATATCTCGGCCCGGGAGGTGATGCTGGATCGAGTACCCCATGAGGTACCCAGCGCCCTGATCTTCGGGGTGGGGCTGGGTTACCATCTCGGTTACCTCTATGAGCAGTGCAAGATAGGCACCCTGTTCCTGTTCGAGCCGGATCTGGATCTGTTTTACGGGTCGCTGTTTTGCTTCGACTGGGCTCCCCTGCTGGCCTATCTGCATCAGGAGAATCTGGGGCTGCACATACTGCTGGGACAGGATGAAGAGACCATAGTGAAGGATTTCGCGTCGGCCATTCACAGTCGGGGCTCTTTCCTCATCGCCAACGCCTTCATCATGTGGGGGTATCAGGGCGACAAGATAAAGAAACTGATAGAGAAGGTGCAGCAGGAATATTATCTGCTGGTGATGGGCTGGGGCTTCTTCGATGACAACCTGATCGCCTTGTCTCACACCATCAACAATATCGAGCGTGGTGTGCCGTTCCTGCAAAAAGATCGGCGGATCTCGCCCCAGTATCAACGTACCCCCATCTTCATCATCGCCAACGGTCCCTCGCTGGACGAATCCATCGCCGTCATCGCAGAAAATCGGGACAAGGCCATCCTGATCTCCTGTGGCAGTGCCATCTCGGCCTTGCACAAGGTGGGCATCAAGCCGGATATCCATGTCGAGACCGAGCGCACCAAGATCGTCTATGACTTCCTGGTGAATCTGGATGATCCTGACTATCTGCGCGATGTGCTGTTCCTGAGCACCGACGTCATCCATCCGGATTGTGCCACCCTGTTCAACAACTCGGCGCTGGGGTTCAAGCTCAGCGAGCCCGGGGTAGTGCTCTACCAGAACTACTTCTCTCAACTGAAGCCCTGTGCCGGGCTCGGCGGGGTGAATCCCCTGGTGGGCAATATCGGTATCAGTGCTCCCGTCCACCTCGGGTTCAAGCATCTCTATCTGTTCGGTCTGGACAATGGCTACAAGCACAAGGGACACCATCACTCCAAGCTCAGCTCCTATTACAACGATGAGGAGAATGCCGGGGCCCTGGGGGAGATGATGTATGGCGACAGCCTGTGGCAGCGTGAGGGGAACTTCGGTGGCATGGTCATCAGCAACGCCATGTTTGATACCTCCCGCCGCGTGATGGAGCAGGTGTTGGCCACCAATGACGAGGTGCGCTGCTTCAATTGCAGCGATGGCGCCAGGATTGAGAAGGCCAGGGCCTTGCCGAGCACGGAGATAAGCCTCTCCCTGCCGATCGACAAGGCCGCCCTGCTGGGAGATATTCTGGCACTCTGCGCGCCCATTCCCTTGTCCAAGCAAGACTTTTCCCCGCTGCTCGACGTCGAGTTCTTCAATGTGTTCATCGACAAGATGATGGACGAATGGCAACAGCCATTCTCGTCTCGCCACGAGCTGAACCAACTGATGCTGCGCAACTTTGGTTACCTTGCCCAGATCGCCGCGACCCGGCAACAGCATATTTCCCAGACCATGGTGGGGTCGATGAACTATGTGTTCACCCTGCTGAGCTCCATTCTCTATTCGTTCGAGGGGGAAGAGGAGACGCTGGTGCTGATGCAACCCGCCATCGAGCTATGGCTTGAGTTCCTGGGGAAGGTGAGGGAGATGTATCCGAAGGCCCTCGACAGCGTCGACATGATCGATAACGAAGTGATGGCCCTCTTCAGGAAGAAAGCGTAGGAAACAGGCCGCGAGGCCTGTTCAGAATATCAGCCGAAAGATGGGCCTGGAACCGGGCCCGAAAAGAACAATGCCGACCCGGGGGTCGGCATTTTTTATCGCTTCGGATAGGGGTTCTGCGCCGCGAGCAGCCTCGCGTCCTTGCGCAATATCTGCACCGAGATCAGCGCATCGGGCTCCAGCTCCTGACCGCCGTCGTGATGCTGCACGTGTTCGAACAGGCGGTGGTAGCCGGGGTGCCAGCCAAACAGGTCGCCGTAATTCATCTTGTAGCTGAACAGATTGGCGTGATGCTGATAGTCGTTGCGATAGTGGCCCGCTGGAGGATTGAAATCCAGGATGGTCATCAGGCCCCCATCGGCCAGCAGGGCATCGCTGCCGGCGGCAATCTTGAACAGATCCTGGGGATCGCACAGGTAGAGGCAGAAACCGAAGATGATGAGATCGACGGGCTCTATCTCGGGCAGACAGTCGGCCGTGCCCACGCTGAGCTGCAAGCCGGGGTAACGGGCAAGGCCATCCTGGATGGCGCTGGCCGAGGGGTCCACCCCATAGCAGCGGGCGCCGTAGTGGTCTGCCAACTGCGCCAGTCGCCAGCCGTTGGCACAGCCTATCTCCAGGATCCGGCCGGGCTTTCTCCCCAGGTATTGCAGTGCCTTGAAGATGGGATCGCTTCCCAGCGACTTGTCGAGGATGGCGGCCTTGTTGCGCTCATACCACTCGTTCCCTTCCTGCGCCATGAAGACGTTCTTCTGTTGCATCTCGTGTTCCTCGGGGTCAGGAAACCAGTGACCAATCCAGTGGCGTACCCGCCTGAATATCCTGACTGGCGCTGCGACCGAGCAGGGAGGGCAGGTGGACAGGTGCCAAGCCGTGGGCGGGGCGAATGGATCTCAGGTTTTGGGGGGTGAACGCCTCGCCTGCCTTCATCTCCTGGCACACGAAGAGGGAGCGCGAGAATTGCCGACTCAGCATTGCCTTCTCATTGAGGTGGTAGCTGACCTCGCCCAGCGCCGCTTCCGCTTGCCGTATTCCTTCAACCATTGAGCCGAACTCGCTGGGTGTCATCGAAAAAGAGGCATCAGGCCCACCGATGGTGCGATCCAGAATAAAGTGCTTCTCGATCACTTTGGCGCCGAGGGCGGTAGCGGCGATGGCCACGGCATGACCCAGGGTATGATCCGACAGCCCGGCCTTGACCCCGAAGGTCTGCGCCAGGTTGGGCATGGTGAGCAGGTTTGCCTCCTCGGCCGGGGCCGGGTAGGAGGAGGTGCACTTGAGCAGGGTAATGTCCTGGTTGCCCATGCGCCGACAGGCCTGCACGGCCGCATCTATGTCGGCGAGGGTGGCGATGCCGGTCGAGATGATCATCGGCTTGCCCTTGCTGGCGGCGTATTCGATCAGCGGTATGTCGGTGATCTCGAAGGAGGCGATCTTGTAGAGCGGTACCTCGAGGCTCTCCAGGAAATCGACGGCAGTGAAATCAAAAGGGGTCGAGAAGAAGACCAGCCCCTCCCTGTGTGCCTCGGCCTGGATGGCGGCATGCCATTCCCAGGGGGTAAAGGCCTGCTGATACAGCTTATGGAGGGTGGTGCCATCCCAGATGGTTCCCTGCTTGATCTGGAAATAGTCGTTGTCACAATCCAGGGTGATGGTGTCCGCGGTATAGGTCTGGATCTTGATGGCATCGGCGCCGCACGCCTTGGCGGCGCGCACGGTCGCCAGCGCCGTCTCCAGGGAGTGGCCATGATTGGCCGACAGTTCGGCGATGACGAAGCATCGGTTCGGATTGATGGCTTGAGCCAGGGCTAGTGTCATGGGTGTTTCCACTCCTGTTCGGTGATCCCCATGAGCAGGAGATCGATAAAGCGGTGTTGATCCTGGCGGCAGACGGCTTCCCGCCAGGCGCCTTCGTGGCGAAAGCCGGCTCTTTGATAGGCCTGGATGGCTCGCTCGTTGTCGGCGGCCACCTCCAGCTTGAGGGTGTGCAGCCGGGCAATATCGAATGCCAGCTGACCGACGGCCGCCAGCAGGCGCGCGCCCAGGCGCTCCCCGTGCCGGGAGGGGTTGCGATAGATGCCGAGCCAGGCGATGCGGTTGTGCCAGTCCAGCTGGTGCAGGGAAACGACCCCGGCGGGGCCCTGGCTATCTAGGCAGAGGTAGTTGAAGTTGCGGGTCTCGTGCTGCTGGCGTGCCATGAAGACCAGGTGAGCCTCCAGCGGGATCTCGCCTCCCGAGCTCATCCAGTGGGCCACATCCGGGTGGTTGCGCATCTGCCAAACCGTCAGTGTCTGCGGCTCACTCAGGGTGGAGAAGGGGAGGAGGGTCAGCCCGGCCAGCTCGACGCTTCGGTGCAGATCTAGCGCTGGTTGAGCCATGCGAGGGCCTCCAGGGTGCCATTTCCGTTCATTCGTGCTTGCAGCCCCCGGGCTCGTCTGGCCCGTTCATCCTGGCTGCCGAGCAAGGCCAGGCCTTGTGCCAGTTGGGTATATAACCCCTCCTCATGCCACCAACCTCCCGAGACGAAGCCGTCCGGGTCGCACCAGCCTGCGAGCTGCTCGGCCTGATTGTCGGCGACCCCGATGAGAAGGCCGGGCAGACCGCAGCGGGCCAGTTCGTAGCTGACCTGGCCGGCAGCGCTGATGGCGAGATCGCAGCGGGACATGAGTTCAACCATCTGTCCGGCGTCGAGGCGATGGTGCTGCCTGCATTCCAGGAGCCGTGAGTCATGTTTCTGGGTTATTACCTCCAGCTCGACCTCGGGGTGATGACGATGCAGCCACGCCACTAATCCCGGGGTCAGATCCCGGATATCTGTCCCTCCCATGATGATCAGGAGGCGCTCGATACGGGCGGAGATCCGAGTGCGGGCGGGCACCGACCAAAACGGTGGGCGCAGCGGCTGCCAACTCGGCCCCCACTGCCAGATGGCGGCGCCCGGCTGCGAGTCGGGCACGCCGGGGCTGGCATGGATCACCCGTCCCTCGGGGTAGGCCAGTCGCCTGGTGTCATCGAGGTAGATGACCCGCACAAAGCCGGCCGAGATGCACTCCAGAGTGGTCAGGCTTGCCGAATAGGAGTCGACGATGGCGACGGCGTTCTGTGGGGGGACGTTTTTATCCTGCCACGCCTCCCAGCTGACGCTGTCGCCCTCGAGCAGGGAACCGGCGAACTTATCCCCGTCCACGACCCAATGGACGGTGCCCCCCTGGGCTCGCCAGGCGGCGGCGTAGGCGCAGCAGCGGCTGAGATGACCCAGGCCCCGCGCCTTGTCCCCTTCACTGAAAATCCAGAGTGGCAGCACTCAGCGCACCTTGAAGACGGGCTGGATCGGCTCGCCATCCAGGGCCTCGTGGATGGCGTGTTCGGCATCCAGACGGATCAGCGCAGGCAGCACCTCGGCATAGACCTCGAGCAGCCGTGCGACCTCGGCTTCACCGTGCGCCAGGTTGATGTTGTGGCTGCCGAGGCTCAGGATCCCGCGCTTGCACAGTTCCTGAATGAAGTAGCTTTTCAGCAGCCAGCTGGAGTGGTTGGGGGAATCGCTGATGAGCAGGAAGCTCCAGCTCGGGTGGCCGGCGCTCTGCAGCCAGTTCGGGGCATCCAGCCTCTGCAGCAAGGCATCGAGTTCGCTAAGCAATTGCTGGCCACGTTCGGCCAGTCGTGCAGGCACATCCAGTCGACGCATCTTCTTGATCACGGCGTTGGCGGCCGCCAGGGCGATGGCATCGCCGCCGAAGGTGCCGGAGAAGAAGATATCCTCCATGCGCCGCATGTGCTCGCGGCGGCCCACCACGGCGGAGATGGGGAAGCCGTTTGCCATCCCCTTGCCGAAGGCAGCGAGATCCGGGGTGACGCCGAACAGGGTCTGGGCACCGCCAAGGTGGAAGCGAAAACCCGTGATGGTCTCATCGAAGATGAGCAGGGCACCGTGCTCATCGCACAGCTGGCGCAGGCCGGGCAGAAACTCCGGCGTAGGCCAGGCGACGTTCATGGGCTCCAGGATCACGGCGGCAAATTCGCCGGGGTGAGCCTCGAGCTGGGCCCGCAGGGAGGCCAGATCGTTGTAGTCAAAGCGATGAGTGAGCTCGCGCACGCACTCGGGCACCCCCAGGTGGCGGGTGGTGGAGCCTATGTACCAGTCCTGCCAGCCGTGGTAGCCACAGACGGCGACTCGCTCACGGCCGGTCACGGCGCGGGAGAGGCGGATACAGGCGGAGGTGGCGTCGGTGCCGTTCTTGCCAAAGCGTACCATCTCGGCGCAGGGGATGAGCTCGATAAGCTGCTCCGCCACTTCGGTCTCCAGCCGGTGAGGCAGCGAGAAGATGGAGCCCAGGTTGAGCTGCTCCAGCACGGCCTGGTTCACGTCCGGGTCACAGTAGCCCAGGCTGATGGCCAGCAGGCCGCTGGCAAAATCCAGGTACTGGTTGCCATCCACGTCCCAGACCGTTGCGCCTTCACCGCGCTCGATAAACAGGGGGGCGGCGCCGTAGGGGAAGCAGAGACGGCTCTTGGAGAAGGTCTGGGAGCCCAGGGGAATGCTCTGCTCTGCCCGGGCGGAGAGTGCCAGTGAATGCTGATAACGTGAGGTCATGGGTGCTTCTCCTTGGCCAGCGAGCTTGCCAGCCCTTCATTGCGCTGATGCCGGGTATTCAGGGTCGCGAGATATGGCGCCCGAGCCAGCAAATTGAGGATGTCGTTAGTGGTAAATGCTGGGTTTGCAGGGTAAAGCTGTCTGTAAATCTGTTCAATCAGCTCAAAATCGGCGGGTTCATCTACCGTCCAGCGCAGATGAGACAGGCTCGGCTGGCGTGCCAGCTTGCCTATGTTGAACTGCGTTTCATGTTGGCGGATGTAGTAGGTGACGTGTTCACGCTGAACCTGGCTATGGGCCTGCTCGGCCAGCAGGTTGAGGGTGCCGGCACTCAGGATCTCGGCGTCCAGCCCATCGGGGTAGCTGGGGTCCCAGCAGTTGCTGCTGTAGTCATAGCCGCCAGCCAGATGCAGTTCGATGAGCTCGTCGATGAGCTCGGGATCCGCCAGCGGGCAGTCGCCGGTCAGTCTGACGACATGAGCCGGTGCAAAGGGTTGGGCCGCCAGGTGGAAACGTGCCAGCACATCGTTCAGGGGCCCACGAAAACAGGGAACACCGAGTCGCTCACAAAGCCGGGCGATGGCTTCATCGTCGGCCTGATCGCTGGTGGCGACCATCAACTGATCCAGCCCTGTCGCGCGTTTGAGCCGCTCAATCTGACGTGCGAGCATAGGTTCGCCCAGCAAGGGTTTGAGCACCTTGCCAGGCAGCCGGCTGGAGCCCGCCCTGGCTTGCAAGATTCCGAGGATCATGATGATGTCCACATGGCCGGATTGATGAGGAAGGGGTCGTCGCAGGCGAGGCCGGCGAGCTCGGTGTCGGGCCACTGAGGCAGATGGCCATGGGCCGCGCCTATGGCCGCCAGCTCATGGGCATGACAGACCCCCACCACGAAACGGCTGACCTGCGGCAGGGCCGCTGTCAGCGAGAGCGCCTTGACGAGGGGGGAGAGATGGGGATACCAATTGTCCAGCCGCGCCAGCGGCTCGGCGAAGGCCTTGAAGTAAGCCGGGCGCAGCGCCGGCTGCATCAGCAGCAGTCCCTGCAGGAAGAGGGAACGGATGTGGATCTCGCAGCCCATATCCTGCAACCGATCGAGCCAGCCCGCACGCAGGAAGCGCTGATCCAGCAGGTTGGCGGGCAGTTGCACCAGTTGCAGGGGATGACCCTCTTCGAGCCAGTGTGCGAGCTCTTGCGGTGAATAGACGGAAACGCCGAGCTTGCCCACCTTGCCCTGTCGCTGCAGCTCCTTGAGCCGCTCGAACAGCGCCGGGCCGGCATCCTGGCTGCGGTGCAGCAGCAGACCATCCAGCCTGGCGCGGCCGAGCCGCTGCAGGCTGTCATCGACACAGGCCACGACATTGGTGGCCGAGGTGCCCGGGGCCAGCTTGCTCACCATAGTGAAGTCGGCGGTTTGTCGGCTGCCGAGCCGTGACTCCGCATTGCCATAGGCTTGCGCCGTGTCCAGGGTATCTATCCCGAGGCGACGGGCCAGGGCCAGTATGCTGTCGAGCTCGCTATCCGCAACCTCGCCTGCCCGATTGCTGATGCCGTAATCGAGCCCAAACTGCACCGTGCCCAGGGCTAGGCGCATAGCACCAGCTCCAGGGCCTGGATGACCCTGTCCTGATCGGCCAGAGAGAGGGTGGGGAACAGGGGCAGGCTGATGGCCTGACGGTAGTAAGCCTGGGCGCCGGGGTAATTGGCGGGATCCTGCCCCAGCTCACGGTAGTAGGGCTGGGCCGGGATGGGCATGTAATGCACATTGACCCCTATGCCTGCGTCCCGCAGGCGGGCAAACACCTGGTCGCGGTCGGCAACCTGGATCACGTAGAGGTGGTAGCCACAGCGGCGATCCTCGCATTGACGCAGTGGCCTGACCGGCAGCCGGGTCAGCAGCTCGTCGTAACGGGCTGCCAGTTGTTGGCGCCGGTCTATAAAGTGGGACAAGCGGTCGAGCTGGCTCAGGCCCAGCGCGGCCTGAATGTCGGTCAGCCGATAGTTGAAGCCGAGCACCTGCTGCTCATAGTACCAGCCACCCGGAGTGGGAGCGCTCAGTTGCTCGGGGTCCCGGGTGATGCCATGGCTACGATAGAGGCGAAGCTTGGCCGCCAGCTCGGCACTGCGGGTGGTCACAGCTCCCCCTTCCCCCGTGGTGATGGGTTTCACGGGATGGAAGCTGAAGACGGTCATGTCGCTGTGGGCGCAGCTGCCGATGGGGTCCCCCTGATAGCTGGCCCCCAGGGCATGGCAGGCATCCTCAATCAGGCGAACGTCATATTGCCGACACAGGGCGCCAATTTCCGCCAGATCGCAGGGCTGACCCGCCAGGTGCACGGCGACCAGCGCCTTGGGCTGAGCCGGGGTGCCCTGAACGGCCTCCAGCTTGGCGCGCAGCGCCGCCACGCACAGGTTGCCGGTATCGGGCTCCACATCGACAAAGTCCACCTGGGCGCCGCAGTAACGGGCACAGTTGGCGGAGGCGACGAAGCTGATGGCAGAGACCCAGACCCAGTCATTGCTGTCCAGTGCCAGCACGGCACAGGCGAGGTGCAGGGCCGTGGTGCCATTGTTGCAGGCGACTACATGGGGGACCTGGCAATAATCGGCCAGTCCCTGCTCAAAGGCGGGGACCGCCTCACCCTGGGTGAGATAGTCCGACTTCAGGACGGCAACAACGGCATCGATGTCATCATCTGTGATGGATTGGCGTCCATAGGGGATCATTCGGCTAGCACCTGCTGGTTCATCATCTGTAATTCGTCTATCGACAGAAAGTGCTGATTGTTTAGGGAATTGTATTCAAAACCGGGTTCGACCAGAGTGGCCGTTTCCCCAATGGCATTGGTTGTGAAGTCGTTGTTGCGACTGCTGAAACTGATGCTCGGGGAGATCACGTAATAATCCTTGAACTCGAAGGTGTGATAGGAGTCGTCGGCCGGGCACATGACCTCGTGCAGCTTCTCGCCGGGGCGAATGCCGATGATCTCTTGTGGCAGTTCCGGCGCCATGGCGCTGGCCAGATCCGTGATGCGCACGGACGGGATCTTGGGGATAAACAGCTCCCCCCCCTTCATCCGCTGGAAATTGGTCAGCACGAAGTCGACCCCTTGTTGCAAGGTGAGCCAGAAGCGGGTCATCTCGGCGTGAGTGATCGGCAGATGGCTGGCACCCTCTCTGATCAGCCTGTCGAAGAAGGGCACCACTGAGCCACGAGAGCCCACCACGTTGCCATAACGGACCACGGAGAAGATGGTCGGGTTCTTGCCCGCCATATTATTGGCGGCGACAAACAGCTTGTCGGAGCAGAGTTTGGTGGCGCCATAGAGGTTGACCGGGTTGGCGGCCTTGTCGGTGGAGAGGGCGATCACCTTCTCGACCCCGTTATTGAGTGCCGCCTTGATGACGTTTTCCGCGCCCCCCACGTTGGTCTTGATGCACTCCATGGGGTTGTATTCGGCAGCAGGTACCTGCTTGAGGGCGGCGGCATGCACCACGAAGTCCACGCCGTGCATGGCCATGTTGAGCCGCTCTGCGTCTCGTACATCACCGATGAAGTAACGCATGCAGGGGTGGTTGAAACGCTGCTGCATCTCGAACTGCTTGAGTTCATCACGGGAATACACGATCAAACGGCTGGGGGTGTAACGGGAGAGGACCGTCTCGATGAATTTCTTGCCAAAGGAGCCGGAACCCCCGGTGACCAGGATCGTTTTTCCGTTGAACATGTTGGTGTCCCATGATGAAGGTGTGTGTCTGCGAAAATTAAAAGCATATTCTGTGCCAGAACCCATCTTTGGCATCCTGGTGGCAGACTCGCGATAGGAATGTGGCTCAGGGGGCCGGGTTGGCCTGCGCTATGGCTTCACACACCTTCTCCACCGCGTTGAGGGCTCTGGGGGTGAAGCGGTGCAACTCATCGGGGTTGATGAGCCTGAGCCGCTGGTGCTTGACGGCATCCAGCATGGGCCACTGCTGCCAGTGGGCCAGCACGGCGGGATCCTGACTGCCGGCCAGGATCAGGGTCGGGTTGGCCTTGATCACCTGCTCCAGCCCGAGCTGGGGGTAGGGGGTCCTGGCTTCGGCGGTCACATTGGTGCCACCGCAGAGGTGAATGGCCTGACCCGGCCAGGTCGAATCGTTGACGCTGGTCAGCGGCGGGGTCCAGAGCTGGTAGAACACCGACACCGGCTTGGGTTGGCCATAACGACTCTTCAGGGCATGGAGCCTCGCCAGGTAGGCATCGGCCCGGGCATTGGCGGTCTGCTCGACGCCAAGCAGCGTGCCCAGGCGGCGCATCTCGTCGGCCAGGGAGGCAAAGTCGGTGGGCTCCGAATAGAAGACCGGAATGCCGAGTTGCTCTATGGGGGCCAGCATGCGGGACTGGGCGGAGCGCCAGGCCACCACCAGATCGGGCTTCTGGGCCAGCAGGGCTTCCAGGTTGATGCTGCGGTAGTTGGCAACCTGTGGCCGGGTTTTCACCTCGGGGGGAAAATCGGAGGCATCGTCGGTGGCGACGATGCGATCCCCGGCGCCTATGTCGAACAGCAGTTCGGTCAGGTGGGGGGTGAGGCTGATGATCCGCTGCGGCGGTTGGGCCAAGCCCGAGAGCGGCCAGCAGAGCAGGCAAAGCAGAACGCCAAGGGCGCGCAAGTCGAAGAGGCTAGCCACGGGACAACTCCAGCAGTGTGAGCAGCAGGGCCAGCGCCAGCCAGCTCCACCCTATCAGCAACAGGCGATGGAGCAGGCGCAGTGGCGAGTCGGCGACGGGGTCGGCGCCGGCGTCAAACACCGGGAAGCGCACTAGCTGTCCCTGATAGTAGCGCGGGCCTCCCAGCCGATTATTGGTGTTTTGTGCCAGTAGGCTGAGCAGGCAACCCATGGCCGGATAGGGCCAATGGAGGGCCGCGCGCAGTCGGCTGCCCAGTTGACGCAGCTGGCTCAAGCACAGCGGCAGCGCCAGCAGCAAGATGGTGGGGGCACAGAGCCCCTGATAGAGCGCGGCGGCGGGGCGGCCGAAATGGGCAAACTCGGGCCTTTTCGGGCTCCAGCCCTGATTCATCAGCTGGGCGAGACGCCAGAGCAGGGCGCCCTGTACCCCGGCCAGGGCGAAGCCCAGCAAGGGGCCGGCCCATTGGCCCACCAGTCGCAGCACACAGCTCTCGCTCACCGCCTTGTTCAATCCCATCACCGACAGGGTGCCCGTCTCGCGTTTGAGCCAGGGGGCCACTTGCAGCCTTGCCACCACCAGGGTCTCTTGCGTCGCGAGCGCCCGGGTCGCCTTGGCGAGTTCGCGCAGGGGCCGGGATTCCAGCATCAGCAGCAGGAACAGGAGATCGAACAGGGGTTCGGACAGGGAGAGGTTGCGCAACGCCCAGAGCCCGGCGGCGCAGGGTAGCCAGACCACCAACAGCGCCAGCAGGCCGGCCTGCAGTTGTTGACGGGGCGAGCCATCGGGGCGATGCACCTTGCGACCGAGGCGGGTCAGCAGGGGAAGGGTCGCGCCAAGCCGGAAACGGGCAGGCCAGGGCAGGAGCGCCTCCAGCAGGGCGGCGCCCACTAAAATGGCCGCCGTCGTTGAAGCCAGCGAGGCGGCCATCTGTGCCAGGTTGGCGGTGTCGATCACAGCTTGCCGAGCAGCGCGATGATCATCTCGGCCGAGTGCTGGCCCGCCACTTCGATGAAGGCATCGAAGGATTCCACCTGCTCCTTGCCGGCGATGTCAGACATGGCGCGCACCACCAGGTAGGGCACCTTGAACATGTGGCACACCTGGCCGATAGCGGCCCCTTCCATCTCCACCGCCAGCATCTGCGGGAAGTCGGCGCGGGCCTTGGCGATGGCGTCCGGCTTGCACATGAATTGATCGCCGGTGCAGATGAGGCCGACCTTGGTCTGGTGCTTGCCTTGCTCGGCGATGCAGGCTTGGGCCACGGCCATCAGCTTCTCGTCACAGGGGAAGGCGGCGGGCTGCTGGGCCATCTGGCCCATCTCGTAACCGAAGGCGGTCACGTCCACGTCGTGGAAGCGCATTTCGCTCGCGATCACAACGTCACCGATATGCAGGTCCTGGGCGAAACCGCCGGCGGAGCCGGTGTTGATGACGCAATCCGGGGCAAATTTTTCCAGCAGCAGGCTGGTGGCGACGCTGGCGGCGACCTTGCCGATACCGGAGCGGGTCAGGATCACCTCTTTACCGGCCAGGCGGCCCTGATAGAACTCGCAGCCGCCCAGTTGCAGGGTGGTCAGTTCGCTCAGCTGGCTGCGCAGCAGGGCTACTTCCTGCTCCATGGCGCCGATAATACCTACTTTCATCCTCTACCTCGTCTCTCTGGTCTTGCGCGGGGTCGGCCGCTTGGCCGAAATAAGTTGGCGCGGATCATAGCAAAAGATAAGGGCGGCGCCGAGTGCCTACGGTCGAATGCAGACGGGGGAGGCCGGAGTGGCGTCTAAATAAACCGGTCCGCTCCTCCGACCAGTCATCCGCGCTTTACCCCAGGGCGGTATCCAGCGTCATCATCAGGGCGAAGCCCGCCATCAGGCCCAGAGTGGCAAAAGTGGCATAGGTCTGGTGACTGTTGAGGTGGGTATTCGGGATCCCCTCGTGGAAGACCACTGGCTACATGGGGTGCCAGCGTCTCAACCCAGCGCCGTGTCGAGCGTCATCATCAGGGCGAAGCCCGCCATCAGCCCCAGGGTGGCATAGGTCTGGTGACCGTTGCGATGGGTTTCCGGGATCACCTCGTGGGAGACCACGAACAACATGGCGCCGGCGGCAAGTCCCAGGCCAATGGGGTAGGCGATAGCCATGCCGCTGGCGAGTCCCACCCCGAGCAGGGCACCGAGCGGTTCCAGCAGGCCGCTGCCGATGGCCACCAGCACGGCGACCGAGGGACGAAAACCGGCGGCGCACATGGCGAGCGCCACCGCCAGCCCTTCCGGAATGTCTTGCAGGGCGATGGCGGTGGTCAGCGGCAAGCCCACCGCCATGTCCCCCTGGGAGAAGCTGACCCCGATGGCCATGCCTTCCGGCAGGTTGTGCAGGGCGATGGCGAACACGAACAGCCAGACCCGGGAGCAACTCTCGTGGCCGGGGCCGCAGGGGCCCGTCTTGTCGTGCTCGTGGGGGGTGAATTGATCCAGCCCCAGCATCAGCAAGACGCCGAGGGTCATGCCCGCGACCACCACCACGGCGGCGAGAAAGCCGTCGCCGGTGATCCCCTCGGCGGCCTCGAGCCCCGGCAGCAGCAGGGAGAAGGCGCTGGCGGCCAGCATCATGCCGGCAGCGAAGCCCAGCATGCCATCCTCCACCCGTTGCGGCACAGAGCGCAGGAACAGGGCCGGCAGGGCACCGAGCGCCGTGGCGGCGAAACCGGCGACCCCGCCGATGAGGCCATAGCGCACCCCCGGGCTGATGTCACCGGCCGCCAGCATGACGAGGCTCTGCAGCAGGAGCAGCAAGACGGCGATCAGGGCGACGAGCAGCCCCAGGGCGGTGAGGGGGCGGGCCTGGATCTGCTCACGCAGTTGAGCAGACCAGGGGGATGGTAGGGTCGATGCGTTATCCATGAACAAGACCTCGGGGGCAGTGAGAGTGAAGAGACGAGGACGCCATTACATAACCTGACCCGCGGTTTGTCCACGAGGACGGGTCGATTGTGACAATCGGCTCAAGTTTGCCGTCTCCCGGTCGCTATTGTGCCTGGCGCAGAGCGCCGATTGAAATCGATAAAGGCGATGAGGCCGTGGGGGGATTGTGGTAAGGTGCCGCCCCTTGCGAAGTCTCCTCCCTTTGATCTTTCGCGATTTTTTGCATTTCCCGTCAGGACTCTCGGGTCATCGCTCACAGGGATGTGATCGTCACAGCACCGCTGCTCATCAGCAGTTGAGGATCACCGCCACCATGTCTTACAAGAATCTCTCCATCGGCAAGAAGATTGCCGTGGTCTTTTCGGTCATTGCCGTCATCAACGTGATATTCGGCCTCTTTCTCGCCAGCGAATTGCGCGACATACGGTCTCGGGTGCTGAATTTCACCGACTCCACCCTGCCCAGCGTGATCTCGGTGGAGAACCTGCTCTATGACGTCTCCTATGTGCGCCGCGCCCAGTTTGCCCTGCTGATGATCGAGGACGCCGCCGATCTGCAGGCGCGCCGTGGCCGCATTCAGGACAACATCAACAAGGTCGAGCGCGCCCTCAGTGCCTATGAGGCGACGGTGGGGGACGACAACGAGCGGCGGGTGTTCATGGGCGCCAGGCAGCACTGGCAACAGTACCTGAGCGCGGTCAACCGGGTCGACAGCCTGCTGGCACAGGGCAACATGGCGCAGGCCAAGGATGAGCTGTTCCAGTCCAACGGGGCTTATGCCGAGCTGGAGCGCTCGGTCAACGGCCTGGTGGACGTCAACCTCGGCTTCGTGCAGGAGAACCGTGGCAGCCTGCTCGGCAGCGTCAGCATGGTGACCAACTCCGCCACCCTGGGCATAGGTGCCCTGCTGTTGTTCATGGGGGTGATGACCTGGTTCCTCACCCGCCAGATCTGCCTGCCGCTGCAGGCGGTGGTGGCCCAGGCCAACGCCATCGCGGCCGGCGATCTGACCCACCAGCTGGATCGCCAGCACATCGGCCAGGATGAACTCGGCATGCTGGCCAGGGCCTCCCTCAAGATGCAGGACAACCTGCGCGGCCTCATCGAAGAGGTGGTGGCCGCGGTGACCCAGCTCGGCGCCGCCATCGAGGAGGTGAGCACCGTCTCCGAGCAATCGGCACAAGGGATCCAGAGCCAGCAGCAGGAGATCTCCATGGTGGCGACCGCCATGGCCCAGATGAAGGCAACCGTGGCCGACGTGGCGGGCAATACCGAGGTCGCCTCGGAATCCGCCAGCTCCGCCAATGCCCTGGCCAGACGGGGCAATCAGGATGTGCAGGGGGCCCTGGTGGCCATCACCCGGGTCGCCGAAGAGATAGAGCAGGCGGGCACCCTGGTGACCGAGCTGGAGCGGGAATCCGCCCAGATCAACCTGGTGGTGGACGTGATCCGCGGCATCGCAGATCAGACCAACCTGCTGGCGCTGAACGCCGCCATCGAGGCAGCCCGCGCCGGCGAGCAGGGCCGTGGTTTCGCCGTGGTGGCCGACGAGGTACGCACCCTGGCGGGCCGTACCCAGGCCTCCACCGGCGAGATAGTCGCCATCATCGAGACCCTGCAGGCCCGCGCCAATCAGGCGAAGGCGGTGACCGGCCAGAGCTGCGAGATGATCCGCCAGTGCGTGGTGCAAAGCGAGCAGACTAGCTCGGGCATCCAGCAGATCGAAGAGGCGGTGGCCCAGATAGCCGACATGGCGATCCAGATCGCCAGCGCCTGCGGTGAGCAGGATGCGGTCTCCGACGAGTTGGGCCGCAACGTGGAGCGGATCAACGATTCCTCCAACGAGGTGGCGATCGGTGCCGATCACACCGCCCGCGCCTGCCTGGAGCTGAGCCAGCTGGCGGCCGGCCTGCGCCAGACCATAGGTCGGTTCCGCCTGGCCTGATGCTGACAGTTCGCTGCCGAGGTTCAGTGCACCCTGTTGCGGGGCGCACTGAGCCGTCGGGCACAGACAAAAAAACGGGGCCCATGGCCCCGTTTTTTATCGCTCGCAAGCGGCTGGCTTAGGCGCTCTGGCCCAGACCCGCGCCCGCATCCTTCTTGGCGATCAGCTCAATCTTGTAACCGTCCGGATCTTCCACGAAGGCGATGACGGTAGTGCCACCCTTCACCGGGCCCGGCTCGCGGGTGATCTTGGCGCCGGCGGCGCGCAGGGCATCGCAGGTGCCATAGATGTCGTCCGCTTCCAGGGCGATGTGGCCGTAGGCCGAGCCCAGCTCGTACTCGCTGACGCCCCAGTTGTAGGTCAGCTCGATGACGGCTTCATCCTTCTCGTCGCCGTAAC
The DNA here is from genome assembly GCF_000764655.1 of Aeromonas aquatica. Classification (GTDB taxonomy): domain Bacteria; phylum Pseudomonadota; class Gammaproteobacteria; order Enterobacterales; family Aeromonadaceae; genus Aeromonas; species Aeromonas aquatica. The sequence goes on from NZ_JRGL01000119.1 coordinate 46,466, forward strand.
CGACGAAGGCCAGGGTGTACTTGTACTCGCTGTTCTCGCTCTTGCGCAGCAGCTTCATGCCGAGCACCCGGGTGTAGAAGTCGATGGAGCGTTGCAGATCGCCGACGCGCAGCATGGTGTGCAGAATTCTCATTGCTTGCCTCTCCAGGTTGGTTGTTTGTACTGCTTTTATATGAATCAACAGAACAAATGGTAGGGATTATTTGTTCTATTAACAGAGGTCGCTTTGGTTAGCTCTCTGGATAGACTTTTTCTTTGTACTCGCACAAGTCTTCGATGATACAGGAGCCGCAGCGCGGTTTGCGAGCCAGACAGGTGTAGCGCCCATGCAGGATCAGCCAGTGGTGCACATCCAGCTTGAACTCGGCGGGCACCACCTTGAGGAGTTTTTCTTCCACCTGATCCACGTTCTTGCCCACCGCGAAGCCGGTGCGGTTGGAGACGCGAAAGATGTGGGTGTCGACGGCGATGGTGGGCCAGCCGAAGGCGGTGTTGAGCACCACGTTGGCGGTCTTGCGGCCGACCCCGGGCAGGGCTTCCAGCGCCTCGCGGTCCTCCGGCACTTCACCGCCGTGGCGCTCCAGCAGGATGGCGCAGGTCTTGATGACGTTCTCGGCCTTGGTGTTGAACAGGCCAATGGTCTTGATGTACTGCTTCACCCCGTCCACCCCGAGCGCCAGCATGGCGGCCGGGGTATTGGCCACCGGATAGAGCAGGGCGGTGGCCTTGTTGACGCTGACATCGGTGGCCTGGGCCGACAGCAAGACGGCGATCAAGAGCTCGAACGGCGAGTTGAAGTTGAGCTCGGTGGTGGGATGCGGGTTGTTGTCCCGCAGCCGCTCCAGAATTTGTCTGCGTTTTTGGTTATTCATCGAGTCTCGAGTCTGGTTCTTTTAAAGCTGAGTCGCGCGGGCTCCGGGGGCCGGCACGGCGCAGTGGGCCTTGTCGGCGGCCTGCTTGCGACCCATGCGATCGTTGATGGCATTCTTGGCGGCGATGAGCAGCCCAAGCCCGATGAAGCCACCGGGCGGCAGGATGGCGATCAACAGGCTGGCATCGGCGTGGAACAGCTCGATGCGCAGGGACTTGGCCCAGTCTCCCAGCAGCAGATCGGCGCCGTCGAACAGGGTACCCATGCCGATGATCTCCCGCAGGCCCCCCAGTACCAGCAGCACCAGGGTGAAGCCCAGCCCCATCATGAAGCCGTCGACGGCCGCCAGCAGAGGCGGGTTCTTGGAGGCATAAGCCTCGGCCCGACCGATGATGATGCAGTTGGTGACGATCAGCGCGATGAAGATGCCGAGGGACTGATAGAGGCCATAGGTGTAGGCGTTCATCAACAGCTGCACGCTGGTCACCAGGGCGGCGATGATCATCACGTAGATCGGGATGCGAATATCCTTGGGCGCCAGGTTGCGCACCAGGGAGATGGCGAGGTTGGAGCTCACCAGCACCACCATGGTCGCCAGCCCAAGCCCGAGGGCGTTGGTGAAGGTGGAGGAGACCGCCAGGGTCGGGCAGAGCCCCAGCACCTGCACCAGGGAGGGGTTGTTCTTCCACAGCCCCTGCAGCATCAGCTCCTTGAGCTCTTCGCGGCGACCATTGCCTTCGTTGGCGAGGCTCTGGCCGTCAATCACATCAATCTGTTCCATCTGTTGGCTCCGCTGTTCTCGAGTAGCCCGTGCCGGCCATCAATCTGTTCTGTTTCAGTGTATGAGCCGCCATGGTCAGGGCGCGGCGTCACAGGGGGGGGCATCACGCAGCAACTCCGGGTGCTGTTGTTGCAACAGCAGCAGGTTTTTCACTGCCTTGACCACGGCGCGAGGAGTGATGGTGGCGCCGGTGAAGGCGTCGAATTCGCCCCCATCCTTCTTCACCGCCCAGCTGGCGCCGTTGTCGGCATTGAGCACCCGACCCATGAAGCTGTCGATCCAGTTGGATTTTTTCAGCTCTATCTTGTCCCCAAGGCCCGGGGTTTCCTTGTGGGTCAGCACCCGTACCGCGCTGACCGCCCCTTTGGCATCGGTACCGACCACCATGCGAATGGCCCCACTGTAGCCGTCGGGGGCGATGGTTTCCAGTGCATAGCCGGTCGGCACGCCGTTCAGGGTGGCGCTATAGAGCGGCATGCCCTGATCACTGCCCAGGAACTCGCGGCTGGTGACAAGCCGGCAACTGGCCACCAGATCGTTGTCGTAGCTGCCCTCCGGCAACAGGGCTTCGAGGGTGCGCAGCTTTTCCAGCTGTTGCTGGTGGGCGATCCTGCCTTCGGTCAGTTCGTTGGTCAGCACCACTATGGCGGTGCAGCCCAGGGCGAACAGGGCCAGGGTCACGCCGTTCTTGCGCATGCTGTTTAACATGGGAGGATTCCTGAGAGTGAGGTGCGAGCGGCGATCATTTGCGACGATCCCCATAGACCTTGGGACGGGTCAGGCTGTCTATGAGCGGTACACACAAGTTGGCCAGCAACACCGCGAAGGCGAAGGCATCCGGGTAGCCACCGAAGCGGCGGATGAGGTAGACCAGCACGCCGATCAACACCCCGTACACCAGGCGGCCGCGGGGAGTGGTGCTGGCGCTCACCGGATCGGTGGCGATGAAGAAGGCTCCCAGCATAGTGGCGCCGCTGAACAGGTGCAGCATGGGGGTGGCGGTGGAGTCCGGCGTGGCCAGATAGCCCAGCAAGGCCGAGAGCAGCAGGGCCCCCAGCACCGCCACCGGAATGCGCCAGTGGATCACTTTTTGCTGCAACAGGAAGAGGCCGCCCAGCAGATAGCCGAGGTTGACCCAGCTCCAGCCTATCCCGCCCCATCCTTCGAACACCTTGTGAGTCATCACCTCGCTCGCGGTGAGCCCCTGGGTCAGCCCCGTCTTCAGGGTGTCGAGCGGCGTCGCCATGGTGAGGCCATCCACCCCCTGCTTGAGTTGCAGCATGCTGTAACCGTCGAGGCTGAAACCGGTGAAGATCACCGACAGCGCATCCCCAAAGCCGATGTCATAGGCGGCGATGCTGGACGGCGGCAGCCAGCTGGTCATCTGCACCGGGAAGGAGACCAGCAGCAGCACATAGGCCACCATGGCCGGGTTGAACAGGTTCTGCCCCAGCCCGCCGTAGAGCTGCTTGGCGATGATGATGGCAAAGGACGTGCCCAGCACCAGCATCCACCAGGGCAGCAAGGGTGGCAGGGAGAGACCGATCAGCACGGCGGTGAGGGCCGCACTGCCATCTTGCAGGGCCGGCTTGACCGGACGATTGCGCAGACGGAGCACCAGCGCCTCGCAGCCCAGCGCCGTCACCAGCGCCAGCAGGACCTGGATGAGGGTACCCCAGCCGAAGAACCAGGTCTGGGCCAACAGGCCCGGCAGGCAGGCCAGGATCACTAGCAACATCAGGGTCTGGGTCTGTTTGCGGTTATGGGCAAAGGGCGCCATCGCGATATTGAACATGGATCAGTGGCTCTTGTCTGAAAGTGGATCTGACTCGCGCTGGTCGAGTTTGGCTGCTTCGGCGGCCGCCTTCTTGGCCTTGGCACGGGCGATGGCGGCGGCGATGGCCGCCTTCTTGGGATCGGTGTCGCCGGCAGGCGAGGGTTCGCTCACCACGGGTGCCTCGACATCGGTCTCTGTGCCTGCAAGGGAGGCATCAGCCTGAGCGGCCTTCTTGGCCTTGGCACGGGCGATGGCGGCGGCGATGGCCGCCTTCTTGGGATCGGTGTCGCCGGCAGCTGAGGGCTCACTAACCGAGGGGGTCTGATCGTCGGTGATCTGTCCGCTCGCCGCTTCCACCGGCACCGCCACCTCAGCCGCCAAGGCCTTCTTGGCTTTGGCACGGGCGATGGCGGCGGCAATGGCCGCCTTCTTGGGATCGGTGTCGCCGGCAGCTGAGGGCTCACTCACCACGGACGCCTCGCCATCGGCATTGCCTTCATCGGTGGCCTGCGCCGCCTTCTTGGCCTTGGCGCGGGCCAAGGCAGCGGCGATGGCGGCCTTCTTGAGATCTACCTCGCCAGTCGCAGTCTCTGCCACGACCGTCTCTGCGGCCGGGGCATCGGCCGCCTTGGCGGCGCGGCGGGCCAGAGCCTCCTGCTTGCGCGCCTCGCGGGCGGCGGCCATGGCGGCGTTATCGGGCTGCGCAGCGGTGCCGCTGGTCGTTGCCTCCTGCTTGGCCTTGAGACGGGCCAGGGCGGCGGCCACCGGATCTTCGCCACCGACGGCGGTCATGGCCTGACGGCGCTGGGCGGCAGCCTCGGCGTGGCGAGCCTCGCGCGCGGCTTTATCGCGCTCGAAGCGGGCCTGTTTGGCCTCGAAACGCTGCTTGGCGCGCTCGGCCTTTTCGTGCTCGGCTCGGGCCTCGCGGATATCGTCCTTGGCGACCTTGTAGTACTGCACCAAGGGGATAGTGCTCGGGCAGACCCAGGCACAGGCGCCGCACTCGATGCAGTCAAAGAGGTTGAGCTTCTCGGTCTTCTCGTAGTCCTTGGCGCGGCTGTACCAGTACAGCTCCTGGGGCAACAGCTTGACCGGACAGACGTCGGAGCAGGCACTGCAACGGATGCAAGACTGCTCGGGGCCGGGAGCGGGCAGCTCGGCTCTGGTGGGGGAGAGCAGGCAGTTGGTGGCCTTGACCACGGGTACCATGGCGTGGGGCAGGGTGAAGCCCATCATGGGGCCCCCCATGATGACCCGCTGATCCGCCTCCGGTTGCAGTTCGAAGCGTTGCAGCAACCAGCGTACCGGCGTGCCGAGCCGCACCCAGGCGTTGCCCGGTTGCTTGAAGGCGTCACCGGTGAGGGTGACGATGCGCTCGATCAAGGGCTCGCCGTCGATGATGGCGCGCTTGATGGCAAACACGGTGGCGACGTTGAGCACCATGATGCCCATGTCCACCGCCCGGCCACCCTTGGGGACCTGACGACCGGTGAGCAGCTCTATGGTCTGCTTGGCGCCACCCGAGGGGTACTTGGTCGGCACCGACTTGACCAACACGTCCTCATCGGTGGCGTGACGGATCAGCGCATCTATGGCGGCCGGCTTGTTGTCTTCCACCCCGACGAGGGTGAGCTTCGGCTTGAGCAGGTGCTTGAGCACCCGGATGCCGTCCATGATCTCGTCCGCGTACTCCTGCATCAGCCGGTCATCGGTGGTGATGTAGGGTTCGCACTCCAGGCCGTTGACGATCAGGATTTCGGTGAGCTGGCCGCGGCCGTCGAGCTTGCTGTGGGTCGGGAACACGGCGCCGCCCAGGCCCGCGATGCCGGCTTGCTGGATGCGCTCGAGCAGATCGCCCCGCTCCAGATTCCAGTAATCGGGTCTGGCGTCGCGCGGCCCCCAGGCATCCTCGCCGTCCGGGGTGAGCAAGACGCAGAGATCCTCGAGGCCTGAGGGGTGCGCCACCGTATGTTGCTCGATGGCGGTGATGGTGCCCGAGGTGGAGGCATGGACCGGCACTATGCGGCCCTTGTCATAACGGGTCAGGGGTTGGCCCTTCTTGACCTTGTCTCCGACCTGCACCAGCAGATCGCCGGCAGGGCCCGCGTGCTGGCGCACCGGGATGATGAACTGGGGCGGCAGACCCGCGTCCACCACCGGGGTCAGGCTGGACTGATCTTTGTTCTCTGGGGGGTGAATGCCGCCGTGAAAATCCCAGAGAGTGCCGGCTTTGATGCGTTCTAGCAGATGCTGCATGGTTACTCCGCTGTTTATTCCACTATCTTGACCGGAATGGCGACCTTGGCCAGATCCCATTTCCAGTTGTCGACCGTGGTCGGCACCGGGATCATCTCGATACAGTCGGTCGGGCAGGGATCGACACAGAGATCGCAACCCGTGCACTCGTCTTTGATCACGGTGTGCATCGCCTTGGTGGCGCCGAGGATGGCATCGACCGGGCAGGCCTGGATGCACTTGGTGCAACCGATGCACATGTCTTCGTGAATGAAGGCCACCTTCTTGACGGGCACGGCCGCCGCGTCACCGCCACCGAGCGGTTGGGGTTCGACCCCCATCAGGTCGGCTATCTTGCGCATGGTGGCATCGCCACCGGGCACACACTTGTTGATCTGATCGCCGTTGGCGAGTGCCTCGGCGTAAGGCTTGCAACCCGGGTAGCCGCACTGGCCGCACTGGGTCTGGGGCAGCAGGGCATCGAGCTGATCGACGATGGGATCGGCTTCCACATGAAACTTGACGGCGGCAAAGCCGAGGATGATGCCGAAGGCCAGGGCCAGCAGAGCCAGCACCAGGATGGCAAAGAAGATGTGAGTCATAGCGCTATATCTTGATGAGGCCGGTAAAGCCCATGAAGGCCAGCGACATCAGGCCGGCGGTGACCATGGCGATGGAGACGCCGCGAAAGGGCGTGGGCACATCAGCGGCCACCAGACGCTCGCGCATGGCGGCGAACAGGATCAGCACCAGCGAGAAGCCGCACGCAGCTCCGAAGCCATAGATGATGCTCTGGATGAAGTTGTGATGCTCGTTGATGCTGAGCAGCGCCACGCCGAGCACGGCGCAGTTGGTGGTGATGAGCGGCAGGAAGATGCCGAGCAGGCGATAGAGGGTCGGGCTGCTCTTGCGGATCACCATCTCGGTGAACTGCACCACCACGGCGATCACCAGAATAAAGCCGAGGGTACGCAAGTAGGCGATATTCAGCGGGATCAGGATATAGTGCTCCATCAGATAGGAGCAGGCGCTGGCCAGCGTCATTACGAAGGTGGTGGCCAGCCCCATGCCGATGGCGGTTTCCAGCTTGCCTGAGACCCCCATGAAGGGGCAGAGGCCGAGAAACTTCACCAGCACGAAGTTGTTGATCAGCACGGTGCTGATCAGTAAAAGCAGGTACTCAGTCATTGACGATGGGTTATCCGGTGTGGAGGCGGCCGTATTATCTGATGTTAGGTGCCTTTAGACAACCGCAAGGCTGCATGGTTATTATTCAAATGCCCAATTCATGGAGGAGTTGTGCGCCCCTTACCCATTTTTACCCTGACCCTGGCCATGTTGCTCTGGTCCAGTTCCTTTATCGCCCTCAAGCATGTGCTGGACGTCTGGTCCTTCGGCCAGGTGCTCTTTATGCGGATGGGGGTGGCCTCTGGCTGTTGGCTCCTGTGCTACCGCCAGCTTGGCAAGTTCAGCTATCGAAAGGGGGACTGGCGCTGGCTGGCCCTGATGGGGGCGCTGGAGCCCTGCCTCTACTTCCTGCTGGAGGTGAACGCCCTGCGCTACACCAGCGCCGGCCAGGCGGGCATGGTCTGTGCCCTGTTGCCCCTGATGGTGGCCCTGGTGGCCTTCGTGCTGCTCAAAGAGCGGGTGAGCCGCCGTCAGCTGCTCGGCTTTGCCATCGCCATCTTCGGCATCGCCCTGCTGGGATTGGGTGGCGGGGCAGATGAATTCGCTCCCAACGCCCTGCTTGGCAACAGTCTGGAGATGGGGGCCATGCTCTGCGCAGCGACATATTCGGTGGTGTTCAAGAAGCTCTCCAGCCGCTACGGCGTCATGACCCTGACCGCCCTGCAGGCCTTCGTCGGCACTCTCTTCTTTGCCCCCTTCGCCTTCAGCGCCCCTGGCCAAGTGCCTGGAGCTGGCAGGATATGGCGGTGATCGTCTTCCTCGGCGCCTTCGTGACTCTGGGGGCCTACCTGCTCTACAACTGGTCGGTGACCCAGGTGAAGGTGACCCTGGCGGCCGCCTACGTGAATCTCATCCCGGTGTTTACCCTGCTGCTTGCCTACCTGTTGCTGGGGGAGACCCTGAACAGCCTGCAGTGGCTCGCCTGCGCCGCGGTGCTGGCCGGGATCGGGGTGGGCCAGCTACCGACGAGACGCCGCAGGGAGCGAGCCGCCGCCACCGAGAGTTGACTCCCCGCTTATCGGCTACCCTCTGGACAGAGGGTATCCCGGCCATGAAGGAGCCAAGTGATGAACGACATGATGTTACTGGCAAGGGCGCAGACGCTGCTGACCCACCAGCCTTTCACCCTGAGCGATGCCCGGGCGCTGGAGGCGCTGGAAGAAGAGGCCGTGGGGGAGGAGGGGCTGCGCATCGCCGAGTTATGGGAGTCGGCCCTGAGTCTGGCCGATGAGGATGCCAGACGTTATCTGATGGGGGAGGATTGAGCGCGCGGCGCCTCTTTGGTCATCCTGATTGCCAACGAAAACACGGGGACAAGCCCCGTGTTTTCGTTGCTGGTATGGCTGTTTGTCAGATGGACAGACTCTTGACGGTATCGGACACCGAGTTGGCGTCTTCGATGATCTCCTCGATGACGCCGGAGATGATGTTGGCCTGATCCTGCCCCGCCATTGCCTTGTCGGAGACGATGGAGACGGTCTGGGTGATCTGGGAGGTGATGCTGGAGTTGTGCTTGATGACGGAGACTATCTCGCTGGTGGAGGTCGAGGTTCTGGCGGCAAGCTGCCTCACCTCGTCTGCTACCACCGCAAAGCCCCGCCCTTGCTCCCCGGCCCTGGCCGCCTCGATGGCGGCATTGAGCGCCAGCAGGTTGGTCTGATCCGCGATGCCACTGATGGTGGAGATGATGGACTCGATGCTTTTGGATTGCTGGTTGAGCTGATCGATCTGCTTGCTGACCTCGTTGACCGAGGTGTTGATGTGGCGAGAGGTATCCAGCACCTTGTCGATGACCTCGCGCCCCTTGGCCGCACTGGCGACGGTTTCGCTGGCGATGGCGCAGGCCTTCTGGGCCGCCTCCCGGGTGGAGATGGACTTCTCGACCCGCTCTGTGATGTCGCTCGCCAGCTTGATGATTTTGACTACCTTGCCTTCGTGATTGAAGATGGGGTTGTAGGTCGCCTCCAGCCAGATCTTCTCGCCACGATGGCCGAGGCGCATGAAGAGCCCGGACTTGATGTCACCGGAACCCAGGTCGCGCCAGAAGTTCGGGTTTTTCTGATAAAACTCGGGATCGCAGAACTGGCGGTGGTGCTTGCCGACCACCTCCTCCAGCCGGTAGCCGAAGCAGCGCAGGAAATTCTGGTTGGCGGTGATGACGGTGCCATCCGGCTGGAAGTCGATCACCGCCAGGGACTTGTCCAGCGCCGCCAGCAGGGCCTGGGTGCGTTCCAGAGAGGATTGCTGCTGGGTCACGTCGGAGGCGACCTTGGCCACCTTGGCCACCTTGCCATCGATCATGATGGGGAAATACGTCGCCTCCAGCCAGATGGGCTTGCCCGACTTCGACTGACGGATGAAGCGACCGTTGCGAGAGGTGCCGCCGCGCAGATCCTGCCACAGATTCTCATAGTCGTGGGTCTTGACGTCTTCGGGGAAGCAGAGCGCGCTGTGGTGCTTGCCGATCACCTCCTCCCGCTGGAAGCCCACTATGTTGAGGAACAGGTCGTTGACGAAGGTGACCATGCCCGCCGGGGTGAACAGGATGAAGGGCACCCGGGACTGGATGGCCTGCTCGAAGGCACTCAATGCCACTACCTTGGCTGCCTGCTCACTCGCTTCCTTGCTGGTCGTATTTTTCCAGAACATAACGGCGCTCCTCCATGAGACCTTGAATGACATGCTCAATCTTATCTGAGTGATTTGACAATAGCGTTGGTGTTCTATGAACCTTAATCGACTCCGGGTTAACTTTTGGTATTTTTTAATTATCAATGCCGATTAATTTAGGGCGCTATCGCCCGTCACCGGGGTAAAGCAGATTTGATCGGATACGAGTGCCAGTGGCATACCCTCATGATACTGGCATGAATGAGTGCCCACAGGCACTGCTTATAAACAGCCCATCCGGGGGGCGTAGAAAGAATAGTTGTTCGTATGAGGCCTCAAGCCCGCGGACCGAGTCGGCGACGATAATGCAGCGGGGAAGATCCCATATGGGTAGAAAAAAACCGTGAAAACACCGAGAGGGAAGAGAAACGAAGGCGCTCGCTGATATCCTGGATGCTCAGGTTTGTTTCGGCCAACCAGAGGCAGGCTTTTTTCAGGCGTACATTTTTCAATAGCTGGCTGAGGTTGGTATTTTCCTGGTTGAGGCGACTATTCACCGTCCAGCGACTCATGCCGATCACGGCACAAATATGCTTCATGAAGCTGGCCTCATCGGCAATATGATTATTTTCGATGGCCTCGTCGAGCAAGGAATATATCAGGGATGAGAACCCTTTCTCATATTCCAGCGCCGCCACCGTTTTCGTAATTTGCCGGTGCTGATTTTGATGGAGCAGCGGCAGATAGCTGTCCACCGGGGCCAGCAAATCGGCCCCCTTGAAGTGGATGACATTGGCATTCTGGCCGAACTGGCAGCGACAGCCGAAGGCATCATCGAGCCGCTTGCGGCCCTCGCCGTCACTGCCACGCAGGCTCACCGCCGTGCTGGCGGTGGGGGCGTAGAGGCGCACCAGTTCCCTGAGCATCCTGAAGTTGCCGATGGCGGAGCGATTTCGCTGCAGCGGGTCGGCATCCTCGACATAGCCGATGGCGAGTTGTCCCTCCTCCTGGTGCAGGGTGAACCGATCGCAGTTGCCTATGATGATCCTGTTGCGGATATAGCCGAGCACGGCGTCGCTGGCCGTCTTCTGATTGAGGCAATAACCCACGAGCTCGGGGAACAGCTCATAGGCCTGACTGATAAGTCGATCCGGTGCATCATCTTGTGACATCTGTTCTTGCCACAAGCTGTCGTATGCCGCCGTCTCCTTGATAAAGCGCAGATGCTGTTTATCCGAGAGGCGGCCATCGTTCTTCTCTATTTCATATTGACTGAGATGACATTGCGATATTATGGCGTTGGTATTGACGCCTTGCTCTTTCAGGAAATAAAGCGTCGATCTGGCGATGATATTTGAAACGCTCTTTCCCATATATAATCCCTCATGCTGAGCCTATTTTTATTGTCCAGACAGCATCCTGCCGCGCCGCGGGATTAAGGCATTTTCCGGGCAAGATATCTGCGCGTCAGGTCAAATGCTGTGAAACTTAATGTTCATTGCTGTAACCAAAGGTAACGCTGTGATGACAGCGGCGATATTGCCTGCCGGCACCTCAATGCAAAATAGCCGCCCCCCCATGCAAAGCGGGTTCCCTTGCCTTCGCGATAAGCTGCGCAGGCTATTTCGGCTTGTCCATTCGAATAACGCAATGAAAGGGAATCACATGAAACATAACAATAAGGGCCATCACTGGAGTGGTGTGGCGGTCGCCATCGCGCTGGCGCTGGGCGTTCAGGGGTGTAACGACAACAGTTCAACGGCGCAGACCGAGGTGGTCAAGGATAATGCTTACTACCGGGCGCTGGCGGAAGGCATGGTCCAAAAGATGACCCCGGACGAGCGGCTGGGGTTGCTGGTGGGGCCGGGTTATGTGTTTACCAACGGGGCTTTCGTGACCAACCTGGATGCCCTGAACAACCTCAAGGGGGATGTGCCGGGCAGCGTGGGCTACATCAACGGCGTCTATAACGCGGAGTCCGGGCTGGACATCGCCGCCAGCAAGCTGGCGGATGGCGCCGCCGGGGTGCGGATAGCGCCGACCCGGGAGGGGGAGTCCGGCACCTTCCATGGTACCGCCTTCCCGGTGGGCACCCTGCTGGCCTCGACCTGGGATGCTGATCTGGTCAAGCAGGTGGGGGCGGCCATCGGCAACGAGGTCAAGGAGTACGGGCTGGATGTCTGGCTCGCGCCCGGCATGAACATTCAGCGCGACCCGCTCAACGGCCGCAGCTTCGAATACTTCTCGGAAGATCCTCTGGTCTCCGGGGTCATGGGGGCCGCCGAGGTGGCGGGGGCCCAGGCCCAGGGGGTGGGCACCACCATCAAGCACTTCATCGCCAACAACGCCGAGACCTCCCGCTCCATCGTCGACAACATCATCTCGCCGCGCGCCATCCGTGAGATCTACCTGCGGGGCTTCCAGTACGCCGAGGAGCACGCCAATCCCTGGGCGGTGATGACCGCCATGAACAAGGTCAACGGCACCTATACCGGCCAGTGGGTCGATCTCAATACCCGGGTGCTGCGCAATGAGTGGGGCTTCGAAGGCTTCGTGATGAGCGACTGGTGGTCGGGGGATGGCCACTATGCGGATATGATCAACTCCGGCAACGATCTGATTGAGCCGGGCGGCCCGGCGCTGCCCTATGGCTACGGTGACGCCCTGACCGGTTTGCAGGAGGCCTATGCCGCCGGCAGCCTGAGTGCCGATACCATAGCGCAAGGGGCGGTGCGGATCCTGACCCAGGTGCTGAAGATGCCCTCGAATCAGGGCTATGTCCCCACCAATGCCCCGGATCTGGCGAGCCATGCTAGCCTGTCCCGTCAGGCGGCCAGCGACGGCATGGTACTGCTGAAGAACCATCAGGCCAGCTTGCCGCTGGCCGGGGGCAGCAAGGTCGCCTCCTTCGGGATCACCCAGATCAACACCCTCAAGGGCGGCGCCGGCAGCGGTGACGTGAATGCGGCCCATACCGTCAACGTGGCGGATGGGCTGGCACAGCAGTTTGCCGTCGATGGCGGATTGGATGCCTTCTACCGCTCCTTCTTCGAGCAGAACAAGAGTGCGAGCGACTTCGGTGGCATCTCCACCGTCGTGAGTTGCCCGGAGCCGGCGCTGAGCCAGACCGAGATCGCGGCCTATGCGGCCAGCAATGACGTCGCCGTCATCACCCTGGGCCGCAACTCCATGCAAGGGGTGGATCGCCAGAACGTGAAGGGCGACTATCAGCTGTCGGATGTGGAGCAGAGCCTCATCGACAATGTCAGCAGCGCCTTCCACGGTCTGGGCAAGAAGGTGGTGGTGGTGCTCAACACAGGTGGCGTCATGGATACCAGTGCCTGGCAGGACAAGGTGGATGCCATCCTGCTCGCCTACATGCCGGGGCAGGAGGCGGGCCATGCAGTGGCGGACTTGCTGTCCGGGGCCGTCAATCCCAGCGGCAAGCTGACCCAGACCTTCCCGGCCAGCTACCAGGATGTGCCCTCGTCTGCGGGCTTCCCGGGCACGGATACCGACGGGGATGGCAAGGTAGACACCCACTACTACAACGAGGGCATCTATGTTGGCTATCGCTACTACGCGACCTTCGGCAAGGGGGTGAACTATCCCTTCGGCCACGGCCTCTCCTACACCCAGTTCGACTACAAAAACACGGCGATACAGAGCAATACGCTGGCTTCGGCAGGCAGGAAGGTGACCCTGACTACCACCGTCTACAACAGTGGCAGCGTCTCCGGCAGGGAGGTGGCTCAGGTCTATGTGGCGGCCCCGGCCGGGACCCTGGGCAAACCGGCCATCGAGCTCAAGGCCTTTGCCAAGACAAGGCTGTTGCCGGCGGGTGCCAGCGAGACCCTGAGCTTCGAGATCCCGGCCAGCTGGCTCGCCAGCTTCGACAACGCCAACAACGAGTGGATCATCGAGCCTGGCACCTACAAGCTCTATGTCGCCCCCTCTTCCGAGGTGGCGGCCATAGCGCCGCAGAGCTTCACGGTGAGCAGCAAGCTGGTGGTCAGCAAGACCACGCCGGGGGCGCTGGCGCTGCCGGCCGGGGTCACGGAGGCCTCTTTCGAAACGCAGTATTGAGAGGGAAAAATGGGGGGAGCCTTGGCTCCCCCTTGTCGATCGGGCCTGCAAGGTCTGACGCCTAAGCCGCCCGGCAGGTGAGCCTATTTCTTCTGCTGCAGGGTCGAGATCTGCTTGTTCAGGGCCTCCATCTCGCTCTGGTGACGGCGGGTCATGGCCTGTATCTCGGCGGCGGAACGCTTTTCGCCAGCACCATCGGCCTGAGATGACGTCGTTCCCGTCAGTTGCTCGTTGTACCTGGTGATCTCGTTGTTCATCTTCAGGGTCTTGGCCTCAGCTTCGGCGCGAAGGACCTCCAGTTGGCGCTGCTTTTGGCTAGTGGCGAGATCTTTTTCAATCGCCTGCGTCTGCTTGCTGGCCTCTGCCACCACCTCTGCTGGCGGGGTGTAGATCCGCAGATCCATGGGCTTGGCGTCACCGGTACAGGGGATATCGCTGAAGGTGATCTTGCCGTTGACGGTGCATTGGTAGACACCGGCCTGGAGTGACAGCGGGATGGCGGTAATCAAGGTACCAAGGCAGATGGCCAGAATGCGTGACATAGATACCTCCTTGAATCCTATTCCTGCACGGTAGTACGAGGGGCTGGGCTGCGGTCTCGCCAGCATCTTCGGGTACTGCCAACAACAGGGGGTACTTGAAACAATAGTCTCTTCATAGGGTCACTCCATTTCAAATCGCGTATTGCGCATCCATGCCGTTATCCTGGGTCGCCACCAGGCCCCTGAAGGGGGGCTCTCCTGCCGGTTTTCCCCGCGCTTCAACACATCAGAGCACCATAACGGGCCACAATGAGGTATCTTATGCCCCGATTTCATTCATTTAACGGTGTCGAGACCCCCTATGATCATCAAACCCAAGGTTCGCGGCTTTATCTGTACCACCACTCACCCGGTCGGTTGTGAAGCCAATGTTCGTCGCCAGATTGCTTACACCCAGGCCAAGGGCACCATCGAGCATGGTCCCAAGAAGGTACTGGTGATCGGCGCCTCCACCGGTTACGGCCTGGCCTCGCGCATTGCTACCGCCTTCGGCTCCGGCGCCGCCACCATAGGCGTCTTCTTCGAGAAGCCGAGCTCCGAGACCAAGACGGGCTCCGCCGGCTGGTACAACTCCGCCGCCTTCGACAAGGCGGCCAAAGAGGCCGGCCTGTACGCCAAGAGCATCAACGGCGATGCCTTCTCCAACGAGTGCCGCGCCAAGGTGATCGAACTCATCAAGGCCGATCTCGGCCAGATCGATCTGGTGGTCTACTCCCTGGCCTCGCCGGTACGCAAGATGCCGGACACCGGTGAAGTGGTGCGCTCCGCGTTGAAACCCATCGGCGAGACCTACACCACCACCGCCATCGATACCAACAAGGATCAGATTATCACCGCCACCGTCGAGCCGGCGAACGAGGAAGAGATCCAGAACACCATCACCGTCATGGGCGGTCAGGACTGGGAGCTGTGGATGGCGGCCCTGCGTGACGCGGGCGTGCTGGCGGACGGCGCCAAGTCCGTTGCCTACTCCTACATAGGTACCGATCTGACCTGGCCCATCTACTGGCATGGCACCCTGGGCCGCGCCAAGGAAGATCTGGACCGCGCCGCCAGCGCCATCCGTGGCGATCTCAAGGCCAAGGGCGGCACCGCTCACGTGGCCGTGCTGAAATCCGTGGTGACCCAGGCCTCCAGCGCCATTCCGGTGATGCCGCTCTACATCTCCATGGCCTTCAAGATCATGAAGGAGAAGGGCATCCACGAAGGCTGCATGGAGCAGGTCGACCGCATGCTGCGCACCCGCCTCTATGGCGAGGAGTTGGTGCTGGACGAACAGGCCCGCATCCGCATGGATGACTGGGAGCTGCGTGACGACGTGCAGCAGACCTGCCGCGATCTCTGGCCCTCCATCACCACCGAGAACCTGTCCACGCTTACCGACTACACCGGCTACAAGCAGGAGTTCCTGCGCCTGTTCGGCTTCGGTCTGGACGAGGTGGATTACGATGCGGACGTGAACCCGGACGTGCGCTTCGACGTGGTCGAGCTCTGATCTTGACTCAAATGAAAAAGGGCCCTGCGGGGCCCTGTTTTTTTATCAAAAATCCTGCCTTATCAAGAAATTTTATTATCCGCGATCACCTTTTTCCGATATCAAAACCGCTAGTCTTGCGCTGATCGGATCACATGACGGCCTTGCCGAGGAACGGACACTATGACCAGCCCACAGGAGGCGCCCAAGAAGCGCCAACTCCCCACCGTATATACCCTGCTGTTTATCATCATCGCCCTGATGGCCACCCTCACCTGGGTGCTGCCGGCGGGCAAGTACAACTATGTCACCGCCAAGAGCCAACAGCCGATTGCGGCGGCGGCCGTGGCCGACTACAGCGGCGACGAGCGGCTGTTGCCGGTGCCCGGCAGCTATACCGAGCTGCCCTCCCATCCACAGGGCGTGTTCGATGTGCTCAAGGCTCCCATTCAGGGCTTCCACAAGGCGGCCGACGTGGCGCTGTTCGTGCTCATCATCGGCGGCTTCCTGGCGGTCACCATGCACAGCGGCGCGCTGGATGCCGGGGTCGGGGCCATAGTGCGCGCCTTCGCCGGCCGTGAGCGGCTGTTGATCCCGGTGCTGATCGCGCTCTTTGCCCTCGGTGGCTCCACCTTCGGCATGGCGGAGGAGACGGTGGCCTTCTGGGCGCTGATAGTGCCTGTCATGATGGCGGCGGGCTTCGATCGCATGGTGGCGGCGGGGATCATACTGCTCGGCTCAGGGGTCGGGGTGCTGGCCTCCACCGTCAACCCTTTCGCTACCGGCATCGCCTCCGGTTTTGCCGGCATCCCCATCGGTGAGGGGATCGGACTGCGGGTCATCCAGTGGCTGCTGCTGGTGATCTTCGCCTCCTGGTTCGTGATGCGCTATGCCAAGCAGGTGCAGCAGGACAAGGGGAATTCTGTGCTGGCCGACATCCAGTATGACGACGAGTTCTCCCAGATGAAGCGCAGCGACTCGGCCTTCAGCGGCAAACAGAAACTCACCATGCTGGTGTTCTTCGGCACCTTCCTGCTGATGATCTATGCGGTGGTGCCCTGGGCGGATCTGGGGATCGATTTTCTGCCGACCCTGGGCTGGTGGTTCGATGAACTCTCCACCCTGTTCTTCAGCGCCTCCATCCTGATCGCCCTCATCAACCGGATGCCCGAGTCCAACTACGTGGCCACCTTCCTGGAAGGGGCGCGGGATCTCATCGGGGTGGCGCTGGTAGTGGCGGTGGCGCGCGGTATCTATGTGGTGATGGAGCAGGGCGTCATCATCGACAGTATTTTGCACTGGGCCGAAGGGCTGGTGACCGGGCTCTCCTCCTCGGTATTCATCCTGATGGCCTATCTGGTGCACATCATCTTGAGCTTCTTCATCCCCTCGACCTCGGGGCTGGCGACCGTCTCCATGCCGCTGATGGGGCCGCTCGCCGATTTCTCCGGCATCTCCCGGGATCTGGTGATCACCGCCTACCAGTCGGCCTCCGGCTGGATCAACCTGTTCGCCCCCACCGCCGCCCATCTGGTGGCCGGGCTGGCGTTGGCCAAGATCCCCTACGAACGCTTCGTGCGCTGGGTGCTGCCTTTCATCATAGGGGTGGCGCTCATCACCATGGGGGTGCTGGTGGTCGGTGCCCTGCTGCACGGCTGATGGCCTGATACGACAGACAACAAAAAGGCTCCCGCGGGAGCCTTTTTCATGATCTCGGCAGCGCTTACTGCTTGTAGTTCTTGAGGAAGCGGGCGAGGCGATCGATGGCATCTTCCAGCTCCTCTTCCCTTGGCAGGAATGCCAGGCGGAAGTGGTCCGGCGCGGGCCAGTTGAAGCCAGTGCCCTGTACCAGCAGCAGTTTCTCCTGCTGCAGCAGGTCGAACACCATCTTCTGATCGTCGCGAATGTCGTACACCTTGGGATCCAGGCGCGGGAACAGGTAGAGCGCCCCCTTGGGCTTGACGCAGGAGACGCCGGGGATGGCGTTGATCAGCTCCCAGGCCTTGTCCCGCTGGCGCCGCAGGCGGCCGCCCGGCAGGATCAGCTCGTTGATGCTCTGGTAGCCACCGAGCGCCGCCTGAATGGCGTGCTGCATCGGCACGTTGGAGCAAAGCCGCATGGAGGCCAGCATCTCCAGCCCCTCGATATAGCCTTTGGCGCGGCCCTTGGGCCCGGTGATGACCATCCAGCCCTGGCGGAAGCCACAGGCACGGTAGGCCTTGGAGAGGCCGTTGAAGGTCACCACCATGACGTCGTCGCACTGGGTGCAGACGCTGGTGTGGGCGATGTCGTCGTAGAGGATCTTGTCGTAGATCTCGTCGGCGAAGATGATGAGGTTGTGCTGACGGGCGATCTCGATCAGCTCCAGCTGGAATTCGCTGCCGTAGACGGCGCCGGTCGGGTTGTTCGGGTTGATCAGCACCAGACCGCGGGTGCGCGGGGTGATGCGGGCGCGGATATCATCCAGATCCGGATACCAGTCGGCCCCTTCGTCGCAGCGATAATGCACCGCATGACCACCTGAGAGGGTGATGGCCGCAGTCCACAGCGGGTAGTCGGGGGAGGGCACCAGCATCTCGTCGCCGTTGTTGAGCAGCGCCTGCATGGCCATGACGATGAGCTCGCTCGCGCCGTTGCCGATGTAGATGTCATCGATATCGACCTTGCGCATCCCCTTCTGCTGGTAATACTGCATCACCGCCTTGCGGGCGGAGAACAGTCCCTTGGAGTCGCAGTAGCCCTGGCTCTGGGGCATGTTGAGGATCACATCCTTGATGAGTTCCTCGGGGGCATCGAAACCGAATGGCGCCAGATTGCCGATGTTGAGCTTGAGAATGCGGTGGCCTTCGTCTTCGAGACGGCGGGCCTCTTTATGCACCGGGCCGCGAATGTCATAGCAGACATCGTCGAGCTTGTGCGACTTGTCGATAGTGAACATGGTGAGCGTGATTCCTTCCCCTGGGGGCGCGTTGGCAAAAAGCGTTTTTTAGTATCAAATTTCTCAACCCCTATTCTTCACAGAATTGAATGCTAGAACAATCTAATTTATGGAATAAATTGCTGATATTAACCCCTAAAACAGGGTTGCCAATCTGTTAAATTCAGCAGGATCGTTTGCCTGTTTCGCAAGAAACCAGTGAAAGATGAGGGTCAGCTTCATAAAGCCGCAGGAGTATATTGAAATACTCCCCCCATCTGGCACGATTGGCTGGGCTGAGAAACGCCCGCCAGCCCCCTTATCGGCCCGGTCAGCTTTGCGTCCGGTGGTCTTTCATCCTGTTTCGAGGCTTTGTCATGCATGCACCCACACCCGGCCGCTATCGCCACTTCAAGGGAGGGCACTATCGGGTGCTCACCCTGGCCCTGCACACCGAGACCCAGGAGCGGCTGGTCATCTACCAGTCCGAGCAGGACGACATCGTCTATGCCAGGCCCGTCACCATGTTCATGGAGTGGATCGAGCATCAGGGCGCCGTGGTGAGTCGTTTCACGCCGGTGGCAGACTGAGTCTGGCTGCGGTTCTCACCATGAAAAAAGGCGCCATCAGGCGCCTTTTTACGATACGAATGGGGATCACAGACCCAGATTAGCCCTGGCATAGGCTTCGAAGTCGGTGCAGCCGCCGATGTGCTGCTCGTCCAGGAAGATCTGCGGCACCGTGGTGACCGGCTTGCCCGCCTTGACGGCCAGATCGTCCTTGGTCAGCCCTTCGGCGTTGATGTCCACGTAGCGGAACTCGAAGTCATCGCGCTCCTCGGTCAACTGCTCGGCGATCTGCTTGGCACGGACACAGTAAGGGCAACCCGGGCGACCAAAAATTTCTACAAACATCGTTTCTCTCCGTTAAATGAAGCCGTTATATGAAGCCGTTATATGAAGCCGCTGCAATGAGGCTGGCGACAGCATAGTCCCGCCTCAGGGTTCGTTAAAGTGGAAAATGGCGGGCACCATGGCCCGTGTTTACTGCTCGGCGATCTGGATCGGCTGCTGCCGATAGAGGCTCTCCATCACGCCTTTCTCGAACACTGTCCTGGGTATGGAGGCCGCCTTGCTGGCAAGACCCCTGCTCATCATTGTTCGACGATCTGGATCGGCTGCTGCTGGTAGATGCTCTCCAGCACCCCCTTCTCAAATCCGGTCCAGGGCCAGGGTGCCTTGCTGGCACGGTAGCGTTCGTGGGTGGCCGGATCCTGGGAGAGGCCACGTTGGAACATCACGAAGGCCTTGCGCTGGCCGCCGGCGGTGTCGATGAAGCCGGCGAGGTTGGAGGTGCCGGTGATGGTCCCTGTCTTGGCGTGCACCTTGTTCTTCATCATGGGGGCGGTGACGCTGCGGCGCCAGGCCAGGGTGCCGTCCACCTGGGAACTGGGCAGCAGCTTGATGAAATCGAGCTGGGCATCGTTCTTCTGGATGAAGGCCAGCACCGACAGCATCTGGCGGGCGCTGATGAGGTTGTGGGCGGAGAGGCCGGAGCCGTCGGCCAGGGTCGCGTTGCCGAGATCGATGCCGTTCTTGGTCAGGATGGCGCGCACCGCCATGGTGCCGCTGCGGTAGCTGCCCGGCTTGTTGTAGTAGTGACGGCCGACGGTCTTCAAGAAGGTATCGGCGTAGAGGTTGTCCGATTTCTTCAACATCTTGGAAAGCATCACCGGCAGGGAGACGGAGTAGTGGGTGGCCAGGGTCTCGGCGCCCACCGGTGCGCGGTGAGTGACCCGCAGCAGGCCGTCGTGGCTGATGCCGGCACGGTTCATGGCCCAGCGAATGTTGTCCCAGCCCCAGGCTTCCACGTCGTGGATGGCGAAGCGCAGCCCTTGTGGCTCCTTGTTCGGGGTGATGCAGCCCTTGAGCTCATAGAAGTTGCCCTTGGCCATGTCCACTTCGAGGGCGCAGAACTGGCGCGCCATGTCGGCGTAGCTCATCACCTCCACGTTGTCGGCGCCGATGCCGATGGGCACGCCGGTGGCCACGTTGCCCACCGCCGGTTTACCTATCTGGGTGGCGGTGACGGTGCCGTAGGCGCAGTTCTTGTCGATGATGACGGAGGAGACCGGGGCCGCGAAGCAGAGGGTCTGATCTCCCCAGGACCAGCCGTTGCCACGCTCGTAGCCGTTGTAGGCGCCGGTGTTGACATAGACGTTGCCCTTGATGCGGGTCACGCCGAGCTGTTTGAACAGGGCGACCAGATCCATGCGCGACAAGGTGGGGTCGCCCACGAAGTTGATCCAGAGGTCGCCGTTGATGACATCCCCCTGCTTGGCCCCCAGCTGGGCCTGGATGTCGGTAGCGAAGCGAAAGTCGGCGCCGAGCTCGAGACGGGCGGCGAGCGCGGTCAGCACCTTCATGGTGGAGGCGGGCGCTATCATGTCATCGGCGTGACGGGCAAATTCCACCCCGCCGCTGCCCTGCACTATGACGGCGTACTGGCCTCCCTTTGGGGGGATCAGCGGGGCGGCATGGACCAGGGTGGAAAACAGGGTGGAAAACAGAGCACAAACACCAATCAACAGCCGCTGCATAAGATCCTCAAACTTGACGAAGAGACTGGCATCGTCTGCCAGCCTTTATACTCAACATGGATATATTCACCTGCCAGAGCGCCGTCAGCCAAGGGTTTCGGCTGTACGGTAACGACCCTGATAGTCAAAAATTTTTTCCTTCACCTGCCAGAAGCGCCCCGCCTTGCGGGCGATGACGAAGTCCGGGTGGCGGAACTTGGGGCCTTCGGCCAGCACGCTCTCCAGGGTGGTGAATTCGGGCTCGAGGCCCGGGGCGGGCCAATGATGACGCACAAAGCGCTGTTGAAACAAGCGCCGCGCACCGCTCGAGTGAAAGCCGAAGTACTCCACCAGGGTCAAGCCATCCTCATCGTGGTAGGTCACCTCCAGCCGCTCCCCCTGTTTGCCACGGCCACTGGCGAGGGTCAGGCCGGCGCAGCGGATCACCATGCAGTCCTTGAGATTAAGCGCTGCTTTGAGCTTGTCGTCCGGATCCACCAGCAGCTGATCGCAGCTCTGGCAGCGGCGGGCGGCGATGTCGTTCTCCGCCCCGCAGGCGGGACAGATCTTGGCGCGAAAGCGGTAGTCGCACTCCTCGCGATGGCCCTCGTCATCTTCAAATAGCCCCTGACAGCGGCGGCCATAGTGTTCGACAACCTTGCCATCCTCGTCGGTCTTGCCCCAGAAGGTGTTGGCAAAGCCACAGGCGGGGCAGGGCACCTGCACCGGCTCGGTACCGGCGTGGGGCCTGGGCTCCCCCACTTCGGGGGCGAACAGGTTGAAGTTGTTGCCGGCATAGTCGAGCACCAGGCAATCCTCCTTGCCCGGCGACAGTCGCAGGCCCCGGCCGACGATCTGCTGATAGAGCGACACCGACTCGGTGGGGCGCAGCATGACGATGAGATCGACGTGGGGGGCGTCGAAGCCGGTGGTGAGCACCGCCACGTTGACCAGAAACTTGAGCTCCCGCCCCTTGAAGGCCTGGATCAGGGCATCGCGCTCCGGCCCCGGGGTCTCGCCCGTGATAAGGGCGGCCTTTTCCCTTTTGCTCCCGAGCAGCCCGTGAATTTCCCGGGCGTGCTCGACGGTGGCGGCGAAGATCATCACCCCCTGCCGCTCCCGGGCGTACTCCAGCACCTGGCTGATGATATGGGGGGTGACCCGCTGCTGGCGCTTGAGTTCGCCGTTGAGATCCGCTTCGCTGAACAGACCGTTCTCACGGGGGATCAGCCTGCTGAAGTCGTAGTGAACGATGGGGGCATCGACCAGGCGCGGCGGCGTCAAATAGCCATTTTTCACCATGAAGCGCAGGGGCAGCTCGAACACGCAGTCGCCAAACAGCCGCTCCCCGTGGCTCTTGACCATGCCGTGATAGTGGCGCCGATAAATCCAGCCAAGCCCCAGCCGATAAGGTGTGGCAGTGAGGCCGAGGATCTTGAGCGCCGGATTGGCCGCCTTGAGATGGGCGATCACCTGATGGTACTGGCTGTCATCCTCGAGGGAGACCCGATGACACTCGTCGATGATAAGCAGCGAAAAGGCGCCATCAAAGGCGTCCAGATTGCGCGCCACCGACTGCACCGAGCCGAACACCACCTGGGCGCTGGCCTCCTTGCGATCCAGCCCGGCGGCGAAGATGTCAGCCTTGAGCCCCCAGGCCTCGTACTTGGCGTGGTTCTGCTCCACCAGCTCCTTGACGTGGGCCAGCACCAGCACACGGCCGCGCGCCTTGCGGGCGAGTTCGGCGATCACCAGGCTCTTGCCGGCGCCGGTGGGCAAGACCACCACGGCGGGATCCGGGTGTTTGCGAAAGTGCTGGATGACGGCGTTGACCGCGTCGGTCTGGTAGGGTCTGAGAACGAACATGGAGACACTGGCTGATGCAAGATGGCGCCATTATAGGGATCTTGCCGCCAAAATGCAGCGTGCGGCAGTGGGACGCTGAGAGAGGAGCAGGTCTTGGCGTCAAAAAAACGGGCCGGAATGATTCCGGCCCATTGATTCACTGCATCGCTGCTTAGTGGAAGGGGAACAGGTAGTTGAGCCAGCTACCCATGCGCAGCAAAATTTTACGCATGATGGCCACATGGTGGAAATGTTCGGTGTAGATGGCGGCCTGGCCGCTGGAGCCTGCGATCACCTGATATTTGGCCCACTCGGGGTCGGTGATCTCAATGACGATGGGCAGGCGACCCGGTATCTGGGCCGAGCTCTGGTCGATCAGGTTGGCGTTGGCCTGAATGTTACCCGGCGCCATGGCGGGGATCACGGACAGTACCTTGCCCTTGAAGATCTTGCCTGGGATGCCGTCGAGCACCACCTCGGCTTCATCACCCACCGCCAGTCGCTGCATGCTGTTCTGCCAGAACCAGCCGACGTAGGAGTTGGCATCATCATGAATGAATGTCATCACCGGACGGAACAGGAAGGGACCGGCGATCATGCCGGGGCGAAGAGCCAACTGCACCACGTGGCCGTCGGTGGGAGCATAGACGACGGTCTGCTCCAGATCGTACTTGGCGATATCGATCTGGGCGCTCAGATCATTCAGCGAGGCCTTCTGTTGGTCCATCTGGGCGACGATGTCATCCACATTGGCCTGGGTCACGTCCAGATCCCGCTGTTTGCCGATGCCGCGACGCACCAGCTCCAGGGCGCGATCCCGGTCCAGGCTGGCGGAGCGCAGCCGGGCATCCAAGGCTCTGAGGAAGTCACGACTGGAGGCAAGTCGTGCGGTCAGGCTGGCGACCTTCTGCTCGAAGGGCTCTGCTTCGATACGGAACAGCACATCACCCTTCTTGACCTTCTGGTTGGGTTGGATAGGCACTTCGCTAACGCGGCCCTTGACCAGTGGGACTATGGGGGTGGAGACATAGTAATTGCGCGCCAGCTCCGAATAGGGGTGGTTGTAGTTCATCAGCACGATGAGCGCCCCTATGATGAAGATGCCACCAAGCACGGCCGTCGGCACCGTCCACTTGTTGAGCGGGATCTTGAAGATCTTGAAAATGCCTACACAGATGGCCGTGTAGGTGAGGATAAGTAGCAAGTCCATGAAAGATTACCTATTTTTCGGTCTGTTCGAGCGTGGCCATACGGGCTTGCAGTGCGGCAAGTTCTTGCTTGAGTGTCGAGATCTCATCTTCGTCCTTCTGTAGGCGTTGATTGAAACCCCAACCCCGATCGGGGCGATAAATCGTGGCCCAGATCCAGAGGAAAGGCCAGAGCACGTGCAAGGTGAACAGACTCACCCAGCCTGCTACGTGAATGGCGTCCTGATGGGGGTGATTGCGATGCTTGGCAATTTCATACGGAATATCGTGAATGACGATGACGCCGTAGAACATGACCAAGACGACAAACACCAATATCCCGAGGGCAACGTAGGTAAGTATGTAATCAGGTATCATTAATATCTCCAATCGAGACTGCAAGGCTACACAGAGACTTGCACCCATAGTTTCTGGTGCATGATGACAGCATATTACGTCAGCGCAAGACTGCAATCAGAGTGTTGACATTCCGGTACAGCCTCGGTTCATTGGCTGGTCATAAATCGCGCACGATGAATTTATTTCTGTAAAATCAAAGAGGAAAAGGGATTCGGGTGTCACAGCTCAAGGAGATGAGTTAGCGATGAAAAGACCGTGCTGGATGAGTCTGTTATGGGGAGGGCTGCTGCTGGTCAGCCTGTCGTCGGCAAGGATCGGCTGGGCGGCAGAGCCCAGGATGGCGCCCACCGAGCAGGAGAGGTCACAGACCCTGATCCTGCTCCATGAGCCCATCGTCATGTTGCAGACCAAGTATGGCAGCCTGGATGGGGCGGCCCGGGTGCGGCTGGTCCATGAACGGCTCCAGGCCATGGCGCCCGGCGACTTGAACTCGCCCGTCACCCTGGCCAAGGGGACTCGGGTCGGCCAGGATAGCCGGGAGTTCATGGTGAACGGCAAGCGCATTCTGGTGCTGCTGGCCGGCGATCTGGACGAATTCGATGAGTTGACGCTGGATCAGGCGGCCGAGCGGGTCCGGCTGCGCCTGGATGAGGTCCGCATCAAGTATCTTGAGCTGCATTCCGCCCCCTATCTGCTCAAGGCCGTCGGCAAGACCCTGCTGGCCAGTGTCGTCTTCTTTGGTCTGGTCTGGCTGCTGCAAAAGGGGCTGCGGCTGGTCAAGAAGTGGCTCGCCAACCGCCTGCTGTTGCAGAGGGGATTGATCCCCCATCAGTGGCGCCAGGTGGCGGGCAATGTCGAGGCTCGCCTGCTCGGCCTGCTGACCCTGTTGCTGATCTTCGCGCTCACCTATGGCTGGCTCACCTATGTACTGGGGCTCTTCCCACAAACGCGGGCCTGGAGCGAGCGGCTGGGGGACTCCCTGTTCACCCTGTGCGGCGACATGCTGGAGGGAATGATCTCGGCCATGCCGGGGCTGGTGACGGTGCTGCTGATCATCGTCATCACCCGTTTCTTCATCCGGATGCTGGCCATAGTGTTCGATCGCATCGAGCGCGGTCAGTTCCGGGTGCAGGGCCTGCACGCCGAGACCATAGGCGCCACCCGGCGGCTGCTCTCGGTGGTGATCTGGCTGTTCGCCCTGACGGTGGCCTATCCCTACCTGCCCGGCGCCAACTCCGACGCCTTCAAGGGGATCAGCGTCTTCTTCGGGCTGATGGTGACCCTGGGCTCGGCCGGGATCATGAACCATGCCATGAGCGGCCTGGTGCTCATCTACTCCCGCGCCCTGCGACCCGGCGATCTGGTGCAGATCGGCGAGGTGGAGGGGATGGTGACCGAGCTCAACGCCCTCTCGACCAAGCTGGTGACGCGTCAGGATCACGAGGTAACCCTGCCCAATGCCGTGGTGGTCGGCGGCAGGGTAACCAATCTCACGCGGCTGGCGGGGGACAAGGGGGTCGCCCTGCTGACCAAGGTGACCATCGGCTACGACACCCCCTGGCGCCAGGTGCACGCCATGCTGGAGCTGGCGGCGCGGCGCTGCCAGCAGCTCAACCAGGCCGAGCCACCGCTGGTGCGTCAGCTCAACCTGCAGGACTGGTATGTGGAGTACGAGCTGCAGGTGCGCATGAAGGACGGCTTGTTGCCCGCGGTGGTCAAGACGGAGCTGCATGGCCACATCCAGGACGTGTTCAACGAGTTCGGGGTGCAGATCATGTCCCCCAACTTCATCGCCCAGCCGGAGCAGGCGGTGCTGGTGGCCAGAGAGCACTGGTATCAGGCCCCGGCCGAGGCGCCCGCGGAGGAGCGTCCGGCGGCCAGACAGGGGTGAATGGAGCGAGAAAACGAGAAGGCCCGGCAGCGATGCCGGGCCTTCTTATTGGCGCTGTCCCAATTACGTGTTGAAAGGCTAACCTTGAAATAGGTCATCCCCCTGAAGGCCACCATCATGGATACTCAAGCCTTTCAACACCTGCTGTCTCTCTTCCCACTGCTCACCTTGCGCCAGCGTCGTCTTGCGCAACATGAACTCAC
>NZ_JRGL01000012.1 GCF_000764655.1 Aeromonas aquatica
GCGCCATGCCAGTGCTCATCCCTGTGCGTCGGGGAAGAGGTCATCGCCAGGTGTGACGCGAGCCGCGTGCCGAACCGCCATTCAGAACCTCATCCCTGCACATTGTCCGGATTCCGGATAAAAAGCTCGGATGCCCCTACACGCGTCTGATGATACGCACGATCAGGAGCAGCACGACGGCCCCTATCGTCGCCACCAGGATGCTGCCGAACAGGCCACCGCCCATGGCGACACCAAAGGTGGTGAACAGCCAGCCGCCAACAAAGGCACCGAGCACACCCACGACGAGATCGCCAATCAGTCCGAAGCCGCCCCCTTTGACCAGCACCCCCGCCAGCCAACCGGCGATCAATCCCACGATGAGAAACCACAGCATGTTTTCACTCATATCATTCTCCTTGTTCTTCGGTGGTCTGATCGCGGTGAGTTGTTTCGCCAGCGCATTCTGTTGTTGGTGGAGATGGGCAAACGACGGGGTCGCGTTGCCCGCAGGAGTGGCTGCGAGCCGTGGTGCGAGCCTGTATCGAGAAGACGGATTATCCCATTCCTGTGAAACTGATGCCGTCAATCCCATCCCGGCGAACAATGACCTACTTTGTTCGGCAGCGTACAGACGGGATAGGCAAGCAAGGGTAGTTTAGATGTGTTACCAGTATAGATAGGGTCGGGGGTCAATAGTTGACCCAATGTTCGTCATATATCAATCACTGCCTATTGGGAGTGCCACTGCATAGGCAGAATGCTGTCCTTGTTATCTTGTTGATTGGCACCCTACCGTCAAGTTGGAGTCATGCTTATCATGAAAAACCTAAACAGTATTGCCAGAAACTTTGCAGCAATAGCATTGCTATCAGCCGCGGCGGTTGGTTGTGCGTCAACGGCCAATAAAGAAGGAACCGGGGAGTATATTGATGACTCCGTAGTCACCACCAAGGTCATGTCTGCTATTTTTGCCGATCCAGACCTCAAGTCAGCTGAAATCAGTGTAGAAACCTTCAAAGGCGTAGTGCAGCTCAGTGGTTTCGTCAGTAAAGAGGCCAATATTTCAAAAGCCGGTGCCGTAGCTAGTGGTGTCGAAGGTGTGACGTCAGTGAAGAACAATCTGCATCTTAAATAATAGAGATGGTTTATGTTATCTACAGCAGTAAAACACAGCGTCCAGTCGATGTGTTTTACTGCTGTGTATTATCTGTGGTGCCATGATTCGTTATTAACAGTCGAAAATAAATTGATATATATGAACATGTTTTAACTTTGTTTTATGCTTTTTCTTGGGTTGTGCCAAAAACGGTTCTTGGAGAGCTATAGGATTAAAAAAATATCCAGGCCACCAGAAATCCGAGCAACACTGCCAACATCACATAACTCATGGGATTGTTCTTGATTTGAGTTCGTACTTTTTTGAAATACGAGTCCTTTGCTTCTTGTAAGTCCTTATTTTTGTCGTTGAAGGTGGTCGTTGCCGAGTTTACCGCATCGGCGAGCTTGTCGACTACCTTATGGGTACTTTGGGTCATCTGCTCGACAGCCGGGTGTGTCCCGTTAGCAGGGGGGGTGATTTCTGGCTGAGGGGCGCCTTTCGTGCCAGCGGTACTTCTACTCTTGTCAGATGTGATCATGATCGTTCTCCATATTCAATATGATATATCTGTGGTATCAGGCTACGTATATTCGGCGTTGGCCAATACCAAACGGATACGGGTGGTTTAAAAGGGGTGTGCCTGCTACCCACAATGCGATTAAGTGATATAAGAACAACTTGTCCGGTCCCGCGATGATATTTGGCATCATATTATCTTAGCCCGGGGTCAGGGCTCCTCTTGTCACATCATATAATTCACGGCTCATGCCATTGCATCTGCGGTGAATATCCCTCGAGTCTGATGTATCGACGTTGTGATGTCGGTTCGTTGTAGCACATAGGCACGAGTATTTTTGCCCTGCAAACAGAAAGTCAACGCAGATAACCGATGTCAAAGAGACTTCATTGGCACCACTGTGGTTGGTTTTTATCCACCCCGTAGATTTTTGTATATCCTTGTTGAGTGAAAAAATAACATGGAAAAAGATATGCCCGCACATCATCCACTGCAGAATCACTTACTGGCGGCCTTGCCTGCAGAGGTCTTTCAGCGTTTGTTGCCGCATCTTGAATATAGCGAGTTGCCACTGGGTAAGGTGTTGTACGAATCTGGTGATACCTTGCGTTATGTCTACTTTCCCATTGATTGCATCGTCTCATTACTGTACGTGATGCAAGATGGCGCCTCGGCGGAGATCTCCGTGGTCGGCAATGAAGGACTCATCGGGGTGGCGTTGTTTATGGGGGGTGAGAGCACGACAAGCCGGGCCCTGGTGCAGAGCGCAGGCCATGCCTACCGTCTCAAGGGGAACTTGCTGAAAACCGAGTTCAACCTGCATGGGGACATGTTGCATCTGGTGTTGCGTTACACCCAGGCGCTGCTGACTCAAATGGCCCAGACGGCAGTATGCAATCGTCACCATACCATCGATCAGCAGCTCTGCCGTTGGTTGCTGTTGTCACTGGACAGGCTGTCCGGCGATCAGCTCTCAATGACCCAGGAGCTGATTTCCAACATGTTGGGGGTTCGCCGGGAAGGGGTGACGGATGCGGCAGGCAAGCTGCAGAAGCTGGGTGTCATCGAGTACAGCCGTGGTCATATTACCGTGCTGGACAGACCCAAGCTTGAGCAGCTCTGCTGCGAATGTTATGCCGTGGTGAAGGCGGAGACAGACCGCCTGTTACCCTATCTACCCAAAAAACCCAGGCCTTGACACCATCCCGATTGCAGCAAGTCGATGCGAGACACGCATATGGCATGCTCCCCCCTGTGATGCGAATTACAACTCCACAGCCTCGCACGCAGGGGCATGGCATCCCATCGTGATGTGAAGCTGATGCTGGCCACCATCCAGTGGTACTCGTAAGGGGCGATCACTTGGGGGGAGAGCGACCCCATCCAGTCGAATGGTGCCGGTTTGTCTCTCCGACGGCTCCCCAATGTCTACCTCTATGCTGTAGCGGGTGGCCTCCATCGTTATCTCGGCGCTAAATCCTGGCCAATGTCTGGGCAAGTGAGGATCGATGCGTAAAAAATGCCCCTCACGATGTATCCCCAATATGCCCTCAATGCCTGCCTGATACATCCAGCCTGCCGCCCCCGTGTACCAGGTCCAGCCACCGCGACCAATGTGCGGCGCGACAGAGTAGATATCTGCCGCCATGACATAGGGTTCCACCTTGTAGCGCTCAACGTCAGCGGCATTCTTGGCATGATTGATGGGGTTGAGCAGTGCGAACAGGTTATGAGCCTTGTTGCACTCCCCGAGCCTTGAAAAGGCAAGGATGGCCCAGGTCGCGGCATGGGTGTATTGGCCACCATTTTCACGCAATCCAGGCGGGTAGCCGCGAATATAGCCCGGGTTTTGAGTCAGCTTATCGAAGGGAGGGCTAAAGAGCAGCACCAGCGCCTCATCGTAGCGGATCAGGTATTTCTCCAGGGATTGCATCGCCGTCATGGCACGGGTGGGATCGGCAACACCGGACAGGATGGCCCAGGACTGTGCGATAGAGTCTATCTGGCACTCAGAGCTATCTTTTGAGCCCAGCCAGGTGCCGTCATCGAAGGTCGCACGACGATACCAGGCGCCATCCCAGGCTTTGCGTTCCAACGCGACCCCCACCCGCTGGGCGTGGGCCTCCCAGCGCTCGGCGCGCGGGTCCTGACGGGAGCGGGCCAAGGGGGCGAACAGCATGATGGTGCGCAGCAGCAACCAGCCCAGCCAGACGCTCTCTCCCTTGCCTTCGCTGCCGACCAGATTCATGCCATCGTTCCAGTCCCCCGAGCCGATGGGGGGCAGACCATTGCTGCCCGTCAGCTCTATGGCTTGATCCAGTCCGCGAGCGCAATGTTCAAACAGGGAGGCCGATTCGTCGGAAATGGCTGGCAGGAAGAAGGCATCCTGTTCGTTCAGGCCCAGTTGCGGACCTTCAATAAACGGAATGATCTCATCGAGAATGGCGTCATCGGCCGTGTCTAGAATGTAGGTGGCCGTCGCGAAGGCCAACCAAATCCTGTCATCAGAGATCCGGGTGCGCACCCCTTGTCCGGAATGAGGAAGCCACCAGTGCTGAACATCACCTTCAATAAACTGGCGCGCCGCGGCGCGCAGCAAATGTTGTCTGGTGGCCTGGGGCTGGGCAAAGCTGAGTGCCATTCCATCTTGCAGTTGATCGCGAAAACCATAGGCTCCCCCGGCCTGATAAAACGCCGAGCGCGCCCAGACTCGGCAAGCGAGTGTCTGATACAACAGCCAGCCATTGAGCATGATATCCATGGCTCTGTCAGGGGTCTTGACCTGGATGGCCCCAAGCAGTGCCTGCCATTGGCTGGCCACCTCGTCTTGCACAACATCGAGATCCTGACGATAGCGGGTGACAAGGGCACTGGCCTGTTCGGCCGAGCGCCCTTCGCCGAGCAGGATGACAAGCTCCAGGCGCTGACCTGGCGCAAGCAGGATCTCGGTCTGCAAGGCGGCGCAGGGATCCATTCCCGCACCCGTTCGGCAGGATAGCCGGTGGCGCCTTGTCAGCGCGGCGGGTGCAGACAGCTGTCCGTGGTTGCCGAGAAACTCCCTGCGATCGGCGGTCCAGCTGGTTTGCTGGCCGCCGAGATCGAAGAATGCGACCTGGTTGGGGAAAGCGGTACTCCAGGGATTGTGTGCCAGCATGGCACCGGTCTGGGCATCCATCCTAGTGGTGATATAGGGGGCGGTCAGGGGGCGGGATGCGCCTAGAATCCATTCCACATAACCGGTGACCATTAGCCGACGTGGGGTTCGGGTGAGGTTGTGCAACGTCAGGCGAGAAATCTTGACGGGATCCGCGACGGGGACATATTGCAGCAGTTCGCTGTGGATCCCATGGGCCTGATGTTCGAAGCGGCAATAACCAAACCCATGACGGGCGATATAGCTGCCACTATCGCGAATGGGCTGGGCGGTGACGCTCCATAGCTCAAGCGTATCTTCATCGCGCAGGTAAATGACTTCACCGCCGGGATCCGTCACGGGATCATTGGACCAGGCCGTCAGTTGGTTCTCTTTGCTGTTGTCGCTCCAGGTGTAACCACTGCCTTCGGCGGAGGCCTGGAAACCAAAGTGGGGATTGGCCACCACATTGATCCAGGGCGCCGGGGTCATCTGCTCATCGGTGAGCAGGGTGACATACTCGCGACCCTCTTTGGCAAAGCCGCCCAGCCCATTGAAAAACTCCAGCTCTGGATGATGTGGATGCTTGAATGGCGCGGCGTGCCGTGGCCTGACGACAGGCCCGGGGGGCGGGAACGGCGGAGAGTCGGGCAGGCGGGCCAGCTGTTGTTGCAGCGATCCCCGGCGTGCCGTCAGCACGACACGCGCCGCCGCGAACAACAGATCGCGCACCTCGGGACTCATCAGATCGGTTCGCACAGTGTACACAGACCCTTGTGCCAGTTCCGCATGGAAGCGTGGCCGAGACTGGCTGCTGCGCACGGCCGTCTCGATGCTGTTTTGCAGATCCTGCACATAGGTGGAGGCGTGCTCATTGATGATCACCAGATCGACGGCCAGCCGCTTCATGCGCAGATATTCATGGGCGAGCAGCAGCTCGCGTACCTGAGCCAGGTCCTCGATATCGTCGATACGCAGCAGCAGTATGGGCAAATCCCCCGAGATGGACTGTTGCCAGAGCAGGGACTGCGGTGCCAGCCCCTGCAGGATGGCGCTGGAGGCGGCGCGAAAACGGGGATCGGCGTAGAGCAAAGGGGCGGCCAGCCGTTGGAAATTGGCGGCATCGGACGCCTGAATATTCAGGTGGTTCAGTTGTACCTGTGCCTGGGTCCAGGCCAGCGTCTTGGCGCGTTCAAAGGCATAGCGATTGTGGTGCTGATCGATGAGGTCGAGCAGCGCCGATCGCGATGAGGCAACCAGGGTCCAGAAGGCCACATGGGTACTGCCGCCCGGCAGGACCTGCACCAGCTGGCGCAGCGAGAAGATGGGGTCGAGCACAGTGCCCGTGGTATCTGACAGCAGGGCCCCCCGCTGCAAGGCCTGCGCCGAGGCAAGGGTCCGGCCGCGACCGATGAATCGGGCGCGATCGGATTCGTATTGGAGGACCCCCACGGATGGGCCCTCGACGATGATGAAATGTGCCGCCCACACCTCGGTCTCCTCAGGGGATCTGGGGCGCCGGGTAGCGATCAGCGCCCTTGTCTCCGGCAGGTATTCGGTGACCACAAAGAGCTTGGCAAAGGCGGGATGGGCCCGATCGGCTTCCGGTGTGGTCAGCACTATTTCGGCATAGGAGGTGAGCTCGATATCGCGGCGATGGCGGCCACGGTTGGTCAGCGAGACACGCCGTACCTCGCCATCTCCCTCACCCGACACCAGCACCTCCATGGTGGTGGTCAGACGGCCGTTCTGATGAAGGAAATGGGCGCGATCCTCGGCAAACACGACCTCCTCCTCGTTGGTGGTGCGTCCCAGAGGCTGCGAGCAAGGAGACCAGGTCTCGCCACTTTGGGCATCGTGCAGGAACAGGAAGTAGCCCAGGTGGTCACGGGTGCTGTCCGCCTGCCAACGGGTGATGGCGATGTCGCGCCAACGGCTGTAGCCGGATCCCGCACTGGTGAGCATGACAGAGTAACGGCCATTGGAGAGCAGGTGAGTCACCGGGGCGCCATGGACCGAGGACAACAACCGCCGTACCGCGCTGACGTCCTGGCGGCTCTGGGTCTGGGATGCTTTTATCTCTGCGCCACGCGTCCGGATGATGGTCATGTCCTGCGGTATCCGCTCCTGTAACAGCAGCTCACAGGCTTGAATGATGGGTTCTTGATGAAAGCGGGTGCGCATTCGTCCCTCTTGCAGCGCGTTGGCAATGGCCACGACCGTCATCCCCTGATGATGGGCCATGAAGTTCTGCACGATGGCGACCTGCTGATTGTCGGGCAACCGCGCCCGGGTGAAGTCCAGCGCCTCGTAAAAGCCGTAACGTCCAGCCCCTCCCAGCATGGCCAGCCGCTCGAAATTCTTCAGTGCTGCGCCGGGGTTGACCATGGCTGCCAGCGCGGTGGCGTAGGGGGCGATCACGCGATCTTCCGCCAGCCCACGCTTGAGGGCCAAGCGAGGAATGCCAAAGTTGGAGTATTGATAGGTGAACTCCAGGTCCCTGGCGTTGTAAGCCGACTCGGAAATGCCCCATGGAATGCCAAGCGCACGGCCATAGCGGATCTGCAGCGCGACGATCAGGCGGTTGGTTTGCTCCAGCTGTGAACCGATGGGGGCCCGCATGACCAGCGAGGGCATCAGGTATTCGAACATGGAACCGGACCAGGAGATCAGCACGGTGGCCTGCCCCACCGGGGTGACAGCTCGGCCCAGACGAAACCAGTGACGGGTGACGACATCGCCCTTGGCGATGGCAAACAGGCTGGCGAGCCTGGCCTCGGAGGCGAGCAGATCGTAGCAACTGGCATCGAGCCGGTTATCGGTCAGGGAGTAACCGATGGAGAGCAGCTTGCGTTGTGAATTGAGCAAGAAGGTGAAGTCCATCCCCATGGCCAGCGCGCGTGCCGCGTTGGCGATGGCCTGCAACCGCAGTCGCAATGATGGCGGAAGTTGGGGGAACGACCGCTGATCCTCCGCATGCTCAGTCACCGCCAGCCTCAACGCATCCAGCCAGAAGGTGAGTTCAGCGCCAGCGTGTTGATCTCCGCTGCGGCAAAAATGGTGCGCCATGCTGGCGGTTTGCGCCGTCAGCTTGGCGAGTATGGGCAGCAGCTGCGCCATCGGCTGCTGGCCGAATAGCTGGTGGTGGATCTCGCTCAGATAGGCGGTGATCGCTTGCTGTGGCATGTTGGACTGTATGGTGTAGGGCTGGGCGAGATAGGCGTGCAGGGCCTGCTCGGCCAGCAGACAGGTATCCTGCAAGCCGCTTCGGGCGGCGCCGGAGCCGGGTTGTTGTTGCCAGTGTTCGCAGGCGGTTGCGACGACCAGCAGATGGCCTGCCAGGTTGCCACTGTCAACCGAAGAGACATAGGCGGGCTCCAGGGTCAGCAGGCTTCGGGTGTCATACCAGTTGAAAAAGTGGCCCTTGAAGCGAGGCAAGCGCTGCATCACTGCCAGGGTGGTTTCCAGTCGCTTGAGGGTGGCACCGAGCCCGGCCCAGCCGAAGTCGTTGGCCGCCAGGGTGGCGAGCAAATAGAGCCCCATGTTGGTGGGAGAGGTGCGATGGGCAATGACCTGTTCGGGGCTTTCCTGCACGTTGTCCGGTGGCAACTGGTTGTCAAGGTCGGTGACGAAGGTCTCGAAATAGCGCCAGGTCTGGCGTGCTATCAGCCGCAGTGCCACGGCCTCCTTCGCACTGCAAGTGAGCGTCTTGGCCTGACAGGAGGGCCGACTCGTCCAGTACGCGGCCAGCGGTGCCAGCAGCCAGAGTCCCCCAAAGGGAAGCACCAGGGGCCAGGCGGTGGGGGTACTGAGCAGGGTCATGGCGCTCGCCCCCATCCCCAGCATCACAGCCGCCGCCATCAGCCGATAAAACCCCACGCAGGCGAGGCGTGGTGATCCGGCAGTTTGCGCCGCCGTGGTCCACTCCAACAGGTGACGATGGGAGAAAGACAACCGGAACAGGGTGCGGACTATGGCATCCAGCATGCGCCAGGCCTGATCGACCAGAAAGACCAGGCTGAGCAGCAACTGCATGGCGGCACGTTGCAGGTTGTTGCCTATCTTGGCCAGGTGATGGCGCCATAAAATGTCTCGCCTGCGGGGAAGCAGATCGAAGAGCAGCGGCAAGAAGATCGGCAGCGCCAGCCCGGCAAGGAGCAGCAGCGTCGCCCTGATGCCGGTATCCAGTGGCAGTTGCCAGGCCGCGAGCAGCGCCAAGAAGGTGCTGGGGGGCAACAGCGAACGACAGAGGTTATCAAACAGCTTCCAGCGTCCGACGAGGGGCAGGGCATCCGACCCGCGTCGGATATGGCAGATCCAGCTCAGCAGTTGCCAGTCGCCTCTTGTCCAGCGGTGCTGGCGCTTGATACTGACGTCATAGCGGGAGGGGAACTCCTCGACGACCTCGATATCGGTTGCCAGGCCCGCCCGTGCGAAGATCCCCTCGAACAGATCATGGCTCAGGTGGCTGTTCTCCGGCACGCGCGCCTCCAGGGCGGCACCGAAGGCATCGACGTCGTAGATGCCTTTCCCGGTGAAAGAACCTTCGCCAAACAGGTCTTGATAGATGTCCGAGGAGGCGGCGGCGTAAGGGTCCATGCCACCGGGCCCTGAGTAGATCCACTGGTAATAGGAGCCATCCTGTTCCATTGGCAGCGAGGGGGTGACCCGTGGCTGGAGAATACCGTAGCCCTGGGTGACGCGTTGGTGATCCGCATCCAGGCAAGCCTGGTTGAGTGGGTGAGCCATCTTGGCAATCAGTCGGCTGGCGGTATCCCGAGGCAGGCGGGTGTCCGCATCCAGGGTGATCACATAGCGCACCGAACCCGGGACTGTAGGCGGTTGCCCATCGAGCGCCATGAAGCTGGTATCGGTGGCGCCGCGCAGCAAGCGGTTCAGTTCATGGAGCTTGCCCCGCTTGCGCTCCCACCCCATCCAGCAGCTTTCGCCGGGGTTGAAGCGGCGATGGCGATGGAGCAACAGGAAACGATCGCCAGCAGGCCCGGGGCCATATTTGTGGTTCAACTCGGCAATGACCTGACGGACGTCGGCCAGCAGGGCGTCGTCATCGGGCATGATCTCCTGGCTGGCATCCATGCCATCACTGAGCAGCGCAAAAGTGAGGTCGCCACCGATCCCTGACAGATGATGCACCTCCAGTTGGGCGACCTGAGCCCTCAGGTCGGCATGAGAGGTTAACAGGGTGGGAATGACCACCAGGGTACGCAACGAGGAGGGCACGCCGTGGTGGAGATCCATGGCGGGTAAGGGCTTTGGCACCAGATAACTGCCGAGGAAGCTGTTGATCAAGGCGATGGCCGCTCCCTGTGCGGGCAGGCATGCGAACAGGATGAAGGGGATGAGCCAGAGGGCGTCGCGCTCTGGCCCAGTGAGGAGGCCATAGGTGAGTGCCAGCAAGGCGATCGTCAGCAGGGCGATGATGCCGATATAGCCCACAATGCCGAGTCTGGCGTGGATGCGGTGCAGGCGAAGCCCTGCTGGCGGGCGAAAATCCAGCGCTTTTTCCAGTGCGGGCCGGCCTTCGGCAATCAGGTGATAACCGGGATCCTGTGCTCTTCGCTGGATGTCGTCCGGGGTAGCCTGCGCAGTGGCGGCCAAGACGCTGGCCGTGACGGCCAACTCGTCATGGGGGGAAAACCGGGCCAATTGCTCAATGGCACAGCGATAGAGATTGCGGGTGGCGAAATCCATGCTGGCAAAGTCACTGTTCGCCCGTAGCTGCTGGTCAACCAGGCTCATCTCTTCAAACAGATCGCTCCAGTCGATGTCCGAGATAAGGCGCATGCTGGTGATGATATTGCGGATCGTGACGTTAGAGGCTCCCTGTCGTTGTTGTGCATGTCTCACCACCTTTTCCACCGAGGATCCTTGCGCAGTGAGTCGCTCTTCGAGCCAGCCGAGGGCGGGGGTGGTCAGTGGATCCTGATCCCGCAATTGTTTGGCCAGCTGGGCGGCGAAGAGCTCGGAGAGGGGGCCGTCGGCACGCATGGCAATCTCTTCATTGAGTGCGGACAAGGCAGAGCCAGAGACAAGGAGCCGTGAACAGAGCGCGTCCGCATCGGCCCTGATGCGCCGCGCGAGCGTGATCTGCTCGGCCAGACGGCGCAGGTTCTCGATAAGGACGATTCTGAGGGTGATGGAGACGGCCCACAGCTCGCCGATGGTCAGGGGTTGCACCCGCTGATAAGCCAGGATGAAACGGCTCAGGAGCTCGGGATCGAAATGACTGTCGTTGTGTGCAACGAAAGCCCAGGCAATCCCGAAGACCCTGGGGTAGCCGGCCAGCGGCCCCTCTGCCAGCTTTGGCAGTTGGCGGTAATAAGC
This sequence comes from Aeromonas aquatica, assembly GCF_000764655.1. GTDB lineage: Bacteria > Pseudomonadota > Gammaproteobacteria > Enterobacterales > Aeromonadaceae > Aeromonas > Aeromonas aquatica. The sequence goes on from NZ_JRGL01000012.1 coordinate 11,077, forward strand.
GGGGGGAAGACTGCTGCGGATCTCCTGGATCTGGGTTTCGACCAGATGGTAATTATCGAGGAACCACTCAGCCGCATGAGTCAGTTCGCGCCCCTGCTCCAGCTCGGCCGCGCTGGCCTGGTAGGCGGTGAGCAAGACCGCTTCATTCTCTTTCAGACGACGATGTAGTGGTTGCACCGCAATGGGTTGGGTCGTGACAGCTTGCGCAGCTGCCAACGTCATGGCATGGAGCTCCAACCGCTCGATACCGAACAGCTCTTCCCGGATGGGCACGTCATTTTGCCAGGGTGCTTGATGCCCAAACAGCCTGGCATGCCAGCGACTCATCGGGCTGCCTTCGATGATTGGCCATCATCAGGTATCAATTCACGGCGTACCCGGTTTGGCATTCGCATGCTTGCTCCATTGTTGCGGCTGATTGAAGAAGCATGAAGGCTCATGATTGACCTGCCAAGGCATCATGAATTGGTCAGGGACGAGCTCTCTTGCAATCGAGGTTTCTGCAAATACGGAGACTATGAAGGGCAGACAGACGGTTGTCGGTTCGCTAAGGCACACAAGATAAAAAAAGGCCACTTCTTGCGAAGTGGCCTTTTCCAAACGTTTGGTGGAGCTGGGGGGATTTGAACCCCCGTCCAAAATTACTACATCCTCGGTACTACATGCTTAGTCACTCTTTACATTCGCCAACCCGCTGCGGAGAGACACGCCACGAATTGACTAGCTCGATTGGTTTTAATGCTTCCGCCCCGAGCAGGACTTCCACACGATCCTGTGAAGGATGACCTTCCGTTTCCCTAGGACACAGGCAAGCTAGGGGAGAAGGGCTCAGCGCAGGTTATTAAGCTGCGAGTGCGTAGTTTTCGTCGTTTGCGACTATTTTTTTGCGGTTTATTAACGAGGCCTACCGCACCTCGGCATGCACCTTGGGTTTCGTGAATCTTGTCGAATCCAGAATCAGCCCCAAGTTGTCAAAGCCGATTGTACGCAAAAATCCTGTCATGGCAAGGCGTTGATGGCAATCGACCGGCTGGTGCCGGTCGATTGCTGGTTTATTGGGCGCCACTCATCGGCAGGTGGCACGGCATCAACCGCGGTTCTTGTTCTTCATGATGCGGGATTTCTCCCGATCCCATTCGCGGGCCTTGGTGTCTTCCCGCTTGTCGTGTTCTTTCTTGCCCTTCACCAGGCCGATCTCGACCTTGACCCAGCACTCTTTCCAGTAGAGCGCCAGCGGCACTATGGTGTAGCCCTGACGTGCCACCAGGCTCTCGAGTTTGTCGAGTTCACGGCGGCTCAGCAGCAGTTTGCGGGTGCGGGTCGGGTCGCAGACCACGTGGCTGGAGGCGGCGTTCAGCGGCAGGAAGGTGGCGCCAAACAGGAAGGCTTCACCCTGCATGAAGATGACATAGGCTTCGCTGATATTGGCCTTGCCCGCCCGCAGGGATTTCACTTCCCACCCTTGCAGGGACAGACCGGCTTCCACGCGCTCTTCGATGAAGTACTCGTGGCGGGCGGCTCTGTTGAGTGCAATGGTGCTGGACCCGGCTTTGTTTTTACTGTTCTTTTTGCTCATGACGGGGGCCTTCGGCAATGTTGATGAAGGCGCATTATACGTGGGTGGCGGCGGCTGTAAAACGCGCAACCGCTCGAGTGGTGGCTTTGTGAGCGATCCAGGAGGGATTTTGGCTGGCAAGGTGATGTATGCGTGATTAACGAAGGCGAAAAAATGAGCGATTGGTCGGGTGATGGCTTTCTGGACCGTTTCGGCGGTGATTTTGGCTGACAAGGTGGTAAAATCGGGCCGATTGGAAGAGGAAAGCCCATGCCCCGTATTACTCGCAGTGCCCTGGTGATGTTCAGCGCGGAACAAATGTTCCGGCTGGTCAACGACGTTCACGCTTATCCCGAATTCTTGCCCGGTTGCGTCGGCAGCCGCGTTCACGAGACGGGAGAAGACTACATGATGGCCTCGGTGGACGTGGCCAAGGCAGGCATCGCCAAGACCTTCACCACCCGCAATCAGCTCGACGCCAACCGCACCATCAAGATGGAGCTGGTGGAAGGCCCCTTCAAGACGCTGGCGGGCTGGTGGACCTTCACGCCGCTGGATGTGGATGCCTGCAAGGTGGAGTTCGACCTCGATTTCGAATTTACCTCCAAGCTGATCGAGCTGGCCTTTGGCCAGATCTTCCGCGATCTGGTGGGCTCCATGGTGCTCGCCTTCTCCAACCGCGCCAAGGTGGTGTACGGTGTCTGATCTGCTCGATATCGAAGTCGCCTATGCCCTGCCAGAGCGGCAGACCGTGCTGCGTATCCGGGTTGCTCCCGGCACCAGCGTACTGGCCGCCATCGAGCAGTCCGGCATAGTGCAGAAGCACCCGGAGATCGATCTCGCGGTCAACAAGTTCGGCATCTACAGCCGTCCGGTCAAGGGCGCCGAGCCGGTGCAGGAAGGGGATCGCATCGAGATCTACCGGCCGCTGATCGCCGACCCGAAAGAGATGCGCAAGAAGCGGGCCGAGAAGGCCAAGGAAGAGGGGCGTGCCGACGTGGTGACCGGCGGCCGGCCCGATGTGCACCGCAAGCGGGGCGATGCCGAACCGACCTGATGCGGGTTGCGTCGTTGGAATAAACAAGAGGCGCCACGGCGCCTCTTGTTATTGGATGCTGCTTTGCATCCCTGAAATGGGATGAACTGCTGTAAGACTAAAGGTTCACAGCACGAGCAGCCGCTCGTTTTCCACCGTCTCGACACCCTCATCCTGCTCGGCGAGCACTTTCATGGCGTGGGCCACCTGGCTCGCCTCGATGGCGCGCCAGCGCCTGAGGGGCCCCTGCAGCAGCGGCCTGATCAGCGGATAGATGGCCTGAATGACTTGCTCTGACGTGCGCGGCGGTTGGCGATGGCCGAGCAGCATGGCGGGGCGCAGGATGGCGAGCCGCTGCCAGTCCTGGGCCAGCAGGGCCTGCTCCACCTCCCCCTTGGTGCGCAGATAGAGGGCAGAGGCGCGGGCGTTGGCGCCGAGGCTGGAAATGGTAATCAGGCGACGGCAACCGTGGCGACGGGCGAGGGCGGCGAAGGCCAGCACATAGTCGTGATCCACCCGGCGAAACGCCGCATCGGAGCCGGCGTCCTTGCGGGTGGTACCGAGGCAGCAGAAGGCGACATCGACGGGGGCGGGCAGGGCGACCTCGTCCAGTTGGTCGAAGTCCACCGGCAGCCAGCGCCGGTTTGGGGCGGGCTCCCCCGGCGTGCGGCAGAGCAGGGTCAGCTCATGGTCAGGCCTGAGTTGGCGGACGAGTTCCCGCCCGATCAGGCCGGTGGCGCCGGCTATCAATATCTGGCTCACAGTGATCACCTCGGAGGATGGGCTCAGTTATCAGCCTATAAAACAAAACCGGCCTTGGCCGGTTTTGTGGGATATCAGAGCGGGGTGGTGAAGGCCGCCGGGAGCGGGAAGTCTCCCGTGGCGGTGGCCAGTCGGTCACCCACGAAGTTCAGGGTCAGCTCCTTGCGCTCCTTGTCACCGCGCCCTGGCTGGAATTCATAGAGATAGTACCAGGTGTTGGGATCGAAGCCGTCCCGCAGCATGGGGGAACCCAGCACGAACTCGACCTGCTCGCGGGTCATGCCCTGGCGCAGCTTGTCGACCTGTTTTTGTTCCACATAGTTGCCCTGGGGAATATCGATGCGATAGACCAGGCTGCAACCGGACAGAGTGAGGGCGGTCAGGGCCGCGGCAATCAGGTGTTTCATCCGCATATCGGGTTCAGATCATCCATACAGTCTTTTTAGCTCGGCAAATCATACCCACTCCCCGTGCGGAAGTAAAAAGCCATTGATCCTCCAGCCAATAAAAAGGGCCGCGTGGCGGCCCCTGGCAAACAGGCGAAGGGTTACATGGCGGCGCGGAAGATGGCGACTATCTCGGCGTGGCTCGCCTGCTTGGGGTTGGTGAAGCCGCAGGCATCTTTCAGGGCGTTGCTGGCCAGCAGATCGAAGTCATCGCTCCTGACGCCGAGCTGCTCCAGGCCAGCCGGGATCTTCACATCCCGTGCCAGTTGCTGGATAGCATCGATCGCGGCGGCGGCGCCCTGCTCGTCGCTCATGGCGCTCACGTCCACCCCCATGTGATGGGCCACGTCCCTGAGGCGAGCGGCACTCACCTGAGCGTTGTAGGCCTGCACGTGGGGCAGCAGCACCGCATTGCAGACACCGTGGGGCAGGTCGTAGAAGCCGCCGAGCTGGTGCGCCATGGCGTGCACGTAACCGAGGCTGGCGTTGTTGAACGCCATGCCCGCCAGGAACTGGGCATAGGCCATCTGCTCGCGGGCGTGCAGATCGTCACCCTGGTTGACCGCGGTGCGCAGGTGTTTGGCTATCAGCTGAATAGCCATGATGGCGCTGGCGTCGGTGACCGGGGTGGCGGCGATGGAAACATAGGCCTCGATGGCGTGGGTCAGGGCATCCATGCCGGTGGCGGCGGTGAGGCCGGCGGGCTTGGCCAGCATCAGCTCGGGATCGTTGACCGACATCAGCGGGGTGACGTGCTTGTCGACGATGGCCATCTTCACGTGGCGGGCCTCGTCGGTGATGATGCAAAAACGCGTCATCTCGGAGGCGGTACCGGCGGTGGTGTTGATGGCGATGAGCGGCAGTTGCGGCTTGGCTGAGCGATCCACCCCTTCGTAATCCGCGATGCTGCCGCCGTTGGTGGCCACCAGGGCGATGCCCTTGGCGCAGTCGTGAGGCGAGCCGCCGCCCAGCGAAATCACGCAATCACAGCCGTTGGCCTTGAGCATGGCCAGCCCCTGCTCGACGTTGGTCATGGTGGGATTGGGTTTGGTCTCGTCGAAGACAGCGCTCTCGATGCCATGCTCCGCCAGCAGGGCGGCAACCCTGGCCACCACGCCGATTTGACTCAGCACCTTGTCGGTGACGATCAGCGCCTTGCGAAAACCATGGCCCTTGATATCGGCTGCCGCCTCTTGCAGGCAGCCCGCTCCCATCAGGTTGACCGCGGGAATGTAGAATTTGAATGTCGCCATGATGGACTCCGTATGATTAGCCATTAAGTGGTATACGGGCGCCAACATAACAGCAGATGAGGCGATGCGAAGGGGTCAATAGTATCTGATTTACAACTTTGTGGACTCGATCGCGCTCTGGCCGAATCGTGGTAGCGAGGGCTTGACAAGGGGCTGGAGCGAGCGGAGAGAAGAAAAACGTTTTTCAGGAAATTCATCAAGTTAGCAAACGTTTTGCGCTGAATTTGTCACTGTCAATGCATGGAAGTGTGAGTTGCTTCAAGGAATTGGAAAGCGCTTTCGACCATAGTTGGCGCCTCCCCGAACGAGGGGAGAGCAGGCTTGAAAGTATCATAAAGAATCATCTTAACTTGCCCCCTGACCATGCTGGTGGGGAGCAACCAGGAGTCCACTATGTCTGATGTTTTTCACTTGGGTTTGAAGAAAGCTGATCTGCAAGGCGCCACCCTGGCGATCGTCCCCGGTGACCCCGAGCGCGTGAAGCGCATCGCAGAGCTGTTGGATAACCCGGTGCACCTGGCCAGCCATCGTGAATTCACTACCTGGCGTGGTGAAATGGGCGGCACCGCCGTGATCATCTGCTCTACCGGTATCGGTGGCCCGTCCACCTCCATCGCGGTAGAAGAGCTGGCACAGCTGGGCATCCGCACCTTCCTGCGCATCGGCACCACAGGCGCCATCCAGCCGCACCTGAATGTGGGCGACGTGATCGTCACCACCGGCTCAGTGCGCCTCGACGGTGCCAGCCTGCACTTCGCACCGATGGAATTCCCGGCCGTTGCCGACTTCGAGTGCACCACTGCGCTGGTCGAGACCGCCAAGGAGCTGGGCTCCAAGCTGCACGTGGGCGTCACCGCCTCGTCCGATACTTTCTACCCGGGCCAGGAGCGTTACGACACCTTCTCCGGCCGCGTGGTGAACCGCTTCCAGGGCTCCATGAAGGAGTGGCAATCCATGGGCGTGCTGAACTTCGAGATGGAGTCTGCCACCCTGTTGACCATGTGTGCCAGCCAGGGCCTGCGCGCCGGTATGGTGGCGGGTATCATCGTCAACCGCACCCAGCAAGAGATCCCGAGTGCGGCCACCATGGCAAAAACCGAATCTGATGCGATCAAGATCGTGCTGGGCGCCGCCCGCAAGCTGATCTGACGCACCACACAGTGTGGGGGGTGGGGGCCGTTGCGAAAGCGCGGCCCCTATCTTTATCTGCCGTTTATCAAGATAGCCATCGTTTGTCCCGTCATTCGCTCCCCAGCCATCACTTCCTCTGCTGAATTAAAATGGACTGGCATATCTCGCCGCCACGGGCTCATCGCTCAGCGGATGGATGAAGTCGACTCTCTTTTCCCTGCTTTCATTTTTTTGCCGTAGTTAGAACGGACTGGCAGATCGCGCCGCCATCGGCTCACCGCTCACCGGGTGGATGAAGTCGAGCTCGCTCGCGTGCAGCATCAGCCTTGGGGTGTGTGCTGTGCCTGGCAGCACCATGCCGCCATAGAGATCGCAGCCCAGGATGGGATGCCCCAGCTGCTGGCAGTGGATGCGCAGCTGGTGGGTGCGGCCGGTCTCGGGCACGAGCCGCACCCGGGTCAGCGTCAGCGGTTCATCCTGCTCTTGTTGGCGGGTGAGCCGCTCTTGCACCCGATAGCGGGAGCGGGCGGGCTTGCCGCTTTGAGGGCAGATCTTCATCAGCGGAAACAGCGCCGGATCCTTGGCGATGGGGGCGTCGATCAGTCCCTCGTCTTCGGCCAGGTGGCCGCAGAGCAGGGCGCTGTACGCCTTGGCCACGGCGCGCTGGCTGAACTGGTGACAGAGCTGGGCGTTGATGGCCTTGTTCCTGGCCACCACCATGAGGCCCGAGGTGCCAAAGTCGAGGCGATGCACCAGGGTGCACCCGGGGAAATCCTGTACCAGCCGATAGTGCACCGAGTCGAGGTTCTGCGGGTTCTTGCCCGAGAGGCTGAGCAGGCCGCTCGGCTTGTCGATGATCAGCAGGTGTTCATCCTCATGGAGGATCCCGATGCTGGCGTGGCAAGGGGGGGCGATAAAGGTGTCGACGATGGCAGACATAGGGCGCACGGGCTGGAAAGGGGGGGCGATCATACTCGAACCGGCTGCTCGGGGCGACTCGGCTGTTTGCGCCGTTCGATGGGATAAGCGGGGATAATTCGTTCAACAGCTTGATAATTCAGTGGTTTAAAAGTGGGAAGGGCGCCGTTTTGTGACCCCTTCCCGAGTTCATCCGGGGCTTGCTTGTTAAGGTAGGGCTCCCTGTCATGTTGTAAGGAGTCTGTCCATGGCGTTGCCCGTTATGCTTGATTGTGATCCCGGCCACGATGATGCCATCGCCCTCATACTGGCGCTGGCGAGCCCCGAACTCAAGGTGCTGGCGGTCACCACCAGTGCCGGCAACCAGACGCCGGACAAGACCCTCAACAATGCCCTGCGCATCCTGACCCTGCTCGGGCGTGACGATATTCCGGTGGCAGCGGGGGCGCCGAAACCCTTGGCCCGCGAGCTTATCATCGCCGACAACGTCCACGGCGAGTCGGGCCTCGATGGCCCCAGGTTGCCGGATCCTGCCTTTGCCCCGCAAGCCATGACGGGCCTCGAATTGATGGCCAAATCCCTGCGCGAGAGCCCGGAGCCGGTCACCCTGGTGCCGACCGGCCCGCTCACCAACATCGCCCTGCTGCTGGCGGCGCATCCCGAGCTGCACCACAAGATAGGCCGCATCGTGCTGATGGGGGGCGCCGCCGGGGCGGGCAACTGGACCCCGGCGGCGGAATTCAATATTTATGTGGACCCGGAAGCGGCCGATATGGTGTTCAAGTCCGGCATCCCCATCACCCTGTGCGGGCTGGATGTGACCCATGAGGCCCAGGTGATGGACGGGGATATCGAGCGGGTACGCGCCATTGCCAATCCGGTGGCCCAGTGCGTGGCTGGCTTGCTCGACTTCTTCATGATCTACCATAGGGATCCCAAGTGGGGATTTGCTGGTGCACCGCTGCATGACCCCTGTACCATTGCCTGGTTGCTGGCTCCCGCCCTGTTTCACGGGGTCGAGTGCCGAGTCGATATCGAAACCAGTGGCGCACATACTACCGGCATGACGGTGGTGGATCGCTACGGCCTGACCGGCAAACCGGCCAATGCCTTGGTGTTGCTGGGACTGGACCGTGCGGGCTTTATCGATCTGCTGGTCGAACGACTGCGGGCTTTTGGCTGACCGCCATTGCATTATTGAGAGAAGGGATGGGAAATGTACAAATCGTCGCTGGCACTGCTGGCCTGCGTACAACTGACGGGGTGCGCCACGCCATTCGAGTCGATGTGGCAAGGGCTGGCAACCTGTGATCTGGATCAGCTCCATCTCGACAGCGAGACGGGTGAGCCATCCCATCCGCAGCTCAAGACCTTCACCCCCGACAAGGTGACGGACGGCTTCGCCTGGTACAAGACCCATCAGGAGTTGCACGGCCTGCCCATCACCGGGTTTCTCATCCCGGCCTCGACCTTCGAGGTGCACGCCCTCTTCGTCGATACCCCCATCGCCAACGCGCGCCGGCTGACCCACAACGCCTATGGCAGCGAGTTCAGCGATGAGCGCAAGCATGATCTGGGGGAGGCTCCTCTGCTGCTGCGGGATCCCAACAACCCCAAACGCACCATCATCGACTGCACCAAGGGGGAGTCGTCGGAGCCGCTACCGGAGGAGCCGTTCCCGGAGGAGTAGGCGCCGGGGCGAGCATCGCTACGACCAGAGACGAGAGAGGGGAGCCATGGCTCCCCTCTCTGTTTATGTTCCCCAGTCACCGGTACGGCAGGGGGCTGTTCATCATTCAGGGATAATCCAGCGTCTGTTTGATAACGGGCAAATTGGCGGCGATCCAGTCAGGGTTGAACGATGCTCCCCGGTCGCTGACACGACAATGAGCCGCCCGCGTTCTGTATTCAGGGATAGCCGAGCGTTTCCTTGATAACGGGCAGATTGGCGGCGATCCAGTCAGGATTGATGGGCCCCCAGTCGCTGATGCGATAGTGGCCCTGCAGGTGGCGCGCCCCCTCGGTCTGCTCGAAGGCGCAGAGGATGTCGAGCTCGGCCAGGGCGGCCAGGGTGTCCTGAGCGGTGCGCCGCGGCATGCCGGTCGCCGCCATGATGGCCGGGATGGTGTCGGTGCCCTGGCTTATCAGGTGGGCGACATAGAGCCGACGGTAGAAGCTGGTGCGAGTCTTGCTCGGCTCTGTCATTGTCTATCCCCGAGATTTGCCTGGCTGACCGGACAAGCCGCCATATGCCATCGCAGCAGGCAGCTGGCGCCGTTTTTGCCTGAGTCGATCATATCTCGTCCTCGAGACGGTCGAAGTAGCGCCAGGTCGCGATGGCGGCCTTGCCCATCACCAGGGCCCAGATGCCGAACCAGAACCAGCGGAAGAAGCTCCAGGTGGAGGCGTCGGGCTGGGTGCTCTCGATCTTGGTGACGTTGGGGAACAGGGAGAACATGTTCACGCGCCAGCCGTAGGAGGTGATGATGGCGAGGCGTTTCTCGAACTCCATGGACTTGGCCTTGGCCTGGACGTCGGCGGCATTGAACTTGAAGTAGAAGGGCCAGCCCCAGAGGGTATCCTCGTTGCGGAACACCCGGATCTTCTCGCCGGGGCGCTCGGTGTAGATGTAATAGACATCGACTGTAGGGCCATCGGCCGGGTTCTTCTGGCTGATGGGGCCGTCCTTGTCGGTGCGCTTCACCTCGACCCCGGTGATGGTGGCGATGGTGTGCTCCGGCAGATAGAAATCGAGCCAGAGCGCGGAGAGCAGGGCGACGAGGCCCAGGGCGATAAAGGCGGGTTTCTTGAACTTGAGGCTCATGGTGTTCTCTAGGTGAGGGGGAATGACGTGCCTCTACCATACCCATATTTAAGCATGGCGCCCAGTCCCTAATGGCACCTTAAAATCAAAAGAGTCATTTAAAACGAAGAGAAGTCGGGGGCCACAGAGACCCGGGCCCAGGGTACGGGGCCCGAGCGTCACCCCAAGGGGCGATTACAGCTGGAATTGGGACAGTTGCTTGCGTTGCTGCTCGGCGAGCTGTGACAGTTCGTGACTGGCGGCGGCGCTCTGGCTGATGCCCGCCACGTTCTGGTTCACTATCTCGTGGATATTGGTGATGTTGCGGCTGATGTCGGCGGTGACGCAGGATTGCTCCTCGGCGGCGGTGGCCACCTGGGCATTGGCGCCGTTGATCTGGTTGACCGCCTGGGTGATGCCGCCGAGCAGCGCCTGCACCTCGGCGGAGAGTTGCTGGTTGTGGCTCAGGATCTCGAGGGTCTCCTGCACCCCGCTGTTGGCCGACAGGGACTGGCTCTGCAACTGCTCTATGATGACCTGGATCTCCTTGGTGGAGTCCTTGGTGCGGGCCGCCAGCAGGCGTACCTCGTCGGCCACCACCGCGAAGCCACGGCCGGTTTCACCGGCGCGCGCGGCCTCGATGGCGGCGTTCAGGGCCAGCAGATTGGTCTGCTCCGAGATGCCCTGAATGACTTCGATCACCTTGCCAATCTGCTCGGACTGGGACTTGAGCCGCGCCACCACGGCGGCGGCGCTCTCCAGGCTCCCCGCCATCCGGCTGTTGGCCTGGATGCTCTTGGCGAACAGCGCCAGACCCTGTTCGACTCGGTTGTTGGCGTCCCGCGCCAGCTCGTCGGCGAGGGCGGCGTTGTGGTTGACGTTGTCGGCGGTGCTGGCCAGCTCGGTGACGGCGGAGGCGACCTGCTCGGTCTCGCTGCGCTGCTGCTGGGCATTGGCCTCGGACTGGTTCATGACGGCGGCGAGCTCGGTGGCGGCGGACGCCACGTTGCCGCTGATGCCGGTCAGGGTGTGGATGGTGCTACCGAGCTGCGTCAGGGTCTGGTTGATGTCTTTGGCGAGCTGGCTCAGCTCGTTGTTGCCCTCGGCTTTGGCCCGCACGTTGAACCTACCCTGGGCGACGGCGCGCATCACCTCCTGCAACTGGCCGATGGGACGCACTATCTGGCCGGACAACCACCAGCCACCGAGCAGCGCCGCGAGCAGGGTGCCTCCCATCAGCAGCAGAGTCCGCAGCAGGGTGGCGTGGTAGTGCGCCTCTTCCTCGGCAATGTCGGCCAGGATCAGCTGATTGACGTGGGCCGACATGCTGTCGATCTCCTTGATCAGCTGCTCCCCCAGATCGCGAAAGCGCAGCCGGGACTGTTCGTAGGCGGCGCTATCGCCGTTCCCCTGATATTGCCGGGCCAGCAGCGGCAGCATGTTGTTGCGGGTGTGGCTGAGGTAGGCCTGCAGGGCCATGGCCACCTGGCGATTGTCCTGCTCGGCGCCGGTTATCACCAGCCGGGCCAGGATGGCGTCTATCTCCTGCTCGGCGGCATCGAGCGCGCTCGGCAACTGGGCAAAGCGCTGCTGATCGTAGAGGCCATAGATGGCATTGGTGCGCAGCCGGTAGGTCGCGTGGATCAGGGCGGCGATGTCGTCCTTGTGACGGGTGACGCTGGCGGTGGTCTGATTCATGTCTCCGATGGCGCTGTCTATCTCCTGCTTGCTGATCCCGACCATGAGGATCATCAGCAGGCTGGCAAGCAGTAGGGGGATGAGAACTTGAAGACGGATAGACAGGGTATTCAACGACATGAAAAATCCTAACCCAAAAGAGGAGTGAAACGGCATCTTACACAGGCGCGACAAGGGCTGTCACAGGGTTTTTATGGTTGAAACCGGACCGGGGGAAAAGGTTTTTTCTTGTGTTAAAAGAGTGTGATAGGCAAGATCACCGGGTTATTGGCATGGAGGTGTAGTGTGTCTGACTGGATTGATCCCGCCATTCTGGCGTTATTTGTTCCCACGTTCTTTTTTGTCTCTGTCACGCCGGGCATGTGCATGACCCTGGCGATGACCCTCGGCATGAGCCTGGGGGTGCGCCGCACCCTGCACATGATGTGGGGGGAGCTGATCGGGGTCGGACTGGTCTCGGTGCTGTCGGTGGTCGGGGTGGCCGCCGTCATGCTCAACTACCCGGCGCTGTTCTCGGCGTTCAAGTACGTGGGGGGCGCCTATCTGGTCTGGCTCGGCATCCAGATGTGGCAGGCGAAGGGCAAGATGGCCATCCCGGCGGACTTGTCGGCCGGGCAGGAGACCAAGCCGCTTGGCCTGGCGCTGCAGGGCTTCGTCACCGCCATCGCCAACCCCAAGGGCTGGGCCTTCATGGTCTCCCTGCTGCCACCCTTCATCAATGCGGCCAAGCCGATGGCGCCGCAGATAAGTGCCCTGGTGACGCTCATTCTCGTCATCGAGTTCTCCTGCCTGCTGCTCTACGCCAGCGGTGGCCGCACCCTGCGCCACTTCCTCGCCAAAAGTGGCAACGTCACCCTGATGAACCGCATCGCCGGCTCCCTGATGCTGTTTGTGGGCGTTTGGCTGGCCTTCGGCTGAGAACCTGTTCACGATCTTGCTGCAAGGCCGTGATCAAGGCTCATGTGCTGCTCGCCTATGTGAAAAAAATGGCTCACGTATCTGTATACGCTCCGGTTCCTGCGCTGCTCTTCACCTTGCTGACAGCCTCTCGTGACAGGTCGTGAACAGGTTCTGATGGCGCGAGCCATGCAAAAAGGCCACCTCTTGGGAGGTGGCCTTTTTTGTGGGCGGCTGGCGCCTCTGACTAGTCGGTCAGGCAGTCCGGATCGAATACGTATTCCCCCGCCAGCCAGCGTAGGATCTCGTTCACACAGCTCTGATCCTGGAACGGCAGGTAGCGAGCCTTGAGGTGGATCACCTGCTCCGGGGTGAGCTGGGCCAGGCCGATGTCCTGGAACAGCGTCAAGTCGGCCTGGATCATGGCGGAGATCTGCGGGCCGCAGGTGGCATTGAGGGAGGCGTGCAGCGCCTTGTCCGGATCGTACTGCCTGCCGAGCTTGTAGCACACCGGCAGGGTGGCGAGCGGCAGCACGGAGAGCGCGGCCTGCTTCATGGGGTTGACCGCGTGGCCGGCCACCAGATCGGCCAGCTCGGTGCGGTTCTCGAAGGCGCGCAGGTGCAGGAAGCTGCTGGCCTTGCTGCCGTCGTTGACCGGGTAGTTGTCCCACAGGAAGGGCTTGCGGTGCAGCCAGTCGGCGGCCTGCTTGAGGTGCGTCGCCGGGTATTCGCTGGAGCAGACCTTGGGGCCGGTCCAGAAGATGTCGAAGCGGCGATCCAGCCCCTGGCCGAGATCCGTCAGATAGTGGGGGGGCATGGCGCCGAACACCTTCTCCAGCACGGGATCCGTGGAGTAGTAGCTGGGGCAGAACAGCAGCCGGCTGGCCTGGGTGTGGGCCGCGATGTCGTGGGCCATGGTGAGCTGCCAGTGGGCGAGATCCGGGGTGTCCCCCTTCATGTCGTCAAACAGCACCGCCAGGATATCGGGCTTGAGCTCCTGCTCGATGACTCGCAGCTTCTCCAGCAGGGCCGGGCGCTTGTGCGCGTAGTCGTGATGGGCGCCCATGGGGCTCAGGCCCACCCCGAAGGCGAGGCCGTTGTCACGGCACTGCTGGGCGAGGCGACGCAGATCGTCGAGCTGCTGTGCGGGCCAGGGCTGGGCCCAGTGCTTGCGCAGATAACCATCTTCTTTTGGCGCGTAGATATAGAAGCCGTAGCCGTGGCGGGGCAGCCACTGGGCGTAGCGGGCGCGGGCGTCCCAGCTCCAGCCCTTGCCGAAGAAGCCCTCGATCAGGCCCAGTTTGGGCGAGGGAGGGGTGAGATCTGACAACAGGGTTTGGTAAGGCATAATCGACTCCCTTCTCGCTGAAAACCTGTTCACCGTCTTGCAAGAGGCCATGAATCAGGAATATGTGCTGCTCTGAACCTTATTATCACTACAACGCGCGGTTGCTGCGCTGCGTTCACCCCATGCTGGCCAGCTGGCGCTGGGTGGCTTTTATTCAAGATGACCTAACGCCGATGCTAGACAGGGTCCTCTTCCAGGAAGCGAACCCCTATCTTGCGTGGCTCACCCTCTTCCATCTCCGCCACCGTCCAGAGCAGGCCCTGCCAGGCGAAATGGTCACCGACCACCAGATTATCGCCCAACTGCCCGGCGATAAAGTTGCCGAGCGTCTGATCCGCTACCTCGCTCACATCCAGCCCGTACAGCGGGGCGAGATCCGCCAGTCTGGCGGCCGCCTCCAGCAGGAAGTCACCGAAGAAGCGCGGGCCCAGATCCTGCTCGGGAGCCTGGCTGAACAGCTGGCCGAGGGCGGGGAGATCCCGCTCGTGGCCGATGACGCAGAGGATGTCGTCCGATTGCAGGCGGGTACTGCCCGAGGGGTGCAACAGCTCCTGCCCCCGGAACAGGGCGCAGATACGGGTGCCCTCCGGCATGCGCAGCTCCCGCAGGGGGGAGCCGATGCACCACTTCTCGGCGCTCAGGCGATAGACGAAGGTCTCCCACTGGCTGTCGAGATCGATCTCGAGCCCGGATCTGTTGATGGGGGAGGGGGGGGCCGGCACCTCGACACGGGCCAGCCTCGAGGCCAGCGGCAGCGAGCTGCCCTGCAGGATGAGGGAGACCAGCACCACGAAGAAGGCGACGTTGAAGTAGAGCTGGGCGTTGGGCAGCCCCGCCATCATGGGGAAGACCGCCAATATGATGGGCACGGCGCCGCGCAGGCCCACCCAGGAGATGAACCAGCGCTCGCGGGGGGCGAAGTTCTTGAACGGCAGCAGGCCGACCCAGACCGAGATCGGGCGGGCGAACAGTATCATCCACATCGCCAGAGCCAGGGCTGGCAGGGCGATGGGCAGCAGCTCGCTCGGATTGACGAGCAGGCCGAGCACCAGAAACATGCCGATCTGGCTGAGCCAGGTCAGGCCATCCAGCACCGACAGCGTGGTGCTGCGGCTGCGCAGGGAGAGGTTGCCAAGCAGCAGACCGGTGAGGTAGATGGCGAGGATGCCACTGCCCCCCACCGCCGTGGTGAGGGCGAAGATCAGCAGGCCACCGCTGACGGTGAGCAGCGGATAGAGGCCGGGGGCCAGCTTGGCGCTGTTGATGAGGCGCCACAGCAGCCAGCCACCGCCGAGGCCAATACCGGCCCCCATGCCAAATTGCTGCAGCAGGTGCAGCAGCAGGAAGCCGGTATCCAGACTCTGCTGGGCGGTGGCCAGCACCTCGATCAGGGTGACGGTGAGGAACACCGCCATGGGATCGTTGCTGCCGGACTCTATCTCCAGGGTGGCGCTGACCCGCTCGTTGAGGCTGCGGCCGCCGAGCAGGGAGAACACCGCCGCCGCATCGGTGGAGCCGACGATGGCGCCGATCAGCATGCCCTGCATCAGGTTGAGGTCAAACAGCCAGGCGGCGGCGAAACCGGTCAGGGCCGTGGTGATGGCGACTCCGACGGTGGCGAGCGACAGGGCGGGCCAGAGCGCGACCCGAAACGAGGAGACCCGGGTCTTCATGCCGCCATCGAGCAGAATGACAGCGAGCGCCAGGTTGCCCACCAGATAGGCGATGGAGTAGTTGGCGAAGTGAATGCCGCCGGGGCCATCCTCACCGGCCAGCATGCCGACGGCGAGGAAGATGACCAGAATGGGAATGCCGACGCGAGAGGAGAGCGTGCTTAACAGGACACTGCATCCCACCAACAAGGCACCGATAAAGAAGAAATTGTTGATGGTGGTGGCATCCAATGGCGAACTCCTCGTAGCGATCCGCAAAAACAGGCACATTATATGCAGTTTGGACCCCTTTGTGTGGCTTAATTGTGCATCAATTTGCAGTTTTTTACGTTTACCGTGCTGTTTTTACGCAGGGAAGGCGATCGGTGCCAAGGCGGTAAAACACCAACAGTGAGTGGCAATTGGCCCTAGGTTTAGGGCCCAAAAGCGGCGGGTTCCCCCTGGTGGGGAGTTGGCTGGCAAGGGGGTGAGCAGAAGGGGTAAAAAAGAAGCAGGGGCGCCGGCAGGGCCCCTGCGGGGTAGATCAGTCGTCCTCGTCGTCTTTGACTTCCCGGATCTTGTCCTTGTATTTGGGCAGTTGCTTCTCGAGCCGCTTCATGTCCTTGATGGCATTCAGAAACAGGCCAAGCAGGAACAACAGCGGCAGGCCTATCCATAACCACACACTCATCGGATTCTCCTTTCGGCGTGACTGGCAGTGACATAACGGGCCAGGATCTCGTCGAGATGAGCCAATACGCACGCCTTGCCTTCAATATCCGCCTGTTGCAGGCAAAGCGCCAGCGCATCCGGATCCAGCTGCTGATCGGCCGACTCCAGGGCGAAGCTGATGTGCCAGGGTTCAACGGCGACGCCGCTGCCGCCGAGGGGCTTGGCAAAGGGCAGGAAGAAGCCGAAGTCGTTCATGTGATCCCCGAGCCAGGCGCTCAGATCCCTGAACCAGCCGCCCTCCTCATACTCCCAGGGCTCCAGCGCCAGCCTGGTGCCGGTGGGCAGGCAGTCGGGATCGTAGATGTCGAGATCCGTGCCCCAGTGGTGACGGCTGGTGCCGGGCAGGGCACTCCAGCGCAGGATGGCGTGCAGCCGCTCGGTCTCCGTCAGTTGCAGCGCATCCAGCGGTTGGTTGTTGGCGTCCAGCAGGGGCCGTTCGCCGCGCCATTTGCCATTCCAGATGGCGAGCTGGCGTTCGAACCCGCGCCAGCTGGAGGCCGCCTGCAGGTTGTGACCCTGATGGGCGGCGGCCACCTGCATGTCGTTGAAGGCCGCCGCGGTGGCGGCGGTCAGGCGGTGGGGGCCGCGCCCCACCAGGATGAGGTGGCTCTCGTCGAGCCCCAGCAGCTGATCCTGGGTCATGCTAACAACCGCTCCAGCACCCCTTGGTACATGTCCGCCAGCAGATCGAGGTCCTGGGCCTTCACGCACTCGTTCACCTTGTGAATGGTGGCGTTGACCGGACCAAGCTCGATCACCTCGGCACCGGTGGGAGCGATGAAGCGCCCGTCGGAGGTGCCACCCGTGGTGAGCAGGGCCGGCTGTTGGCCGTTGACGCTCTCGATGGCCCCCACGGCCGCCGCCAGCAGCTCGCCGGTGTCGGTCAGGAAGGGCTGGCCGGAGAGGGTCCACTTCAGCTCAAAATCCAGCCCGTGACGGGTCAGCAGGGCCTCGACCTGTTCGCGGATCGCACTATCGGTGAGCTCGGTGCTGAAGCGGAAGTTGAACTGCACGTGCAACTCGCCGGGGATGACGTTGGAGGCGCCGGTCCCGGCCTGGATGTTCGCTATCTGGAAGCTGGTGGGCGGGAAGTAGGCGTTGCCCTGATCCCAGACGGTGCTGGTCAGCTCATCCAGGGCGGGGGCCGCACGGTGGATGGGGTTGTCCGCCAGATGAGGGTAGGCCACGTGACCCTGCACCCCGCGCACCACCAGATCCCCGGTGATGGAGCCGCGCCGGCCGTTCTTCACCACGTCCCCCACCAGGGCGGTGGAGGAGGGCTCGCCGACGATGCACCAGCGGATCTTCTCGTTGCGCGCCTCCAGGGTGTCGATGACGCGCACCGTGCCGTTGATAAAGGGACCCTCTTCATCCGAGGTGATGAGGAAGGCGATGGAACCTGAGTGATCCGGGTTGGCAGCCACGAAGCGTTCGGTGGCTACCACCATGGCGGCGAGCGACCCCTTCATGTCGGCGGCGCCGCGGCCGTACAGCATGCCGTTCAGGATAGTCGGCTCGAACGGTGGGGTGTGCCATTTGTCCAGCGGCCCGGCGGGCACCACATCGGTGTGGCCGGCGAAGCAGAACAGGGGGCCTTCGCTGCCACGGCGGGCCCAGAGGTTGGTGGTGTCCTCGAACACCATGGGTTCGATGACGAAGCCCAGACGCTCGAGGCGCTCCGCCATCAGGGTCTGGCACCCTTCATCCAGGGGGGTAATTGAGGGGCGGCGGATCAGATCCTTGGCCAGTGCGATGACATCCGACATCGGCGTTCCTTAACAGAAAAGTTTAACGAGAGAAGAGGGATTGGTAGTGGTCTGCCTTGAACCCCAGGGTGAGCTCGCCATCGCGATCCAGCAGCGGGCGCTTGATCATGGCGGGCTGGGCCAGCAGCAGGGCACGGGCCTTGCTGTTGTCGAGCCCCTGCTTGTCTTCATCCGGCAGGGCGCGAAAGGTGGTGCCGCGGGTGTTGAGCAGGGCTTCCCAGCCAAGCTGGTTCAGCCAGCCGTCCAGCTGGGCTGGCTCCAGGCCATCGGCCCGGTGATCGTGAAAACGGTAGTCGACACCGGCCTCGTCCAGCCACTTGCGGGCCTTCTTGATGGTGTCGCAGTTCTTGATGCCATAGAGGGTGGTGGCCATGGGAGGTCCTTTAGCTGCGGGCAGGGGCCCTGAATCAACGAAGGCCCGATTCTGGCATCCCGATCCCGCGATGGCAACGGCGACGCCCCGTTGCCGGGCTTTTTCTGCCGCCAGTCCGACTGCCCATGGGCCGCCAGGAAACAGAAAACGCGCCGGGTGGCGCGTTTTTTAGGGTTTGTCTCTGAGGCCAGGGCTTATGGCGAGAGAGGCCACTGGTAATCGAATACCCGGGCACGCTCCCAGGGGGCGTCCGGCAGGCTGGAGGAGAGGCCTGCGTACTTGCCCACGTCGTCCACCACGATGGCGGAGAGGGTGGGCAGCTCGTGTTCGGTGCAATACATGCGGATGCGTTGCAGCAGGGTGCGCAGCTCGTCCTGGCTGCCCTCCAGCCCGGCCTGCCTGGCCAGCTTGGAGTAACGAATGGTGGTGCGCTCCTTTGCAGACTCGATGAGGATGTCCCACAGCTTGTAGTCGCAGTGGATGCTCTCTGCGGTGGCCTGGTTTGTCATAACTCTCTCCGGTGCGAAATGGTCGCCTTGTGTCGACGGGCATCTTGGCCAGTTCACCCCCAACGGACGTTGATCCAGAGCAAAAAAAGTGGAGGTTGCGGGGCTTGGCGCTATGCAACTGGATCTTAATGCGCAGAGGTCAAATTTAACGACTGGTTTTTGTGATTTAGTTGGTGTTTTATTCTTTAAATGTGCATTCAAGCCATCTTTATTGATGGGGATCAAGGGAGAAGACGGGATCGACCACTAGATTCCGCCCCTCGATATCTTAACAGGAGCGCATTTTGGAACTCTTATTCGTCTCGTTCGTGCTGATGGCCGTGATCTACGGCATCGTCAAGGACTACAACCCGCAGGCCGTGCTGGCGCTGGCGGGGATGAGCCTCTTCACCCTGGCCTACTGGCTGGGGCTGCACCCCATACTGCCCGCCGACAAGAGCACCGGCTTCGCCCTGTTCGACCTGTTCGAGGTGTTCAAGGGGATCTTCTCCTACCGGGCGGCCGGGCTCGGCCTCACCATCATGGCGGTGGCGGGCTTTGCTACCTACATGTCTCACATCGGTGCCTCCCAGTCCCTGGTGCGGGTGGCGGTCAAGCCGGTGGCGGGCATCCAGTCCAGCTACCTGATGCTGGCGATCTGCTACCTGGTGGCGGTGTTCGTCTCCCTGTTCGTCACCTCGGCCACTGGCCTCGGCCTGCTGCTGATGGTCACCATGTACCCGGTGATGCGCAACCTCGGCATCAGCCCGGCCTCCGCCTGCGGCGTCATCGCCACCTCCCAGGCGTTCGAGATTGGCCCGACCCAGACCAACGCCATCTTCTCCGCCGGCCAGTCCGGCCTGGATCCGACCAGCTACTTCGTGGATTACCAGATCTGGCTGGTGGCCCCCATGCTGCTGGTGACCATGGTGCTGCACTTCTTCTGGCAGCGGCACTGTGACCGCCAGGATGGCTGGGATCCGGCCCTGCACCGCGGCGATCACGCCGAGCTCGACGAGCAGGGGACGGCCGAGGTGAAGGCGCCGACCTGGTATGCCTTGCTGCCCATCATCCCCTTCGTGCTGATGATGACCTTCTCCAAGCTCCTGGTGGACGACATCAAGATGAGCGTGGAGGTGGCCATGTTGCTGTCGGTGTTCATCGGCATGCTGTGCGAGCTCTTGCGTAGCCGCTCGGTGCGTACCGCCTTCGCGGGTCTGTCGAGTTTCCTCGACGGCATGGGCAAGGTATTCGGCCCCGTCGTGGCGCTCATCGTCTGCGCCGAACTGTTCGCCGAGTCCCTCAAGGCCATCGGCGCCATCGACACCCTGCTCCATTCCGCCAGCAACGCCGGCATCGGCAGCGGCCTGATGACCCTGGTGATGGTGGGCCTCATCATGGTGGCGGCGGTCATCATGGGCTCCGGCAACGCCGCCTTCCTCAGCTTCTCCACCCTGGCCCCCGCGGTGGCGGCCAAGTTCGGGGTCCCCGCGGTGACCATGCTGCTGCCGATGCAGCTCGCCTCCAGCATAGGGCGCAGCATCTCCCCCATCGCCGCCGTGCTCATCGCCTGTGCCGGCATCGCCAAGGTCTCCCCCTTCGTGGTGGTGAAACGCACCAGTGTGCCCATGGCCGGCGCCCTGGTGACGGCGCTGGCGCTTAACTACCTGCTGTTTATGTAATCCGTGGGCGGACGATCCGTCCGCTCTTTTCACGCGACCGATGGCTGGGAGGCCCGCCTTCCCAGCCCATGGAGACGATGATGACAGACTCACGCAACGGTTTTTCCCTGGACGCCTATCTGGCGGATCTCGCGCCGCTGATCAATCTCGATTGCGGCACCCGCACCCCGGCCGGGGTGGCCAGGGTCGCCGACATCATGACCGAAAAATATGAGGCCATCGGCTGGCAGGTGGTGCGCCACCAGTTTGCCGATGAGTGCGGCCCCTGCCTCGAAATCACCAATGCCCCCGGCGCCAGCCACTATGACGTCATGCTGGTGGGTCACATGGACACCGTCTTCCCGGAGGGGACCGCCGCCAAACGGCCGCTCAAGATCGAGGGCGATCAGGCCTTCGGCCCCGGCGTCTCCGACATGAAGAGCGGCCTGCTCTCCACCTGGTATGCGCTCAAGGCCCTGGATCCGGCGGTGCTTGCCGGGTTGAAGGTGCTGGTCTGCTGCAACTGCGACGAGGAGATTGGGTCCCCCTGGTCCAAGGAGTGGCTGGTAGAGAAAGCCAAGCAAAGCGCCTGCGTGCTGGTGGCCGAGGCGGCTCGCCCGAGCGGGGATCTCATCAGCGCCCGCAAGGGCAACGCCAAGTACCGCATCCGCTTCCACGGCAAGGCCTCCCACGCGGGCTCCGCCCTGGCCGAGGGGATCTCCGCCATCACAGAGCTCGCTAATTGGGTGCTGGCCATCAACGAGCAGGTCAACCTGGAGACCGGCACCACCATGAACGTGGGGGTGGTGCAGGGGGGGACCGGGGTCAACGTGGTGCCGGACTTCGCCGAGGCCATCGTCGACTTGCGCTTCTGGAGCAACGACGAGGCGGCCGCCGTGCACGAGCGGCTCGGCTTCATGGCCAACAACCCCTTCCTCACGGGTTGTCGGGTCGAGGTGGATCGCCAGACCTTCAAGCCGGCGATGCGCCCCAATGGCGACACCGAGGCCCTGATGGCGCTGGTGGAGGCTGCGGCGGCTGAGGAGGGGATCCCCTTCAACTGGCTGGAGGCCGGCGGCGGCTCGGACGCGAACTTCACCGCCGCGGCCGGGGTGCCGTCCCTTGACGGCTTCGGCCCCATGGGGGGGGGCTTCCACTCTGAGAGCGAGTTCCTGCTGCTGGAGAGCATAGCGCCACGTATTCGTCTGCTTACACGCGTATTGACCAAGCTAGCGCGCTGAAAAATCGCATCAAGGCAGTGCAAACGGGAGGCCCAGGCCTCCCGTTTTTTATGGAAATTGGATGGTCTGGAGCTGCCCTAATTGACCAGATGACTCGCGCCTAACTGACCAGATGGCTAGCGTCTAACTGATTAGACGGCTAGCGCCTAACTGACTAGATGGCTCGCGCCATCTTCCGCCAGATAGGCGAGGTGATCCTGCCGCGCTACCCGCCAGCCGTTGAGGGGGATCGGCGCAGCAAACCCTGGCCCGTCGGTCACCATGCTGTGGTACTCCCCCTGCTCGCCGCAGGCATCGAACCCCTGTCGCGCCGCCAGCGCCTGCAACTCGGCGAGGCTGGCGGCATCCAGCGCCCTCCCCACCCAGTCGGGGGTCAGCACCCGGCTATCGACGCAGGAGAGATGAGCCCGGATGCCGCGGGCCAGCAAGTCCGCCAGCAGTACGTCCCTTGGCTGTTGCCAAAGGGGTGTATGCACTTTGAGCCCGAGCGGCTGGCAGCGGGCGCGGATCCAGTTATCGGCACCGCCCACGCTGTCGATGTCGCCGGTGACCACCCCCTCTATCGCCCACTCCCGCTGCAAGCTGACCAGCGCCTGCTCGTAACTCTGCTCGAAGGGCGCTGCTATGGTCACCAGTTGATGGGGCAGGCCGAGGGCCTCGGCCTGGCGCCGTACCAGCGGCAGCGGATGGGCGAGGAAGCGGGGATTGGGCGGGGCGAAGGTGACCAGGGCCACCACCTGATGGCCCTGATCGCGGGCATGGCAGAGCGCCTGCATGGCATCCTTGCCGCCACTCCAGAGCGCGATGACGCGAGACATGGTGTGATTCCAAAGGGGAAAGAGGAGGCATGCTACCCGCCCAAGGGGGCCTTGGCAAAATCCGTAGGGCGGGCGCAGAGGGCAGAAAAACAACAGGCCTCGCAAATGGAGGCCTGTTGAGTGGCATCAGGAATGCCGATGGGTTTGAAAGAGCGTCACAGCAGTATGCTGGTCAGCACATAACCCAGGCTGCAGGAGGTGGCGACCCCGATCAGGCCCGGAATGATGAAGCTGTGGTTGATGATGTACTTGCCGATGCGGGTGGTGCCGGTGCGGTCGAAACCGATACAGGCCAGATCGCTCGGGTAGGTCGGCAGCACGAAGTAGCCGTAGCTCGCCGGCAGGAAGGCGATCAGCAGCTTGGGCTCGACCCCCAGCGCCAGCCCCATGGGAGCGATGGCGGTGAGCGCGGCGGCCTGGCTGTTCACCAGCTTGGAGATGAGGAAGAGCACCAGGGCATAGGTCCAGGGCTGGGCCTGCACCACGTGGGCCAGGGTTTCTTTGAGCAGCGGCATGTGGGCCTGGAAGAAGGTCTCGCTCATCCAGGCGACCCCGAACACCGAGAAGATGGCGACCATGCCCGCCTTGAACACGGCGCCGTTGGAGATGTCACCCGGCTTGACCTTGCAGCGCATCAGGATCACGGCGCCAGCGATCAGCATCATCATCTGGATCACCAGGTTCATGGAGAGCGGGCCGGTCTTGTCCTTGATGGTGAACACCGGACGCAGACCTTCGTTGGCACCGAGCAAGACCACGGCGGCGATGGCGGCGAAGAAGATCCAGGTCGACCAGTAGGCCTCTTTCGGGAACTTGGTGTTGAGCAGGGTTTCACCGCCGCCGTAGATGAAGGCGCGTTGCTCGGGATCCTTGATCTTGGCCTGGAACTCCTCGTCCTTGTCCAGATCCTTGCCGCGGCGCAGGCTCCACAGGGCCGCGACTATGACGCCGGACAGGGAGGAGGGGATGGCGATCATCAGGATGTCCAGCAGGCTGTAGGCCTGACCTATGCCATGGCCGGCCGCCAGGATGGAGACCATGGAGACCACGGCCACCGACACCGGCGAGGCGCAGATCGCCATCTGGGAGGCAACGGACGCCACCGCCATGGGGCGTTCCGGGCGGATATTCTTCTGCAGCGCTATGTCGGAAATGATGGGGAACATGGTGTAGACCACGTGGCCGGTGCCGCACAGGAAGGTGAGGGTCCAGGTGGTGAGGGGGGCCAGAATGGTGATGTACTGCGGGTGGCGGCGCAGCAGGCGCTCGGCAATCTGCATCATCAGGTTGAGGCCGCCTGCGGTCTGCAGGGTGGCGGCGCAACCGATCACCGCCAGTATGGTGAGCATCACCTGCACCGGTGGCTCACCCGGGGTGAGGCCGAACACGAAGGTCAGCAGGAACAGGCCTATGCCGCTGATGAGACCCAGTCCCATGCCCCCGAAACGGGTACCCAGCAGCAAACAGCCGAGTACCACCATAAATTCCATGAAGATCATTCCATTACCTCGTGTGATTCGGTCCATGAAGGCGCAGCGCCCAGGACGACATTGTTTGTTGTTATTTGCCCCTAAAGGGTTAGTTGTTATTCTGCCTACCCTAAAGGGGTAAAAATTTGAGGTACTTCAACAACCCATGTTTTTTCGATTTAAGTGCATAAAAACTACGGTTCTGATGGCTGGTTCGGGGGAGAAAAGGCGGGCGGAGGCGAGAAAAGAGGGGAACTGTGCGGATGGGCATGCCGGCGGCGGCGTCCGGGAAGCAATAAAAAAGCCGACCCTGAGGTCGGCTTTTTACGATTTTCGCGTGATACTCGCGGCTTAGAACTCGGCGGTGCGAGGGGTACGCGGGAAGGGGATGACGTCGCGCACGTTGCCCATGCCGGTCACATAGACCACCAGGCGCTCGAAGCCGAGACCAAAGCCGGAGTGCGGCACTGTGCCGTAGCGACGCAGGTCGCGATACCACCAGTAGTCTTCCTTGTTCAGACCCATCTCGGCCATGCGTTGATCGAGCACCTCGAGGCGCTCCTCACGCTGGGCACCACCGATGATCTCGCCGATCCCCGGGGCCAGCACGTCCATGGCGGCGACGGTCTTGCCGTCGTCGTTGAGGCGCATGTAGAAGGCCTTGATGTCTTTGGGGTAGTTCTTCACCACCACAGGGGACTTGAAGTGCTCCTCGGCCAGATAGCGCTCGTGCTCGGAGGAGAGATCGATGCCCCAGGAGACCGGGAACTCGAAGGTCTTGCCGCAGTTTTTCAGCACTTCGATGGCGTCGGTGTAGTCGATCTGGGCGAAGTCGGAGGCAACGAAGCGCTCCAGACGGCCGATGGCGTCCTTGTCGACGTGCTGGGCGAAGAACTCCAGATCGTCGCGGCGCTCGGCCAGGACGGCGTTGAAGACGTATTTCAGCATGGCTTCGGCCAGGGCGGCGTTGTCTTCCAGATCCGCGAAGGCAATCTCCGGCTCCACCATCCAGAACTCGGCCAGGTGGCGGCTGGTGTTGGAGTTTTCGGCGCGGAAGGTCGGGCCGAAGGTGTAGACCTTGGACAGGGCGCAGGCATAGGTCTCGACGTTGAGCTGACCGGACACGGTCAGGAAGGTCTCCTTGCCGAAGAAGTCCTTGTCGTAGTCGACCTTGCCTTCGGGCGTGCGCGGCAGGTTTTCCAGATCCAGAGTGGAGACCCGGAACATCTCGCCGGCGCCTTCGGTGTCGGAGGCGGTGATGAGCGGGGCGGCGATCCACAGGTAGCCTTCTTCGTGGAAGAAGCGGTGAATGGCCTGGGCCAGGCAGTTGCGCACCCGGGTCACGGCGCCGACCACGTTGGTACGGGCGCGCAGGTGAGCCTGTTCACGCAGGAACTCGATGCTGTGACGCTTGGCAGACATGGGGTAGGTATCCGGATCTTCGACCCAGCCCACTACCTTGACCTCGGTGGCTTGCAGCTCGAAGGCCTGACCGCTGCCCTGGGATTCGGCAACCACACCGGTCACCTCCACGGAGCAAGCGGTGGTCAGACGCAGCACTTCATTCTCGTAATTGGCCAGGGTATTGGGGACGACGGCCTGTACCGGATGGAAACAGGAGCCATCGGATATGGCCAAAAATGAGATCCCCGCCTTGGAATCACGGCGGGTCCGGATCCACCCTTTGACTGTCTGGGTGGTGCCAACCGCATACTTACCGGTCAGCACATCTACTACGGATGCGTGCGTCATCGAAATATTGTCTCCAGCTTGTTCTTGCAGCGCTATTTGCAACACTAGGGGTCTGGCCGGGGCATGAAGAGCCCTGGCTGGCAGACTAAGCCGTCAATCTTACCCGTGGGGGTTTGATAAAACCAAGCAAAAATATCGGTCGTTTGCGGGGTTGTCGGCCCGGATCGCTCGCGAGGCGAGCCGTAAAAACAGGGGGCGAGCAGGGCGGCGCACAGGCAGGCGCCTTACGGGGCCTGGCGAGAGCCCGCAGGCGGTGACGTTCTCCCGCTCAGCCTTGGTTTTTCTTGTCTCGCTCCGGGGAGATGGGGCGCTTGCCGAGCTGGCGCTCCACGCTGTCGAGCATCTGGTTGTAGGCCAGTGCGACCCGGCCTATCTCGTCCCCCTCGTCCCCCTCGAGCCGATGACCGAAGTCGTGGCGATCGGTGGCCTCCTCCATGGAGCGGGTCAGCTGGTTGAGGGGGCGGACTATCCAGGTGCGGATGACCCAGAGCGTCAGCAACAGGCCCAGCCCGAAGATGACGGTGAGGCTCAAGGCCGAGGTGAGGATATTCTGCTCGACCCGGGTAAAGAGAGTGTCGAGGGAGTAGTCAAAGCGCACCGCCCCCAGCACGCTATTCTCCGGCACCTGATGGCAGCTGGTGCAGTCGGTGCCGCGAAAATCTTTCTGGGCCAGCAGCGGGCGGGTCACCACCAGCTTGCTGTGCATGCCGTCGTTGACCACTTCCACACTGGCCTTGCCCGCCAGCGCCAGGGCATCGAATCTGTCCTTGGGTGCCTCGGTCTCGCGACCCGGTCCGTACTGCTTGTTGACGGCCGCGCCGCGCACTATGCGGGCGTCTTCCACGTGGGCGTGCTCGAGGAACTTGCTGCGCAGGGTATCGCGGGCCGCCATCTTGTCGGTCAGCATCAGCATGTTGAGGCCGTCGAAATAGGCCTCGATCTGTTCGTGGCTCTGCTCCTTGATGAGGGTCAGGATGAGGTCACGCTCGCGTACCGCCTGATAGGCTGCGGAGAACACCAATACCATGGAGAAGATGAACAGCAGGAAGAAATGGATCTTGGCAGTGATGGAGAGGCGCATGGGGCTGGTACATCTGTTGGGTCAAACCCACGCAGTCTACTCTTCTGCCCTGTCGGGTTTTGATGGATCGCTCACATTCTGATGAAAAAGAGCCAAAAGGCCCTGCACTCCCATGCAGGGCCTGTTCATGCTGGCTCAGTAGTCGCCGCTGGCGATGGCCTGGGTGATGGCGGTGGTCAGCACGGTTAATTCCGACGGGGAGATGACGAAGGGGGGCATCAGATAGATGAGCTTGCCGAAGGGCCGGATCCAGGCCCCCAGTTCGACAAACTTGCGCTGGATGCGCGCCACATCGACCCGCTCCTTCATCTCCACCACCCCGATGGCGCCCAGCACCCGCACATCTGCAACCAAAGGGTTCAGGGTCAGCGCCACCAGCTCGGTTCTGAGCTGATGCTCGATGGCGCGCACCCGCTCCTGCCACGGCGAGGCCAGCAGCAGCTCGATGGAGGCGTTGGCCACGGCGCAGGCCAGCGGATTGCCCATGAAGGTCGGCCCGTGCATGAAGACCCCCGCCTTGCCGTCACAGATGGTGCGGGCGACCCGCTCCGTGGTGAGGGTGGCGGAGAGCGTCAGGTAGCCGCCGGTGAGTGCCTTGCCCAGACACATGATATCGGGGCTGATGCCCGCCCAGTCGCAGGCGAACAGCTGGCCGGTACGGCCGAAGCCGGTGGCGATCTCGTCGGCGATGAGTAGCACCCCGAACTCGTCGCACAGGGCGCGCACCCACTGCAGGTAGCGGGGGTGGTAGAAGCGCATGCCGCCGGCCCCCTGGACGATGGGTTCGAGCACGATGGCGGCGATTTCCTCGTGATGATCCGCCATCAGGCTGGCGAGCTCCACCACGCACTCCTCGTTCCAGTCGGCGTGGAAACGGCAGCTCGGCGCCTCCACAAACAGCTGCTCGGGCAAGAATCCCTGGTAGAGCTCGTGCATGCCGCCATCGGGGTCGGTGACGCTCATGGCGCCGAAGGTATCGCCGTGATAGCCGCCGCGCAGGGAGAGGAACCGGGATCTGGGGGTGCCTTTGGCATGCCAGTACTGCTGGGCCATCTTGAGCGCCACCTCCACCGCCACCGAGCCGGAATCGGCAAGGAAGACCCGATCCAGGCCGGCCGGGGTGATCTCCACCAGCTTGCGGCACAGCTCGATGGCGGGGGCATGGGTCAGGCCGCCAAACATCACGTGGGACATCTTGCCGAGCTGAGCGCTCGCCGCCGCATCCAGCTCCGGCACCTGATAGCCGTGAATACAGGCCCACCAGGAGCTCATGCCATCCACCAGCTCGCGGCCGTCGCTCAGGGTGAGGGTCACGCCTTTGGCGCTGGCGACCTCGTAGCAGGGCAGGGGCTGGGTGAGGGAGGTATAGGGGTGCCAGACGTGGTGCAGGTCGAATTCTTGGTTGGTCATTTTGTGTTCTGTTGTCAATGTTATTGATCTGGTCGGTGTTGACAGTCTACGCGCGCTCTCTACACTAGCCAACAATTTCAGCCACTTGGCTTCGCACACTCAGGATTGCGTGCGAGGCATGGCGGCGGGTTCTGTGGTCGCTCATCCGGGATGGGCGGCGCAGGATCCCACTTATAACAATCGGAAGCCATGTATGAATGCTCTCACTCTGGGGGGTCACGCCCTTCGTCACGACTGGACCCTCGCCGAGGTGCAGTCGCTGTTTGCCCTGCCGTTCAACGATCTGCTGTTCCAGGCCCAGACGGTGCACCGCGCCCATTTCGACCCGAACGAGGTGCAAGTGAGCACCCTGCTCTCCATCAAGACGGGCGCCTGCCCGGAGGATTGCAAGTACTGTCCCCAGAGCGCCCGCTATCACACCGGCCTCGAGACCGAGCGGCTGATGGAGGTGGAGAAGGTGCTGGAGCGGGCCCGGGAGGCCAGGGCTAACGGCTCGTCGCGCTTCTGCATGGGGGCCGCCTGGCGCAATCCCAAGGAAAAAGACATGCCCTACATACTGCGGATGGTCGAGGAGGTGCGGGGGCTCGGCATGGAGACCTGCATGACGCTCGGCATGCTGACCGCGGATCAGGCCGCCCGCCTCGGCGCCGCCGGGCTCGACTACTACAACCACAACCTCGACACCTCGCCGGAGTTCTACGGTGACATCATCACCACCCGTACCTATCAGGACAGACTCGATACCCTGGAACACGTGCGCGGCGCCGGCATGAAGGTCTGTTCCGGCGGCATCGTCGGCATGGGGGAGCAGGCCAAGGACCGCGCTGGTCTGCTGATGGCGCTGGCGAACCTGCCGCGCCACCCGGAGAGCGTGCCCATCAACATGCTGGTCAAGGTGAAGGGGACGCCCCTGGAAAACGAAGAGAACCTGGACTCCTTCGAATTTATCCGCACCATCGCCGTGGCCCGCATCATGATGCCGGGCTCCCACGTGCGCCTCTCCGCCGGGCGGGAGAAGATGAACGAGCAGATGCAGGCCCTGTGCTTCATGGCGGGTGCAAATTCGATTTTTTATGGCTGCAAGCTGCTGACCACGCCGAACCCGGACGAGAGCACCGACATGCAGCTGTTCAAGCGGCTCGGTATTCGCCCCGCCCAGCGCGCCCAGAAGCCCGATGAGGTGCAGAGATTGGAACTGGAAGCGGAGCTGCTGGCTCAGGTGACACGGGAGCCCGCCGGTGACGAGCTGTTCTATGATGCCACCCGTCAACGCGCGGCAGTGCAATCTGCTGTGAAATCCGCATGAATATCGTCACTTCCTCTGATAAATCGGGGCCTTTCGCCCTGAGTGACGCCCTGGCCGAGCGTGAGCGTAATGACCTGCTGCGCCGACGCACCCCGACCGAGGGCGCCACCGGGCTCCGGCTGCGGGTCGGGGGGCGCGAGTACCTCAACTTCTCCGCCAACGACTACCTGGGGCTGGGGGGCCATGAGGCCATCAAGGCTGCGTTCAAGGCCGGGGTCGATCGATATGGCGCGGGATCCGGTGCCTCCCCCCTGGTGACCGGCTACAGCCGCGCCCACCAGCAGCTCGAAGAAGACCTCGCTCATTGGCTGGGACTGGAGGCGGTGCTGCTGTTCAACTGCGGCTTCTCCGCCAATCAGGCGGTGCTGAAAGCCTTGCTCGGCAAGGATCACCTGCTGTGGCAGGACAGGCTCAACCACGCCTCCTTGCAGGAGATGGGCAGCCAGCTGCCCTGCAAGATGAGGCGCTTTCCCCACAACGACATGGACGCGCTCGAGCGGCAGCTTGAACCGGGCCGTGGCCTCATCGTCTCCGAGGGGGTGTTCAGCATGGACGGGGATCAGGGGCCTTGGGCAGCACTCAGCCGCCTCGCCGCCCAGAGCGGCAACTGGCTGATGATCGACGACGCCCACGGTATCGGGGTGCTCGGGCCAGAGGGGCGCGGCACCCTGGCGGCGCAGGGGGTGAGCCCGGCTTGCGTCCACATCCAGATGGGTACCTTTGGCAAGGCGCTCGGGGTGGCCGGGGCCTTCGTCGGCGGTAGCCGTGAGCTGGTGGACTATCTGGTCAACTTCGCCCGTCCCTATGTCTACAGCACCCATATGCCCGCCGCCCAGGCCTGCGCGGTCAGCCAGAGCCTGGCGCTGGTACGGGTTGCCGATGAGGCGCGTGATCAGTTGCGGCAGCTGATTAGCCGCTTCCGGCAGGGGGCCAGCCAGCTCGGCTGGCGGCTTGGGGCGAGCGAGACCCCGATCCAGCCGTTGCTGGTGGGGGAGAGCGCGCCTGCGCTGGCTTTGAGCGAGCGGTTGCGTGAGCGCGGCCTCTGGGTCGGTGCCATCCGTCCGCCCACTGTGCCGGCGGGCACGGCGCGGCTGCGCATCACTCTCAGCGCCGCCCACAGCGAGCAGGATGTCGATCGCCTGCTCGATGGCTTGGGCCCTTGCCAAGGAGCAGCCCTCTGCCCGGCCCCTGCCGGGGAGTCTTCCCATGCATGATCCTCAATCTCGGGACGCCTTTCAGCGGGTCGACAAGGTGCAGCTGGCGCGCCGCTTCGGCGCCGCCGCCCACCGGTACGACGCCCATGCCCAGTTTCAGCAGGAGGTGGGGCAGGCCTTGCTGGCCATGATGCCGGCCGGCTCATCTCTGACCGGTGCCTTACCCGAGGCCGGGCTGGATCTTGGCTGTGGCACCGGCTTCTTCCTGCCTGCGCTGGCCGATCGCTGCCAGCGGCTGCACGGGCTGGATCTCGCCCCCGGCATGCTGGCGCAGGCGGCCCAACGGGGCTGTGGCGCCCTGCTGCTGTGCGGTGATGCGGAGCAGTTGCCCTTCGCCGACCAGAGTCTGGACTGGGTCTTCTCCAGCCTGGCCCTGCAGTGGTGCGAGCGCCCGGCCCAGGCCTTCGCCGAGCTGTGTCGGGTGCTCAAGCCTGGCGGTCAACTGCTGTTCTCGACCCTGCTCTCGGACTCCCTCTGGCAGCTGCGTGAGGCCTGGCGCACAGTTGACGAGCGTCCTCATGTCAATCGCTTCCTCAGCCTGCCACAATTGCGCCGCGCCCTCAGCGACGGGGGTTTCCCCGCCCCGGAACTGGCGTGCCAGACCTGGTCCCTCGCCTACCCGGAGCTCAACGGCCTGCTGCGGGATCTCAAGGGGATAGGCGCCAGCCAGATCAACGACGGACGCCAGCCCGGTCTTGGCAATCGTCAGCGCCTGCTGCGTCTGGGGGAGGCCTATGAGCAATATCGTCAGCCGAATGGCCTGCTGGCCGCCAGCTACCAGGTCTGCCTCGGACGACTCGTTCGTCAATAGAAGGCCGGCTTGTTCGTCAGAAGGCCGGCTGGTCCGTCCATCAGCGATTCCGCCCACCCATGAGGGAGCGGACTCGCCACCGAGCATCATTGAAACGCGGGTGAGCCGCTCTGGCCGTCACCCTGTATTGCGTTGAGGAGTCATCATGGTCAAATCCTTCTTCATCACCGGCACCGACACCGACGTGGGCAAGACGCTGGTCGCCCGCACCTTGCTGCGGGAACTCGCCGCCCAGGGCCTCTCATGCGCCGGTTACAAGCCCATCTCGGCGGGCTGTGCCCGCACCGCCGAGGGGCTGCGCAACCAGGATGCCCTGCTGCTGCAGGCCGCCGCCAGCCTGCCGCTGCCCTACGAGCTGGTCAATCCCTTTGCCTTTGAACCCCCGATCGCGCCCCATATCGCCGCCCGCGAGGTGGGGGAGTCCATCCCCCTGAGCGGCTTGTCGGCAGGTCTGCGCAACATAGAGCAGGCGGGGGCCGAGCTGGTGATCGTCGAGGGGGCGGGGGGGTGGTTCCTGCCGCTGGACAGAACCTATCTGCTGTCGGACTGGGTCAGGCAGGAGAATCTGCCGGTGATCGTGGTGGTGGGGGCCAAGCTCGGTTGCCTCAACCATGCGTTGCTCACCTTCGCCGCCATTCGCAACATGGATCTGCCGATCGCGGGCTGGGTGATCAATCGGCTGGATGATCGCATGAGCCACTATCAGGAGAATCTGGATACTCTGAGGGGCTTGCTACCGGCGCCATTTTTGGGTGAAATACCCTTTGTAAACAATCCACTCGAAGCTGACTTGCGCGGGTGTCTCGATATTTCTCCTCTGCTCTGAACCCGACATTCAGCAAACATTCATCGGATCTATCTATTATCTGGAGCTGGTGTGGTATCGGGCTGGCAGCGAATTGGCCCGGACCACGCATCTATATCTCACAAGGAGTCAATATGAAGCGAATTATGCTATTCCTGGTGACCAACCTGGCCGTCATGCTGGTGCTGGGGGTGGTACTCAATATCCTGTTCTCGGTTCTGGGGATCAACAAGTCCAGCATTTCCGGTCTGTTGGTGTTCTGCGCCGTGTTCGGTTTTGGGGGTTCCTTTATCTCCTTGCTGATGTCCAAGTGGATGGCCAAGCGCAGCTATGGTGTCCAGGTCATCGAGCAACCCCGTAACGAGACCGAGCACTGGCTGGTGAGCACAGTGGCTCGTCAGGCTCGCGAGGCAGGCATCAAGATGCCGGAAGTGGGGATCTACGACTCCCCCGAGATGAACGCCTTCGCCACCGGTGCCCGCCGCGACGATTCGCTGGTGGCCGTCTCCTCCGGCCTGCTCTACAGCATGAGCCGCGACGAGGCGGAAGCCGTGCTGGCCCACGAGGTGAGCCACGTGGCCAACGGCGACATGGTGACCCTGACCCTGATCCAGGGGGTGGTGAACACCTTCGTGATGTTCTTCGCCCGTATAGTGGCCGGCGTCATCAGCAACTTCTTCAGCTCAAGCAACAGCGAAGAGAGCAGCAGCTCCGGTGGCTTCGCCTACATGATCACCGTGTTCGTGCTGGAGATGGTGTTCGGGGTACTGGCCTCCATGATCGTCATGTGGTTCAGCCGTCAGCGCGAGTTCCGCGCCGACGCCGGCGCCGCCAAGCTGGCCGGTCGCGACAAGATGATTGCCGCGCTGCAGCGCCTCTCCCGCGGTGCCGAGCCGCAGATGGAAGGCACCATGATGGCCTTTGGCATCAACGGCAAGCGTTCCGTGAGCGAGCTGTTCATGAGCCACCCGCCCATCGAGCAGCGCATCGCCGCCCTGCGCGGTTAAGCGTATCGCCATCAAAAACGGCTGCCCTTGGGCAGCCGTTTTGCTTTCTGGGGCACATAGCCCTCGCATCCCCCCCTTATCGGGGTCCGATCACCAGATCGGTCAGCGGCACGGCGCAGCAGGTGAGGATCTTGCCCTCGGCCCGCTCGGCGGCGGTGATGGCTGGCGCCTCCGGGTGATCCACTTCCCCTTCGATCAGGGTCTGCTTGCAGCTGCCGCAGATGCCGGCGCGGCAGCTCCAGGGCAGCTCCACCCCCTGCTTGTGGGCCTGATCCAGTATGGTGCCCTGATTGTTGCCCGTAAAACTCTGCTCGCCGATGCGCAGCTGCACCGCCTGGTGGGGACGGGTCACCGAGAGGATGGCGCCGCCGAAGCTCTCCTGCCGGATGCGCTCGGCGGCCACCCCCAATTCACGTAACTGCTCGACTGCCTCGCTCATAAAGCCGTGGGGGCCGCACAGGAAGACGTCCCGCGCCAGCAGACCCTTGACCTGCGCGAGGTGCACCTTGCCGAGGCGCCCGCTCATGCCCTGCCAATGGCCATCGGGCTGACTCAGGATCAGGGTCAGCTGCATGCCGGCCTGACTCATGGCGTGCAGTTCGGCGGCGGCCGGGATGTCGGCCTCGCTGCGGCACAGGTGCATAAAGTGCATATCGTCGAGTTCGTGTCTGAGATGCAGGGTGCGGGCGATGGAGAGCATGGGGGTGACGCCGGAGCCCGCCGAGAGCAGCAGCAACTTGCGCTCGGTCCCCAGGTGGAAGTCACCGGCGGGAGGGGCGGCCAACAGGCGGTCACCGACCTTGAGCTGGCTGTGCAGCCAGGGGGAGATACGGCCATCGGCCAGCTTCTTGACGCTGATGCCGTAACGCTCAGGCCTCTCCGGGGTGGAGCTCAGGGTATAGCGGCGCTGTTGCCTTTCCCCCTTGATGTCGAGGCTGATGGGCAGGTGCTGGCCCGGCAGATAGTCAGGCAACGGCTCGCCGTCGGCGGCCTCGAACCAGAAGGTCTCCAGATCCCGGGCCAGGGGCTCGCGGGCGACGCAGACCAGCGCCCGCTTCTTCGGCGCCGCATTGGGGTAGACGGGGGGGCGGGTGCTTTCCAGTACCTCGATCTCGCTGCCTGCCTCAATCCAGCCCTCGTTCAGCGCCACCAGATTCTGGCCGAAATAGACCTCGCCATCTTGGCCACGGCGGTAGCGGGTGAGGGTGGCCAGTGGCTCTTTCAGGGCGTTGAAGCGATCCGTGCCCGCCTCCACCGTGGTCATGATGCAGCGGCTGCAGGGCTTGGCCACCAGAAACTCCACCTCGCCGATGCGGATCCGCTTCCAGCCATCCTCCTCGAAGGGGCGGGTGCCGCTCGCCACCAGGTTGGTCCTGAACTGGCTCATCTGGTGCAGGGCATCGGACCTCAGGTTGAGGTCATCGAGCGAGGCCTGGCTGATCAGCAGCAGGGGATAGCCGTCGGCAAAGCTGACCCGGGTACCGGTTTTCTCCCGAAAGCGGTCAGAGGTTTCGCCGAGCCAGAGCAGGCGAACCGGCTCCCCCGCCACCCGGCTCAGCCAGGCATCGGCCTGAGCGTGGGTGTGCAGAGCATGGAAGCTGTCGCCCCAGACGCCGGTGGCCTGCGGAGCCCGGCTGAATGCCTGCTCCTGCAGGCTGAGGGGATCCAGGCCCGGGTAGCGCAACTGCAAGCCGCCGTCGACGGCGGCGGCCACCACCAGCTGTAGCTGGGGATGGGTGCGGGCCGTGATGAAGCTGCCATCCGGTTTGACCACCATGTAACGGCGATCGCCTTTCAGGCCCTCTTCGGTCACCAGGGCGCGGGTCAGTGGCATGCCTGCGGTCGATTTGATGGGATAGAGATGAATGCTGTCGAGCCTTGGCATGTCCGGGTCCTTGTTGGTCGAGAGAGAGCACAGTGGCGACTCAGGTCCGGCCAGGATCGCGCGACGATACCCGAGCGGAGCAGGGAGTGCAGAGAGGAAAGATGTTAACCGGCTTGAGGGCTGTCACCAAGCCCCGCGATGACCGCTGGCGCCAGGTGAGGGGGATGGTGGCGACCGGCAATAAAAAGCCCGGCATACAAGCCGGGCTGGGGGATAAGTTGCTTATCCGGGTATTCGTCGAGGCGTCTAATGTGGATGTTGTTTGAGGATGTCGTATATCTCCTCTTTCAGTTTAAGTTTCTGTTTTTTCAGATCCTTCACCTCGGAGCTGTAATCGCTGGCGTGATGCTTTTCCAGTTTTCTAATCTCCTCATCCAGGTCGTTGTGCAAGTCAAACTTCTTCTGGAAATGGACATCACTGCTCTTCAGTTTAGAGATGAGATCTCTGTACTCTGGGAACATGTAATGGAGCCTCCTTTGTTTCGTTTGATTGTGCCTTGACCTTCAAACTACCCCTAACCCCGACGAAGAAATGTGATCCGCTTCAAATTCGGCGCCAATGGATCTTAGCCCGCCTCTGCAGTTTTTTAACTAATTGAATCACAAGCAGATAAGGGGCTTATGAGTAAGGGGGAGTGCGTTAAATCGGGATTGGCGTCACGTTTGTGACCAAGGGATGACAGTCACGGACAGCAAAAAGGGGCCAAAGGCCCCTCGTTGCAACGCAGACGCGTTTTACTCTTTTTTCTTTTTCTTCTCGGGCAACGGCTGGCCGTCGCGGGCGATCACCTTGCCCACCTCGAAGCCAATCTGCGCCGCCAGCTCTTCCAGATCCGGCGCCTTGGCCTCGTCGCCGATGGCGTACTGGTAGTTGGCGATGGTGATCTTCTCGGCCACCGGGGTGCCGGGGACTATGGGCTCACGCCAGCCCTGACCCACATGGGCGACCAGGGTGCCGTTCATGATGAGCTCGCCGACGATCTCTTGGGTGGGGGTGCCCTTGCCGTAGGTGAGGGCCTGGGGATGTTTCTTGCCGACCAGGGGCTCCGTGCTGGCATGCATCAGCTTGGTGCGGATCAGCCACTTGGGATCCTTGGTCTTGCCGACCGCCTTGCCGGTCTGGTACTCGTTGATCTTGATGGTCTTGATCATCTGAGCCATGAATTCCTTGGTCAGCGCCTTCTGCGCCTCGTTGGTCTCATCGATGGCGATGGGAGCCACGTACCAGGTTTGGGGGGCGGGTGCCTTGGGGGCTTTGGGCGCGGTCTGCGCCATGGCCAGTGGGCTGAGCAGGAGGGCTGCCAACAAGAGTCCTATTTTCTTCATCATGATTCCGCTTATGATTCCACAGGTGTTTCGACAAGGATTTTGTTTTGCCAGCG
The DNA here is from genome assembly GCF_000764655.1 of Aeromonas aquatica. GTDB lineage: Bacteria > Pseudomonadota > Gammaproteobacteria > Enterobacterales > Aeromonadaceae > Aeromonas > Aeromonas aquatica. The sequence goes on from NZ_JRGL01000012.1 coordinate 47,777, forward strand.
GCGACTGCGCCAGCGCCAGAACATGGCCAGACCGCGCACCCATTCGTCACAGGCGAGCGCCAGCCAGATGCCTACCAGGCCATAGCCCTGCATGATACCAAGGAAATAGGCGAGGGGAACGGCAATCCCCCACATGGAGAGGAGCGCCATGTAGAGCGGGAAACGGGCATCCCCGGTGGCACGCAGGGCGTTGATCACCACCAGGTTGAAGGTGCGGCCGGGTTCGAGGATGAGGCTGATGAGAAACAGCTGTGCCACCTGGGTGATGATGTCGGCATCGTCGGTGAACAGGCTGATGATGGCGCGGCCGTTCAGGGCCGCGGCGATGGCGATCAGGGTGGTGACGATGAGCCCGAGCTTCAGGCTCTTCATCAGCTGGTTGTAGGCCTGCTCGAAGCGGCGAGCCCCGGCCAGATGGCCGATGATGATCTCGTTGCCAAGGCCGATGGAGAGGCCGAACAGCAGGATGAACAGGCAGATCTGGAAGAAGTAGGACTGGGTCGCCAGCGCCTTGTCGCCGAGCAGGCCGACAAAGGCCGTCACCACCATGAACTGCAGCATCCAGGAGAGGTTCTCCCCCGCCGCCGGCAGGCCGATGTGCAGCACCTTGTCCAGCATGACCTTGCTTGGCCGTAGGATCTCCGGCAGCCGCAGCCGGATGCCGGTCTTGCGTGCCACCAGCCACACCAGCAGCACCACGCCGACGATGCGTCCCGCCACCGTGCTGATGGCGACCCCGGCCACTCCCAGTTGCGGCAGGCCGAACCAGCCGTAGAGCAGCAGCAGGTTGCCGACGAAGGTGATGAGGTTGACGATGAGGGTCACGTACATGGCCTGACGGGTGTGGCCATGGGCGCGCAGGGTGGCAGCCAGACAGAGCGCTGCCGCCTCCGGCAGAAGACAGAGGCCGATGATCTGTAAGTAAAGAGTGGCGTCGCCCATCAGGTTGGCGGGCAGGTTCATCAGCGCCAGCATGGTGCTGGCCCCGGCGATGACCCCCACCGCCGCCACCAGTCCCACCAGCAGGTTGAAGCCGATGGCGGTGTGGATCACCACCCGGGCTTTTTCCTTGTCACCGGCTCCCAGATACTGGGTGATCACCACGCTGGTCCCTATGCTGACGAAGCTGAACAGGGTGATGGCGAGATCGAACACCTGGTTGCCGACCGCGAGCGCCGCCACCCCCTGATAGGAGACGTGTCCCACCATGAAGGTATTGAGGGCCCCGGTCAGGAAGTGCAGGGCGAGATCGATGAACAGTGGCCAGGTCAGGGAAAAGAGGGAGCCCGGGCCTGTGTGGGGTTGAGTCTGCATGGGATGTCCAAATAGGGAGGATGGCGTTCGTCAGCACCATCTGGACGGGCATTTAACACCAAGAGCCTGAGCTGTGCAATGGATGATCCGGTCATCCCGATCCGGTGTGGAGCAGGATGGCCGGACCACGGCTCAGGCTGGGGGCGAGCCCGCCTCCTGTCCGCTCGACAGAGTGAATCGACGGTGCCGAGTTCGGCTGCATCTCATCCCTATTCAGGCAGGAGTGGCACCCGCCTCCTGCTCGCTCGGCAGGGTGAGCCGCGCCGAGTCCGGCAGCGTCTCATCCTGGGGCCAGCGGGAGAGCAGGGTATCAGTGGTGCTCTCCACTACCTCGTCATCCTTGAACACAGGCTCCCGGTAGCAGCGGGTCATGCGCAGCGCCTGATACATGTCGGGACAGAGGGTGATCCCCTCGTCGCCGACCCGGATCCCCGCCTGCTTGAGCCACTGGCTCATCTGGCCGTGGCGACCGGCCATCACCATGTGGATGCCACGCCGCTTGAGCTCCTTGTGCAACTCACCCACCATGCTCATCACGCTGATGTCCTGATGGGTGAAGCAGGCGACGGCGTCGATCACCAGGCACTGAGGGCTATGGGGATCCTGCACCAGCAGCGCCAGTACTCGCCGCTTGAAGTAGGGGGCGTTGAAGTAGGTAAGCGGCGAGTTGAAGCGATAGACCAGGGTGCCGGGGATGGCCTTGGCCTGCTCGTTGTCTCCCAGAGTGCGCACCACCCCCTCGTCATCCATGCCGAGCAGTTGATCCGTCGGTCGCATCACGTTGCGCAGGAACTGGAACAGGCCCAGCAGGACGGCGAGGGTGATCCCCGGGATCACCCCCATGGTCAGCACGCTGACGAAGGTGATGAGGGCGAGCCAGAAGGCGGCTCTGTCCGAGTGACGCAGCCCCCAGAGGCCGCGAAAATCGGTCAGCGACAGGGAAGCCATCACCAGCACTACCCCGAGGGCGGCGGTGGGGATGTATTGCAGCGGTGCCGTCAGGTAGAAGGTGACCAGGGCGATGACGAGGGCGGCGATGATGGAGACCAGCTGGCTCTTGCCGCCGTTGGCGTCGTTGACTGCGGTGCGCGAATCGGCGCCGCTGATGGCAAAACCCTGGGAGAGGGCCGAGGCCAGGTTCGCCATCCCGAGCGCCCGGAACTCCTTGTCCGCATCGATCTCGTAACCGTTCTTGGCGGCGAAGCTGCGGGCGGTGAGCATCATGGAGACGAAACTCACCATGGCGAGGTTCAGGGCCGGCAGCACCAGCTCACGCATCAGGCCGGGGGGAAACTCCGGCATCTGGAAGTCGGGCAGGCCGGAGCCGATGGCCCCCAGGGTGGCGATGTCGAAGCGGGCGAGATCCAGCGCCCATACCAGCGCCGCCGTCACCACCATGGCCACCATGGAGGAGGGCCAGGATGGCTTGAAACGCTTGGCGAGCAGCAGGGTGAGCAGGGCCGTCAAACTCATGGCCAGGGTCGGCAGGTGGGTCTGGGTAATGTAGTCGGTGCCATTCAAGATCCGCTCTATCAGGTAACGTTCGCTGAAAGTGAAGCCGAAGATCTTGGAGAGCTGGCCCACCATGATGGTGATGGCCACCCCGTTGAGCAGTCCCATCAGGATGGGGCGGGAGAGAAAGTCCGCCAGCACCCCCAGCTTGAAGCGGCTGGCGATCAGGCACCAGAAGCCGGTCATGGCGGTCATGGTCATCACCAGTTGCCACTGGCGGGTGGCGTCCCCTGCGGCGAGCGGCGTCACCACGGCGGCGATCACCGCGCAGGTGGCGGCGTCCGGGCCGACGATGAGCTGGCGGGAGGTACCAAACAGGGCGTAGACCAGCATGGGTAGGATGCAGGAGTAGAGGCCGACGATGGCGCCGACCCCGGCGAGCTCCGCATAGGCGATGGCCACGGGCAGTGCCACGGCGGCCACCGACAGGCCTGCGCGAAGGTCCGGCACCAGCCAGGCCCGCTGATATTGCAGCAGGGCGGCGAGGCCCGGCAGCCAGCGTTCGAGAGAGAAGAAGTCGCGCATTATTTAACCCATTGAGTTATAAACAGCTTTTGGCTCTAGTGTGCCCAAGGTTGTCGAAGCATTGCAACGCCGTTATGGCCAGGTCACCGCAAGGTCGGGCCAGATGGCCTGCCAGCCCTTGTCGAGGACGCGCCGCACGAACACCTGGCTCTCCTGGCGGCATCTGGGGTTGGCGTCCACCCGCAGTGACCAGTTATGACCAAAGCCATAGGGTGCCAGCCATTCGAACTCGTCACTGGGCAGTAACCTGACCCCGATGCAGGTGGGGATCTCCACCCAGTGGCTGAGGGCCGACAGCGAGCTGACGAAGGGGGGCACCTGCTGCCGCACATGCATGCGGGCCTGGTTGCGCACCTCCCAGCACTGAGCCGGCAATCGGGCCGCAAGCCAAGCCTCGTGATCGGCCTCCGCCAGCCCTTGGGGATCACTGGCATCCAGATAGATGAGGTCGATGTCGTTGAGGGGGGTCGGCTCGGACTTGTGGTGCAGATGATCCCAGACAAGGTTGCGCACGAAACCGGCACCCAGCGCCCAGTCGGGCAGGGCCAGCGCCCGTGCCGCTCGCAGGCAGGCCATGCGCGTTGAGTCGGCCCGCAGCAAGGCTTCGGTCTGTGCCTGCAGCAGTTGCTCCGTCACCGCCTCCGGCCCGGTTTGCGTCGGGATCCGCAGTTGCGCCTCAGTTTCCATTGCGGCGCAGCCAGACGTCGATGTAGCTGCAGGTGGGGATGATGGTCAGCCCCTCTGCCTGGCTCCAGTCGTAGAAGCTGCGCGCCAGCCGATCGGCGATCCCTTTCCCCCTCAGTTCCGAAGGAACCTGGGTGCTGTAGGCCTCGACGGTGCCGGCATCCAGTCGGCGATAGGCGAGGCGGGAGAGCTGGCCGTCCACCACGCAGACGAACTGCTGCTGGTCGGGCTGATGAAGGATGTCACTCATGTTGGCTCCTGAAACGATGAGAAAAATGATCAGAGCATGCTGGCGACACTTTGCCAACCGGGCTTTTTGCCCGTCCGCCGCTTTGTCGGCGAAGGGTGCTCCCTTACACTGGCTCCGCCTGCAAATGGCCGATAGCCCAAGGTATAGAACAGTTAACAGAGGATGGATCCCATAATGGCCTTCGCCACCCTGGATGCCCTGATAGGCAATACCCCGCTGCTGCGGTTGCAGCGCATCAATCCCCACTCCGGGGTGACCCTGCTGGTGAAGCTGGAGGGCAACAACCCCGCCGGCTCGGTCAAGGACAGGCCGGCGCTGAACCTCATCAAGGCGGCGGAGGCGAGTGGTCACTTGCAGCCTGGGGCCCGTCTGATTGAGGCCACCTCAGGCAACACCGGCATCGCCCTGGCCATGGTGGCGGCGGTGCGGGGCTACCGGATGCGGCTCATCATGCCGAGCACCATGAGCCAGGAGCGGCGCGATGCCATGCAGGCCTATGGCGCCGAGCTGGTGCTGGTGGACGATGCCATGGAGGGGGCGCGGGATCTCGCCCTGGCCATGCAGGCGCGCGGCGAGGGGCTGGTGCTGGATCAGTTCAACAACCCGGCCAACCCGGATGCCCACTATCTGTCGACCGGCCCCGAGATCTGGCACCAGAGCGAGGGGGCAATCACTCACTTCGTCTCCGCCATGGGCACCACCGGCACCATCATGGGGGTCTCCCGCTACCTCAAGGAGCAGAACCCGGCCATCGAGGTAGTCGGCCTGCAACCGGCAGAGGGGAGCCAGATCCCGGGGATCCGCCGTTGGCCCGCCGCCTACCTGCCCGGCATCTACGAGCCGGCGCGGGTGGATCGGGTGCTGGACGTGACGCTCGACGAGTCCCTGGCCATGATGCGCCGACTGGCGCGCGATGAGGGGATCTGTTGCGGGGTCAGCTCGGGGGGCGCCGTCGCCGGTGCCCTGCGGGCAGCGGCCGAGCTGGAACAGGGGGTGGTGGTGGCCATCATATGCGATCGGGGGGATCGCTACCTCTCCACCGGGGTATTCAGCGACGTCCCCTGATCCCTCGCGCCATCCTCCGGGAGTCCATGCCCGTCCCGGACTGGCATGGGACGAGATCTTGTGCTGTACCAGACCAGCTGATTAGGACGTTATTCCCACAACTGTTCCAGCAGCGCCAGCAACTGCTCCCTGTCGGCATCCTTGCGGTTGTAGAGCAGGGCGCCGTCGTTGATGGCGAGATCCCGGATCTCGGTGAGCACGGATCTGTCTGTCACCCCCGCCTCCGCCAGGGTGCGCGGCAGCCGCACCGCCTGCCACAGGCTGTCGCGCAGGGCACAGATCGCATCGAGGCTGGCCTGCGGTCGCAGGGCGGCCGGGGTGGCGGCGAAGCGCTCGGCCCCCACCAGTGGCAGCAGCAGGCGGGCCAGCTCCGGGTCTATCTCGGGCCTGTTGTAGTCGAGCACAGTGGGCAGGAAGAGGTTCATGCACAGGCCGTGGGGCAGGTGGCAGCGGGCCCCCAGGCTGTGGCCGAGGGCGTGCACCAGCCCCACCATGGAGTTGGAAAACGCCATGCCCGCCATAGTGGAGCCTTCCGCCAGTTGCAGCCGCAGCTGGCTGTCTTCCGGCTGTGCCAGCACCAGGGGCAGAGCGCTGGCTATCTTCTCCACCGCCCCCAGGGCCAGGGCGTCACTGACCGGATTTCGGGCGTTGCCGATGAGGGCCTCGATGGCGTGGGTCATGGCATCCATGGCGGTGGCGGCGGTGATGGGCAGCGGCAAGCCCCGGGTGAGACGCGGGTCCAGCACCGCCAGCCGGGGCAGCAGGAAGGGGGAGGTGAAGGGCACCTTGCGCCCGCTCCCTTCATCCCTGATCACCGCCACCTGGGTGACCTCGGAGCCCGTGCCCGCGGTGGTCGGCACTACCGCCAGTGGCTTGAGCGGCCGGGTCAGGCTGTCGGCCCCGGCATAGTCCAGCAGCCGGTTACCCCCCAAGGTGGCGAGGATGTTGACCGCCTTGGCGGTGTCGATGACGGAGCCGCCGCCGAGGGCCACCAGACTGTCGCAGCTCTGCGCGTTATAGTGGGCGGCGATCTGCTCCACCACGGCGGTGGAGGAATCCGCCGGGATCTCGTCCCAGCTGGCGGCTATCGGCAGCCCCCCTTCGGCCAGCAGCCGGGTCACCAGAGTGGCGAGCCCGCTGCCGCTGACCCCCTTGTCGGTGAGCAGCAGCGGGCGAGTCGCCCCCAGCGCCAGCAACTCCCCAGCCAGCTGCTCCAGTGCCTGCTCCCCCGCCATCAGCTTGACCGGGCAGAAGAAATCGTAATAGCGGCTCATCTTGTTCATCCTCGTGTTCAACCGGTCAACAGACCCAGGTAGATGCGGCCCGCGCGGCTCAGCTTGCGAGACGGATTGGGATAGTGGCGCAGCAAGGGCCGCACCATGAAGGCGGGCAGGATCAGGGCCTGCAACTGTTCCAGCACGCGCACCAGATGCATGGCGACCACCAAGTCTCCCTCCACCAGCAGCCGGTTCTCGCAGAAGGCCTGATTGATGCCGAGTCGAAAGCTCAGCACCCGAAAGGCGATGGCCGGATGCTTGAAGCACACCCGCAGCGACTGTCCCTTGCCGCCACTCTGGTGAGGAGGGCCGCAGCGCCAGCCGTCGGCGGCCTTGTGGATGAGCAGCCCCGGGGGGAGGCCGAACACCTCAAGCCGGATGAGCAGTCCCTCCGGCAGGGGGGCCAGCTCGCGGCGCACCGCCTCGTCGATCCGGGCGGCGCGGCACAGGGTTCGGCCGATGATCCAGAGCAGGGCGATGATCCAGCCGCGGCGTCCGGCGGCGAGCAGGGTATCAAGCATCATCTAGGGTCCCCGAAATGGCAGACCAGAACAGGGCGAAGGCGCTGGCTTGCCAGTGAGAGTCTTGCCCGAGCTCAGGACTGTCGACAAACAGCGAGGCGCAGGCCAGAAACTGGCTCTGACACACCTCCAGCATCAGGGCCTCGGGGGCCGGCATCAGCTCGCCGCTGGCCTGGCCCTGGCTCAGCAGGCGCGGCAGGAAGCGCAGTGTCTCCCCCAGGATCTGGCTGCGCAGCGGCCGCGCCAGCAGGGGGGAGTGGAAGAACCCCAGCACGAACTTGAGCTCGTGGGGGTGGGCCTGCATCCAGCCCATCGCCTGGCGCCAGTAGTGGCGTGCCTGCTCCTTGAGGGGCAGGGCGGGATCCGCCTCGCTGATGGCGGCGCCTAGGCGCTGTTTGACGTCCTGATAGAGCTGCTGGATCAGCAGCTCCTTGCTCGGAAAGTGATGAAACAGGGTACCGTTTGCCACCCCGGCGGCCCGGGCGATGCGGGCGGTGGCGGCGCCCTGCAGGCCATCCTCGGCGCACAGGGTGAGGGCGGCATCCAGGATCTGGCGGCGCTTGTCGGTCATGGGGCTCTCCTAGCGCAGCAGCAGGGTCATCATCAGCCGCTGATACCAGCGCCGATAGGGGGGATGGACCAGGGAGCCGGTGCTGAACTTGCCACGGCGCAACACCGTCTTGGCCTTGGAGAAGGTGAGAAAGCCCTCGTGGCCGTGGTAGTGCCCCATGCCGGAGGCGCCGATGCCGCCGAAGGGGGCATCGTCCGCCGCCACCTGGAACAGGCTCTCGTTGATGGCCATGCCGCCGGCGTGGGTCTCCCGGATGAGCCGCGTCTGCAGCGCCGGGTCCAGGCTCATCAGATAGAGCGCGAGGGGGCGGGGCCGCGCCGCTATGTAGGCGAGCGCCTCGTCGAGGCTGTCATAGGGGACCAGCGGCAACAGCGGGCCGAAGATCTCCTGCTGCATCAGCTGGCAGTGGGCGGGCACCTCGGTCAGCAGCTGGGGGGCCAGCCGCCGGCTGGCGTCATCCCGGGCCGGGGTGGCGCAAGAGTGTACCTCTGCCCCCGCCTGCTCGGCCTCGGTCAGCCAGTCGATGAGGCGTTGATACTGCTGAGCGTTGATGATGGCGCCATGGTCCGGACTCTCCAGCCCCTTGGGATAGAGGCGATGGAAGTGGTTGCGATACGCCTCGATGAAGGCCTGCTCCTGCCCCCGTGGCAGCAGCACATAGTCGGGGGCCACGCAGATCTGGCCGGCGTTCAGGCTCTTGCCGAAGATCATCCGCTCCACCGCCAGGGTCATGGGCATGTCGGGGGCGATGAGGCAGGGGCTCTTGCCACCGAGCTCCAGGGTGAGCGGGGTGAGCTGGGGGGCGGCGGCAGCCATCACCAGCTTGCCCACGGCGGTCGAGCCGGTGAACAGCAGATGATCGAAGGAGAGGGCGCTGAAGGCGGCCGCCAGCCTGGCATCCCCCTCGATGACGAGCACCTCGTCGTCGGTGAAGGCCTGAGCCAGCAGGCTGCGCAGCACGGCATTGGTATGGGGGGTGAACTCGGAGAGCTTGAGCATGGCGCGGTTACCGGCGGCGATGGCGCCGATGAGGGGGCCGAGGCTCAGCATCACCGGGAAGTTCCAGGGCACCATGATGCCGACCACCCCGAGCGGCTGGTAATGCACCTCGACCCTGGCGGGGGCCAGCAGCAGTCCGGCGTGGCGGCGTTGGGGTTTCATCCAGCCCTTAAGCCGCTTGAGGCTGTAGTTGATCTGCATGACGCAGGGCAGGATGTCGGCGATCAAGGAGTCATAGTCGCTGCGCTGACCATAGTCCTTTGCCAGGGCCTCGCACAGGGGCTGTTGATGGGCGAGCAGGGCGCGCTTGAGTTGCAGCAGTCGAGTGCGACGCTCATCCAGGCTCGGCATGGGATGGGCCTGGTAGGCCTGCTTGAGGCGGAGCAACTGCCCGGGCAGGGAGAACTTGTCGGTTGAGGACTGCATTCGTATCGCTTCCATGGCATTCTCCGCTCGAAAAATGGCCGACTGATTAGTCGGTCTGACTCTAACGCCTTGTTGCCACATTGTAAATACCCTCTCCGGGGCCAGGGTGTGGGTCGGGTCAGGGGCCTTGGAAACTGTGCTCGGCGCCACAGTTCCAGGGGATCTCGATTGGTGGTTTATCCAACAAGGGGTAGTTTTTAGTTATCAACTACATGGAGAGCAGCATATGACCAGGGAACTGCACAGCCTGTTGGCCCGGCTGGACGATGTGATCGAGCGGATGCCGGAGTGCTTCAACACCTATGAGTTCGCCCAGAAGCTGGCGTCGCGGCATCAGCGCGAATATTTCGCCGCGGGCCACTCCCTGGCCGAGCAGGAGAAGAACCTGTTGCGGCTGCTCCATGAGAAGATTGCCGAGGCGCTGGCCACCAGCGGCGGGGTGATCGAAGGGGCCCTGTTGCCCTGCGTGACTCCCTGGGGCGAGCGGGCTGTCTCACCGCGCTGGCACCGCAAGCACTGAGTCGGTGAACATCCAATGGAAAAAGGCCCGTCGGGGCCTTTTTCGTTATCAAGCTTTCGTCTTCAAGCAATGGCTATTGCGTCAGGCGCCTGGCCTGCCAGTAGCGGCTGTTCCAGTAGACGTTGTCGAGCCGGGAGCGGATCACCCCCTTGCTGGTGGAGGTATGGATAAACTCCCCCGCCCCGGTGTAGATACCGACGTGATACTGTTGCCAGCCGGTTTTGAAGAACACCAGATCGCCATATTGCAGGCGGTAGCGATCCACCGGCTTGCCGAGGTTGGCCTGGGATTCGGTGGTCCTGGGCAGCTCGAATCCCAGCACATGCTGGTAGGCGAGCTGGGTGAAGGCGGAGCAGTCGAGGCCGGCTCTGTCCGTGCCGCCCATGCGATAGGGGACGCCGCGCCACTGCTGGTAGAAGCCATCGAAGGCGCCACTCTGGCGCGGGGGCGGCGGCTCGGGCGTGCTGGAGCAGGCGGTGATCAGCAGGGCCAGCAGGGGCGGCAACAAGGTGCGAAACATCGGAACTCCTTGATAGGACACGCGACTTATCATAGCCAGTGTTGCTGCCTGGAACCTGAATGCCGATAACATAATTGCCCGCCTCGCGCAGAAAAGGGGCTGCTGACAGCCGGCTATTCAGCCGGCCGCCTTGGGTTCTATCAGTGGTGTGAGCAGCTCGGCGAGCTTGTAGAAGGTCTGCACCCTGGTCGTGCTGGGGCGCCACACCAGGCCAATCTCGCGGTAGGGTTTCTCTCCCGGCAGGGGAATGGCCACCAGATCCGAGTTGTCGAGAATGCCCGCATCGATGGCCATCTGCGGCAAGAAGGTAGTGCCAAGGCCGGCACCCACCATCTGCACCAGGGTGTGCAGGCTGGTGGCGGCGAAGGGGTTGATCTTGCTCTTGTCTCGCAGCCGGCAGGCGCTCACCGCATGCTCGGTCAGGCAGTGCTCCCGCTCCAGCAGGAAGATGCTCTGATTGGGCAGCTCCTTATAGTCGAACGGCATGTGCAGGCCCGCCGCCATGTGGGACGGCATCACCATGTGGAAGGGATCTATGCCCACCATCTTGCTGTGAAAACCGCCGATCTCCACCGGCAGCGCCAGGATCAGCAAGTCGAGCTGACCCTGCTCCAGCTGCTTGAGCAGGTTGGTGGTGGTGTCTTCCCGCAGCAGCAGCTCCAGCTCGGGATACTCTTTGCCGCACACCTGCAGCAGCTTGCTGAGCAGGAAGGGGGCTATGGTGGGGATGCAGCCGAGCCTGACCGTGCCGTGCATGACGCCGCCCTGCTGCTGGCCGAGTTCCATCAGATCCCGGGCGTCGGACAGCAGGTTGCGGGCCCGCGCGACTATCTCCATACCGACCGGCGTCATGATGAAGCTCTTGTGATCGCGCTCCACCAGCTGCAGATTGATCATGTCTTCCAGAGTCTGGATCCCGGTACTCAGGGTGGACTGGCTGACATGGCAGGCCTTGGCGGCGCGGTTGAAGTTCTTGTGCTCATCGAGAGCGACCAGATATTGCAGCTGTTTCAGGCTGGGCCAACGTTGCATAAGGGGAACCCGATCGTTGCTATCTATTTGATTTCATTAATCTACCATTGGGAGCGCAATTTGTCGCCGTGATTAGGCGCGCGCCTCGCGCATGGCAGTGTGTGTGAGTCATCCCGCAAGCGGCTGAAATGATGAGAATTACCTGCCCGGAGGCAGAGCCGCTCTGGCAGCTTATCTCCTTCTCCTGCGCCGTTGAAGCGCCCCGGTGAGGGGATGTGATGGGGATCTGCATAGTGCTTATGGCGCCGCATTCAGCCCAGGCTATCAGGCCGCTACCGGCATAAAAAAACGCGCCGGCAGGCGCGTTTTTGCTGGGTGCAGACAAGGGTTGCCTAGTCGTCAAAGATACCGAAGTGATCCTTGGCAAAGTTGACCCGCTGCTCCACGTTCATCTTGACCTGGCCGAGCTTCTCGATGGTCTTGAGGTTAGGCACCAGGCCACGGCCGTTGGCGATCTGGATGGCGAGACCGGGACGGGCGTTGAGCTCCAGCAGCATGGGGCCACGGAACTTGTCGAGCACCATGTCGGTGCCGATGTAGCCGAGGCCCGACATCTCGTAGCAGGAGGCCGCCAGCGTCAGCAGTGTGTCCCAGTGGGGCACCTTGAGATCGTAGAGATCGAGGCCGGTATCCGGGTGGTGGCGCAGCGGGTTGCCAAATTGCACCGCCCGCAGCGCGCGGCCGGTACGCAGGCACAGACCCACCCCCACGGCGCCCTGGTGCAGGTTCGCCTTGCCGTCGGAAGCGGCGGTGGAGAGGCGCATCATGGCCATCACCGGGAAGCCCTTGAAGATGATCACCCGGGCATCGGGTACCCCTTCGAAGGAGTAGCCGTCGAACACGTCATCGAAGTTGATGAGGCCTTCCACCAGCGCCACGTCGGGCTTGCCGCCGAGGGAATAGAGACCCGCCAGGATGTTGGAGACATGACGCTCCAGATCCTGACCATTGCTGGCGCTGCCGTTGGGTTTGTAGAACAGGCCGTCTTCCTGGCGCAGGATCACCAGGATCCCCTTGCCGCCGGAGCCGCGGGCCGGTTTGATGCAGAAGCCAGGCCAATCCTTGACCAGCGTCGTGATCCGGGTCACGTCGTGTTGCTCGCGGATGGTGCCGATGAGTTCCGGCACCGTGACCCCTGCATCCAGCGCGATGCGCTTGGTCTGCAGCTTGTCATCCACCAGCGGGTAGAGGCTGCGCGGGTTGTAACGGCTGATGTAGGAGTGGTTGCGCTTGTTCATGCCGAGGATGCCTGCCTGGGACAGGCTCCACGGACTGGTGTATTTCTGCCAGAACCACATCTGTTACTTGTCCTTACCCGGGGTACTGCCGGACTTCATCTCGTCCACCAGCGGCTTGAAGCGCTTGAGTTCGCTCAGCTTGTAGCCGGTGTAGTTACCCATCAACAGCACGGTCGCCATCAGCACCAGCTGCAGACCGAGGAAGTTGAAGGTCAGGTGACGGATCAGCTCGTTATCCATGGCCAGGTAGGCGATCACCGCCACCAGCAGGGAGCCGCCACCCTGGCGCACTACCTCTTTGGGACCCTCTTCTTCCCACAGGATGGACATCCGCTCTATGGTCCAGGAGAGGATGATCATCGGGAAGAAGGTGATCTTCATGCCGTCGGTCAGACCCAGCTTGAAGGCCAGGGCGGAGAAGACGCCGATCATCGAGATCACCATGATGATGATCGCCGATATTCGGGCCACCAGTAGCAGGTTTAGCCGCGACAGGTAGGATCGGATGATAAGGCCGGTGCCGACGATCAGCAGGAAGCCCACCAGACCTGTGATGAGCGAGGTCTGGATGAAGGCGACCGCGATCAGCACCGGCATGAAGGTACCCGAGGTCTTGATACCGACCAGCACCCGCAGGAACACCACCATCAGGACGCCGATGGGGATCAGCAGCAGGCCCTTGAACAGCGCCTGTTCTTCCAGCGGCAGGCTGTGGATGGAGAAGTTCATGATCTCGGACTTCTCGAACTTCTGCGCCAGCGCCACGTTCACCGGTTGCTCCTGCTCGATCATCGAGAAGGTCACGCGGGAGTTGTGGCCGCCGGTCACGTCCAGCAGGGCACCTGAGTTGTATTCCCACAGCAGCAGATTGGCCGGTTGCCCCTGCTCACCGGTCTGCGGGTTGAACAGCTTGTAGTCGGTCGGGCTGTTGAATACCTGCAGATAGTCAATCAGCTCCTGGCGACGGCGACCGTCTTCCAGGTTGAGGGCATGCACCACCCGGGCAGGGACTTCGGCGTTGTTGAGCAGCTCGGCGATCAGGTTGGCACGGCTCTTGTGCGATTTCAGCAACTCGGCGTTCTGCTCCTGCTTCTCGATCTCCTTGATGATCTCGCGCGTCAGGGTGTAGCCATCGGCGGAACGCTCCTGGGCGCGCTCGAGGATCTGCTTCATCGCGGTGGCGTAAGGCTCACTCTCGATCTGCTTCTCGATAGCCGGGGGCTGAGGATTGGCGGCCGGTTTGGCATTGGCGTCGGCCATCATGTCAACCCGGTAGTAGAGCTCCTGGCGGCCGGAGGCGGTGCGAATGGACCACTCGGCGCGGGCGTCACCGTCCTTCTCGACAAACGACAGGCCGTAGCCCGGGCTGGCGGCGTTCTCGTTCATCAGGGTGAAGTTGGGCTGAGTGCCCGGGATGGCGAGGGAGGCGATGACCGGCTCGCCGGTCGCCTCGAATTCGAGCTTGGCTTCGATAGACCAGATCTGACGTTTCTCGCCCGGCGTGAGCGGCACGTCCAGCGCGACATGGTGATAAAACGTCATTCCCAGGCCGACAATGTACAGCAGGGCGACCAGCAAATAGAACGGCTTACGGGAAACCATGGATTATTTTACATCCTTGAGCTTGGGTTTTGGTTGGATATATTCGCGGGCCACGTCGACCACGGCGATGTCCTTCAGGAATTCACGGCCCAGCAGCACGGGGAAGGTCATGTCGCTGCGATCTTTCAAGGTAAATTCGGCCTTCTCGGTCATGTCGCCGATGCGGACCGTGAGGCGTACCACCGGACGGCGGTCGAGATCGTCGGCGGAAGCCTGACGCACCCGCACATGGCGCACCAGCGGCGCTTCGATCTGGATCTTGTCGTCCATCTCTTGATGGCTCAGGAAGAAGCGCACCCAGTTCTTGCCGTTGCGCTCGAAGATGGTGATCTCCTGGGCGCTGATGGAGGAGGTGGTGGCACCGGTATCGACCCGCGCCTGGAAGGCGTCGTTGGCGGCATCCACCCAGATCCACTCGGCTTCACCCACCAGCAGCTTGCCATCGACGGTGTGACCCTGGCTCGGGGCCGCGCACTTCTCTGTCGGGATCACCATGGGCTTGGGTGGCTCGGGTGGCAGGGTAGACAGCTTGCTGTCGACTTTATTCACGGACTCTTTCATGTTGGTGACATCGGTGTTGAGCTGAACCAGCAGGTGCTGTTGCTGCACATACTGCTTCTGTTGCTGTTCCATGGATGTTTGCAGGCGTTGTTCGCTCAGGGCAATCTCGTTGCGAATCTCGGCCAGCGTCAGGGTCGGAACCGGAGGCGCTTTCTCCATACTGACACACCCGCCGAGACTGAGCAGGGAGAGCAGGGTCATTCCTTTTAATTTGCTTTTCATGTCATTCATTTAACTGTGCTTCCTGGAATTGGGTCAGTGTAACTTCCGCAGGCGCCATCGGCTAGTCTTTGGCCTTCCTGGCGATCAGTACGGCACGTTTGGGTGCCGGATATCCTTCCACCGTGAGTGCCGGATCTGCGGGGTCCAGGTAGTCACTCAGGGACTCATTAATCATCCAGTCTGTACGACGCTGTTCGTCGGTACTGGTCATATTCTCATCCACTATGCGCACGTCCTTGAAGCCACAGCGCTCGACCCACAACTTGAGCGCCGCGCTGGAGGGAATGAACCAGACGTTGCGCATCTTGCCGTAACGGTCGGTGGGCACCAGCACCTCGTTCACGCCGCCGTCGACCACCAGGGTCTCCAGCACCAGCTCGCCATCGTCCTTGAGCTGGTTGCGCAGCTGCTCGATGTGCTCGATGGGGGACTTGCGGTGATAGAGCACCCCCATGGAGAAGACGGTGTCAAAGGCCCGCAGCTCGGGCAGCTCCTGAATGCCGAGCGGCAACAGGTGGGCGCGCTGATCGCCTCCGGCGAAATGACGGATGGCCTCGAACTGGCACAGGAACAATGGGCTGGGATCGATGCCGACCGCGAGTTTGGCGCCGGCGCCAACCATGCGCCACAGGTGGTAGCCACTGCCACAGCCGACGTCCAGCACATAGCGCCCCGCGAGCGGGCTGATGTGGGGCAGTACCCGATCCCACTTCCAGTCGGAGCGCCACTCGGTGTCGATGTGGATGCCGTGGACGTGGAAGGGGCCCTTGCGCCAGGGCATGAACTGGCGCAGCAGGCTCTCGGTCTTCTTGCGTTCCCCCTCACCGAGGCTGTCGGCACTGCCGATCTCGACCCGATCGACCAGCTCGACCTGGCCGGGGACAATGCTCGGCAGCTTGTTGAGGGCACGGTTCCAGCGCGGCAGATCCCCGTGCAGGTTGTCATGTTGCCAGGCGTGCAGCTGGGCGGGCAGGGTGTGCAGCCAGTGGCTCAGCCGGTTCTTGGCGATCAGTTGGTAAAAATTGGCGAAGTCGATCATGGCTTATTGGGCGTCGCAGGCTTTGATGGCAATCATGGAGCCGAAATTGAAGCACTGGAACCAGAGATCCTGGTGGGCGAAGCCGGCGTCTTGCAGGCGGGCCTGATGGACCGCCAGCGTGTCGGTGCGCATCACGTTCTCCAGCGCATTGCGCTTCTGGCTTATTTCCAGTTCGCTGTAACCGTTGGCGCGCTTGAAGTCCAGGTGCAGGTCGATGAGCAGCTCGTTGACCTGGGCATCCTCGAAACGGAACTTCTCGCTCAGGATCAGGATGCCGCCCGGGCGCAGGCCGTCATGGATGCGTTTGATGAGGGCGGCCCGTTTCTCGGGCTCGACGAACTGCAGGGTGAAGTTGAGCACCACCACGGAGGCGTTGTCGATGGTGATGTCACAGATGTCCGCCTCGATGAGCTCCACCGGCACCTCTGACTTGAAGCCCGACAAATGGGCACGGGCCCGCTCTATCATGGGGTGGGAGAGGTCGACCGCGGTGATGGCGCAACCCGACTGGGTCAGGTTGCGGCGCATGGCCTGGGTGGCGGCACCGAGGGAGCAGCCAAGGTCATAGAGACGGCTGTCTGGCTGGGCGTAGCGGGCGGCCATCATGCCGATGGCGGAGATGATGTTGCTGTAGCCCGGTACGGATCGCTGGATCATGTCGGGGAAGACATCGACGACCTGTTCATCAAAACAGAAATCCCCAAGGCGAGCGATGGGGGCGGCAAAAATCTGGTCTTTGGTCTGCATGCTGGCGCAACCTGACAGCCGGTACAAGGGCCGGCTGTTTTGTTCAATGGAATCTTGGCTGGACGCTCATCGACAGGGCGTCGTCACCGGTTTGCAAACGGATGGCGGCCTTGAGATCCTTCGAGCCTGCCCCGTTCGAAACGGGCCATCGTCCTGGCCCTTTCTGTTGGACCGCATTGCCTGTTGCAACTTATTGCAACGGACTAATGCCCTGGCCCTTGTTGGGGACCGCCCCCTTTGTTGCAAACTGTTGCAACGGACGAGTGTCCGGGCCCTTATGTATGGGGCGCTAGTGTAGTGGATTGACTGGCGTTTGTCTTGACGCCAGGCCTGCCCTAGCCACAAAAAATCGGCTTTTTTTATGGCAAGCTGATGGTGGGCTAAAAGTTCAGCAGGCCTTGGTGCGCGCGATCGTTTTCCCCCGGCCAGGGGGCCATTTGGTGGCCGAGCAGACGGCTCACCTGGCGGGCCAGTTCCGGTGCCTGCACGTTGTCGGCGCTATGAATGAAGAGGTAGAGATCCTTGCCCTCGGCCAGCCACTGTTGCCAGTGAGGCAGCCAAGGGGGAAGGAAGGGGTGATTGTCCTCGGGGTGTGGAAGCCCGATAAGGCGCACCACGGGGGCATTGGCTGTGGCGAGCAGGTGCACCGGCAGCCTGGGTTTCTTGCCCTGGGCGTCAATCATGGCGGCCGTGGTGGCCTGCACCGAGAACAGCGGCCGGCTGTCGAGCATGATGCGGTTGACACCCCGCTCCATCAGCAGCCGATTGAGGGCACGCTCCACCTCGCCCTTGGCGAAGAAATCGGGGTGACGCACCTCGAGGGCATAGGTGAACTCCCTGGGCAGGCGCTCGAAAAAGGCGGCAAGGCGCGGCAAGCCGGCGGGGCCGAAGCGGGCGGGCAACTGCAACTTGAGCAGCCCCAGCTTGTCGTGCAGCGGGCCGAGCAGGCGGATGAAGTTCGTCACCTGCTTGTCGGCACTCACCAGGTCGCTCTGGTGGCTGATGGTCTGCGGGAACTTGAAGCTGAAGCGAAAGTGGGCGGGCACCGCATCGGCCCAGCGCTGCACCGTTTCCGGGGTGGGGGAGGCGTAGAAGGTGGTATTGCCTTCCACCGTGTTGAACACCTCGGCATAGTGGGCGAGGTGGTCGGCGGGCTTGGCATTGACTCCCAACAGCTGACCGGGCCAGGCCGAATGTGACCACTGCGGCAGACCCAAATAGAGGCTCATTACGGCTCCTGTCGGCGGATTTATCTTGTTTTGCTCTGCTTTTTGCGCCAGGACAAGAAAAAACAGGGCAAAGGAGGCTGCGGGCTATTTTACCCAAATAGGGGTTTTCCTCTATAATGCCAACCCTTTTGTTTGCCAATTTGTTGTGCCTCATGGGGTCGTGCGCCTATGGTGGCGACGATGGCGGCCATGAACTGGCTAAACAACGATGCTTGCCGATGTCCTCGCTCCGGCTCTTTGGCCCCTTACCGGTCACGCAGGGCGAGCCAACATGGGTGGCAAATCGTGGCGGCAAGCCTCCGGCTCAGAGGAGCCAGAGGGTACGAGATTGATTTCAAACCGGGTAAGAAGCAGGATCTGGCCAGCTGTGAGACAGGCGGTGCTTGCCAGTCGTGCCCGGCGACCCAAAACCGTCTCTCTACCATTTCGAAGGAAGAAGTCCATGCGCTCTATCTATTGCGGACAGGTCAATGAGGCCCATGCCGGGCAGACCATTACATTGTGCGGTTGGGTCCATCGTCGTCGTGACCTGGGCGGTCTCATCTTTATCGACATGCGCGACCGTGAAGGGATCGTGCAGGTGTTCTTCGATCCGGACAAGCCGGACGCCTTCGCCCTGGCCTCCGAGCTGCGTGGCGAGTTCTGCATTCAGGTGACCGGCGTGGTCCGCTCGCGCCCCGAGTCCCAGCGCAACAACGACATGGCCACCGGTGCCATCGAGGTGTTCGCCCACGAGTTGACCATCATCAACCGCTCAGAGCCCTTGCCGCTCGACTTCAACCAGACCAACAGCGAAGAGATCAGCCTCAAGTACCGCTATCTGGATCTGCGTCGCCCCGAGATGGCCAAGTACCTGAAGACCCGTGCCAAGGCCAGTGCCTTCGTGCGCCGCTTCATGGACGAGCAGGGCTTCCTCGACATCGAGACCCCGATGCTGACCAAGGCCACCCCGGAAGGGGCCCGGGATTATCTGGTGCCGAGCCGTGTCCACAAGGGCAAGTTCTACGCGCTGCCGCAGTCCCCGCAGCTGTTCAAGCAGTTGCTGATGATGTCCGGCTTCGATCGCTACTACCAGATCGTCAAGTGTTTCCGCGACGAAGACTTGCGCGCCGACCGTCAGCCTGAATTCACCCAGATCGACGTGGAGACCTCCTTCATGACCGCACCCCAGGTGCGCGAGCTGATGGAAGAGATGATCCGCCAGCTGTGGCAACACGTGCTGGCCGTGGATCTGGGCAACTTCCCGGTGATGACCTTCGACGAAGCCATGCGTCGCTTCGGCTCTGACAAGCCGGATCTGCGCCTGCCGATGGAGTTGGTGGACGTGGCCGATCTGCTGACCGAGGTGGAGTTCGCGGTGTTCGCCGGTCCGGCCAAGGATCCAAAAGGCCGCGTGGCGGCCCTGAAGGTACCGGGCGGCGCTGAGCTGTCCCGCAAGCAGATCGACGAGTACACCAAGTTTGTCGGCATCTACGGTGCCAAGGGCCTGGCCTGGATGAAGGTCAACGCCGCTGCCAACGGCCTCGAGGGCGTGCAGTCTCCGGTCGCCAAGTTCCTGTCTGACGAGATCGTGCGCGAGATCCTGGCCCGCACCGGCGCGGCCGACGGCGACATCCTCTTCTTCGGCGCCGACAGCAAGAAGGTGGTGTGCGATGCCATCGGCGCCCTGCGCCTGAAGGTGGGTCGCGATCTGGGTCTGGTGGAGCAGTGCTGGAAACCGCTGTGGGTCATCGACTTCCCCATGTTCGAGGAAGACAGCGAAGGCGGCCTGGCGGCCATGCACCACCCCTTCACCGCCCCGAGCAACCTGGGCCCGGACGAGCTGAAGGTCAACCCGCTGGGTGCCTACGCCAACGCCTACGACATGGTGATCAACGGCTACGAAGTGGGTGGCGGTTCTGTACGTATCCACAACAGCGAGATGCAGTCCACCGTGTTCGACATCCTGGGGATCACCCCGGACGAGCAGCGCCTGAAGTTCGGCTTCCTGCTGGATGCGCTGAAATACGGTACCCCGCCGCACGCCGGTCTGGCCTTCGGTCTGGATCGTCTGAGCATGCTGCTGACCGGCACCGACAACATCCGCGACGTGATCGCCTTCCCGAAGACCACAGCCGCCGCCTGTCTGATGACAGACGCCCCGAGCTTCGCCAACCAGGCCCAGCTGACCGAGCTGGCCATTGCGACCGTTGCCAAGGCCGAGGCTGAGGCTAAAGCCTGAGAACATGCTTAAGACCGGGTCGCTGCGCGGCCCGTATCCCATTGATTTAAAATTATAACGGAGAGTTTTTATGGCAGGTCACAGCAAATGGGCCAACATCAAACACCGCAAGGCGGCGCAAGACGCCAAGCGTGGCAAGATCTTCACCAAGTTGATCCGCGAGATCACCACCTCAGCCCGGATCGGTGACGCGGATCCGGCCAACAACCCGCGCCTGCGCGCGGCGGTGACCGCCGCCCTGACCAGCAACATGACCCGCGAAACCATCAACCGCGCCATCCAGCGTGGCGCCGGTGGTGGCGATGGCGAGCAGCTCGAGACCATCGTCTATGAAGGCTATGGCCCGGCGGGCTCCGCCGTGATGGTGGAGTGCCTGACCGACAACCGTAACCGTACCGTGGCCGAAGTGCGTCATGCCTTCAGCAAGAGCGGCGGCAACCTGGGCACCGACGGTTCCGTGGCCTACCTGTTCAGCAAGAAAGGGCTGCTGACCTTCGTCGGCGTGGATGAAGATGCGCTGATGGATGCGGCGCTGGAAGCCGGTGCCGATGACGTGGTCACCGAAGAGGATGGCTCCATCGAGGTCTACACCACCCCGAACGATTTCGGTACCGTGCTGGACGCGCTGGAAGCCGCTGGCTTCAAGCCCGAGAACGCCGAAGTGACCATGATCCCGTCCACCGAAGCCGAGCTGGATGCAGAGACTGCCCCCAAGCTGATGCGTCTCATCGACATGCTCGAAGACCTGGACGACGTGCAGGAGGTGTATCACAACGGCTCCATCTCCGACGAAGTTGCGGCAACGCTCTAAGTCAGGAGCGCATGCAGGCGCGGATCCCTGTGATGCACTGAGTCCGTAACACGAATGCAAACGGCAGCCTTGGGCTGCCGTTTTTTTATGTTTTATTTTTGTCTTGAAAGTGTCATTGGGATTCAATCTATTCCTTTTTTGGTCATCTCTTAATTCCCGCTTAAGTTTGCCTTCCTATGCTCACTCTGTATCCGGGCCGCTGTGCCCATCACCTTTCGTTTGCTCGGGATGAGAGACAGGTGACTGGGATGCCCAAAACTGAGCCCCCATGCAGGGCCTCAAGATCTACTGGCTTGTCGGAGTATTGTTATGCGTCTCACTCTGGGAGTGATGAAGGTCAATCTGTTGCTGGTGCTGTTGTTTGCACTGGTCTTCAACTGGCCCATCTTCCTGCACTTTTACCGTATTCTCACGGCCCTTGAGCACGTCAAGGCGGGCTTTGCCCTCTCGATCCCCTTCGTGCTGATGGCGGCGCTCAATGCGGTCTTCCTGCCATTCACCTTCAAGTATCTGCTCAAGCCGTTCTTCATCCTCTTGATCATGACCGGCTCCATCGCCAGCTACGCCATGCTGAAATACGGCATCATCTTCGACGTGGGTATGGTGCAGAACATCATCGAGACCAACAGCGGGGAGGCGACCTCCTACCTCAATGGCTCTGTCATGCTCTGGTTCCTGCTGACCGCGGTGCTGCCGGTGCTGTGCCTGTTGGCGATCAAGATTGAATACCCGAGTTCCTGGCTCAAGGGGCTTGGCCTGCGCCTCGGGGGCATCGCCCTCTCCTTGCTGTTCCTGGTGGGGGTCGCCGCTCTCTATTATCAGGATTACGCCTCGGTCGGTCGCAACAACCACAGCATCGTCAAAGAGATAGTGCCTGCCAACTATGTGCGCGGCGTCTATCGCTACGCCCGGGACATCGTCTTCGCGACGCCCATCCCTTACGAGCCGATCGGTACCGATGCCAAGGTGGTGAGCAAGAGCGACAAACCGACCCTGATGTTTCTGGTGGTCGGCGAGACGGCGCGCAGCAAGAACTACTCTCTCAACGGCTACAAGAAAGAGACCAACGGCTTTACCAGCAAGGAGCAGGAGCTGGTCTCCTTCAAGGATGTGCGCTCCTGTGGCACCGCCACGGCGGTCTCGGTGCCCTGCATGTTCTCCAACCTGACTCGCCATGAATACGATGAGACCCTGGCCAAGTCACGGGACGGTCTGCTGGACGTGCTCCAGCACGCCGGTGTCTCCGTGCTGTGGAAGGAGAACGACGGCGGCTGCAAGGGGGTGTGCAACAACGTGCCCACCATCGAGGTCGAGCCCAAGCAGTTCCCTCAATATTGCGAGGGGGACTCCTGCTATGACGAGGTGCTGTTGCAGGGGCTGGATCAGCAAATTACCGACATGAAGAGCGGTAACAAGGTGGTGGCCTTCCACCTGATGGGCAGCCACGGTCCGACCTATTACCGCCGCTACCCGACAGAGGATCGCTTCTTTACCCCCGACTGCCCGCGCAGCGACATCGAGAACTGCAGCAACGAGGAGCTGGTCAACACCTATGACAACACTATCCGCTACACCGACAAGGTGCTGTCCCAGCTCATCGAGAAGCTCAAGACCCTGGAGAGCCAGTACAACGTGGGGCTGGTCTATCTGTCGGATCACGGCGAATCCTTAGGGGCCATGGGGCTCTATCTGCACGGCACCCCCTACAAGTTCGCGCCGGATGATCAGACCCGGGTGCCGTTGCTGACCTGGTTCTCCCCCCAGTTGCAAAGCGACCGTCAACTGAACCAGGATTGCCTGCGTCAGGAGGCGGGCAGCAAGCGCTTCTCTCACGACAACCTGTTCCACTCCATGCTCGGCATCATGGATGTGCAGACCAAGGTGTACGACGGAGCGCTGGATATGTTCAAACCCTGCCGCGGGGGTTGAGTCTGAGCTGCCCCCACGACAACCTGTTCCACCCTGTGTCTGGGGATCATGGATGTGCAGACCAAGGTGTACGACGGAGCGCTGGATATGTTCAAACCCTGCCGCGGGGGTTGAGTCTGAGCTGCTCCCACGACAACCTGTTCCACCCTGTGTCTGGGGATCATGGATGTGCAGACCAAGGTGTACGACGGAGCGCTGGATATGTTCAAACCCTGCCGCGGGGGTTGAGTCTGAGCGGGTATCCACAGATAAAAATGGCAGCCGATGGGCTGCCATTTTTATTGGAAGAAGGAAGCTGGGATTTTTCCGTCCTGATGACTCGCAAGCCTGATAAGTAGCAGTCGAACCGGGTTGATAAGCGTGCGGCCTTTGGGTCTATGGACCCGATAAGATACACGGCAACCAGGAGGCGGTGATTTTGTTGTCGGGAGACAAGAGGGGAGGGCGTTTGTTGGTACCTGATGAGATGATTTGACCATTAAATCAACATCTGAAAGACACTTCATGATGTTAAACAGTAAAAAGACAGCCTAGGCTGCCTTTTTCATTGGGTCGGAAAGGAGAAAACTACTTCTGCTCCATGATGATCTGCAACAGATCCCCTTCCAGCAGGGAGCGCTTGACCAGGGCGAAGCCGCCGATGGTGGGCTGGTTCTGGAAGCGTGCCTTCACGATGGGCAGGCCACGGTGGAAGCTCGGCAGGGATTGATGCTCGACGCAGCGACGGATGGCCGGGATCAGGATCTCTTCCGCGGCGGTGATTTCACCCGCGATCAGCACCTTCTGCGGGTTGAACAGGTTGACCGTGATGGCGATGGCCCGGCCCAGATGTTCTCCCACGTTCTCGATCACGCTGCGAGCGAGTTCGTCTCCCGCCACGGCGGCCTTGCACACCTCCTGAATGGTGATGTGCTTCTCCTGCAAGCTGCTCAGATGGCCACGGCTGATGAGCTCCTTGACCTTGTCGACAATGGCCTCGTTGGAGGCGATGGTCTCCAGGCAGCCGAAGTTGCCGCAGTGGCAGCGTTTGCCGAGCGGCTCGACCTGGATGTGGCCTATCTCGCCGACGTTGCGGTTCTGACCGAGGAACACCTTGCCCTTGGTGATGATGCCGGAGCCGGTGCCCTGATGCACGCTCACCAGAATGGAGTCCATGCAGTCACGGGACTCGCCGAAGAAGTGTTCGGCCAGTGCCAGAGAGCGGGTGTCGTTGCCCACGTAGCAGGGCAGGTTGAAATGGTGCTCCAGCAGCTTGGCCAGGCCTAAGTTGCGGATCTGGTAGGTCGGGGTGTAGATGACCATGCCGGATTCCGGATTGACCAGACCCGGCATGGTGAGCGCGACACTGATGAGGTTGCGGCTGCGCTCGCGATTGGCATCGATGAAGGCGCCAATTTCCCGCAGCAGCATGTCGACCACGGGTTGCTGCTCGATCTCGGTCACCTCGGTGATGTGCTGATCGAGCTCCTTGCCGTCGAGATCATAGAGACTCAGCTGCAGGTAACCGCGGCCAAGCTTGGCAGAGACAAACTGAAAGCGATGCTTGATGGTGGTCAGGGAGATGGCGCGCCGCCCACCGGTCGAGGCCTGCGGCGAGGTCTCCCTGATCAGCCCATGCTCGATCAGTTGCCGGGTGATCTTGGTCACGCTGGCCGGGGCCAGCTGACTCAGTTCGGCAATCTTGACGCGAGAGATGGGCCCTTGCAGGTCAATGAGCCGATACACGACCGCACTGTTCACCTGCTTGATAAGATCTACGTTTGCTATTTGTCCGCCAGTCATAGTGTCACTGTTGTGTGTAGTGTCCGTTAACCACGGTCCCGCAGACCGTGAAGGCCTGATCAAAGACGGTGAGGTTGGCAATTTTTCCGACCTGGATACTACCGAGACGTGAGTCCCATCCAATGGCGCGAGCGGGGTAAAGGGTGGCCATTCTCAGTGCTTCATCGAGCGGTAATCCGACCTGTTTGACCAGATTCTCCACCCCTTCAATCATGGTGAGGGCGGAACCGCCGAGTGTACCATTCTCATCGACGCACTGACCATCGCGGAAATAGACGGTTGCGCCACAAAAATCAAACTTCTCAAAGCCTTCCGGCGCTCCGGCCGCGGCGGTGGCATCAGTGACCAGCACCAGTCGCTCGCCAAGGATCTTGTGCGCCAGGCGGACGGTGGCCCAGTGCACGTGATGGCCATCGACGATGATGCCGGCATGGACATCCTTGCGATCATAGATGGCACCGACCACCCCGGGTTCGCGCCCGTTCAGGGTCGGCGTCATGGCATTGTAGAGGTGGGTGGCGAAGCGGATGCCGTCATCAAACCCGGCCATGGCCTGCTCATAGCTGGCGGCGGTGTGACCGGCGGAGACCAGGATCCCCGCCTCGACCAGGCGATGGATGTGCTCCGGCTTGTTGCGCTCCGGTGCCAGGGTGATCTTGGCGATGGCATCGCTGTTGTCACAGAAGAAGTCGATCATCTCGTCGGCCGGCTGGCGGATCTGCGCGGCCGGGTGGATGCCCTTGCGCTTGAGGTTGGTATAAGGCCCTTCCAGATGGACACCGAGCACCTCGTTGGGGTGGGCGGCCATATGGTCGCGGGTGACCGCCACCGCCTGCTTCATGTCCGCATCCGGACTGGTGATCAGGGTCGGCAGGAAGCTGGTGGTACCGGACTTCAGGTTGGCCGCCTGCATGATGGCCAGGGTCTCGGTGGTGATGTGACCATTGAACATGACGCCACCGCAGCCGTTGAGCTGGACGTCGATGAAGCCGGCGCTCAGGTTGGCGCCGTGCAGATCATGTCGTTCGACTCCGGCAGGCAGTTCGGCCTCGCGTACGATGGCGACAATGCTGTCGCCCTCGATCAGTACACCGTGGCCGGTCAGCACGCAGCTGCCGGTATAGATAGTGCAATTAGTCAGTGCGTACATTGCGGCTCCTTACAGGTGCTTGATGTTGTCGGCTTCCAACTGCTGGAAGTAGCGCACCGTCTTGACCTTCAGCTCCATGGTGGAGGGCTCGTCGCATACCATCATGCCCTTCGGATGCAGTTGCAGGGTGGAGATGGTCCACATGTGGTTGACGCAGCCTTCCACCGCGGCTTGCAGGGCCTGGGCCTTGGCGTGGCCGATGACCAGGATCAGGATCTCTTCTGCATCCATCAGGGTACCCACACCCACGGTCAGCGCCAGCTTGGGCACCTGCTCCATGTCGCCGCCAAAGAAGCGGGAGTTGGCGATGCGGGTGTCCTCGGTCAGGGTCTTGACCCGGGTACGGGAGGAGAGGGAGGAGGCCGGTTCGTTGAACGCGATGTGACCGTCGTTGCCGACGCCGCCCATGAACAGATTGATCTTGCCGTAGGACTTGATCTTCTCCTCGTAGCGTTTGCACTCGGCCGCCAGATCCGGCGCGTTGCCGTTGAGAATGTTGATGTTCTCCGGGCGAATGTCCACGTGGTTGAAGAAGTTGTTGTACATGAAGCTGTGGTAGCTCTCCGGGTGCTCTTTGGGCAGGCCGACGTACTCGTCCATGTTGAAGCTGACCACGTGCTCGAAGCTCACCTCACCGGCCTTGTGAAGTTCGATCAGGCGCTTGTAGGTGTTGAGCGGAGTGCCGCCGGTGGGCAGACCCAGTACGAAGGGGCGATCGCTGGTCGGCTTGAACGCATTGATGCGGTCAACGATGTAACGGGCAGACCAGAGACCCACCTGGCTGGCAGACTTCAACGGGATCAGGCGCATTATGTATACCTCTGTACGGGTTGCGGCAGTCTATCGACGGCAAGAATATAAGATGGGGTTAAGTTGTTTTATAGCGTAAATAAAGATTGCGAACTAAGCCACATCTATCCGTTACCTTTATCTCTGTTGAGTGATAATGATCACGAAAGCTGGTTTATTAATTTGCGCAGCGAAATAAAACCCATAGACTGCCAATCAAGCCTTGATGGCTTATGCGTCGAACGTGATAAGCACTTAATTTCTAGAAAAACATCAACTAAGGAGAGGAACCGTGAACATTCTCGGTTATTTGCAAAAGATCGGCCGTGCCCTGATGGTGCCGGTAGCGGTATTGCCTGCCGCAGCGATCCTGATGGGGATTGGTTATTGGATTGACCCGAACGGTTGGGGCGGCGAGAGTGCGCTGGCAGCATTCCTGATCAAGGCGGGTGCCGCCATCATCGACAAGATGGCCATCTTGTTTGCTGTGGGCGTTGCCTATGGCATGTCCAAGGATAAAGACGGTTCTGCCGCGCTGGCCGGTCTGGTCGGCTATCTGGTGGTCACCACCCTGCTGAGCCCGGGCGCCGTGTCTCAGATCCAACAAATTCCGCTGGATCAAGTCCCTGCCGCCTTCGGTAAAATCGAGAACCAGTTTATCGGTATCCTGACCGGTGTCATCGCCGCCGAGCTGTATAACCGCTTCAGCGGTGTCGAACTGCACAAGGCGCTGGCCTTCTTCTCCGGCCGTCGTCTGGTGCCGATTGTGACCTCCGTTGTCATGATCGTGGTCTCCTTCATCCTGATGGCGGTCTGGCCGGTTATCTATGGTGGCCTGGTGAGCTTCGGCGAATCCATCGTCAGCATGGGCTCCACCGGTGCGGGCATCTACGCCTTCTTCAACCGTCTGTTGATCCCGGTCGGTCTGCACCACGCCCTGAACTCCGTGTTCTGGTTTGACGTGGCGGGCATCAACGACATCCCGAACTTCCTGGGCGGTCAAACCTCCATCGACGCGGGTAAAGCGGTTGTGGGTGTCACTGGTATGTACCAGGCTGGCTTCTTCCCCATCATGATGTTCGGTCTGCCGGGCGCAGCTTTGGCCATCTACCACACCGCCAAGAAAGAGCACAAAGAGAAAGTTGCATCCATCATGATCGCAGCCGCCTTTGCCGCCTTCTTCACCGGTGTGACCGAGCCGCTCGAGTTCTCCTTCATGTTCGTGGCGCCGGTGCTGTACGTCATCCACGCCCTGCTGACCGGTATCTCCGTGTTCATCGCCGCCAGCATGCACTGGATCTCAGGCTTCGGCTTCAGTGCTGGCTTTGTCGACATGTTCATCCAATCGCGCAACCCGTTGGCGACTCATTGGTACATGCTGCTGGTACAGGGCCTGGTGTTCTTCGGCCTCTACTACGCCATCTTCCGTACCGTCATCGTCAAGTTCAACCTGAAGACTCCGGGTCGTGAAGATGACGAAGCCGTGCCGGTACAGGCTCAGACCACCGACCGCACCGAGCTGGCTCGCCAGTATCTGGAAGTGCTGGGTGGTCAAGAGAACCTGGTCACCATCGATGCCTGCATCACCCGTCTGCGTCTGACCCTGAAAGATCGCAGCATCGTGGATGAGCGCAAGCTGAAAGCCCTGGGCGCGGCCGGTGTGGTCAAGCTCGGTGAGCAGAACCTGCAGGTGATTCTGGGCCCCTTGGCCGAAATCATCGCCGGTGAGATGAAATCCCTGCGTTAATCGAGCGCAAGCTCACCTCAAGTCTAAGTCCATTGTTGACATAACTAAGGGCCCCGCTCAGGGGCCCCATATAAAAAAAGCCAAGAAAATCCAACCTTTACTTCAAATGAGAGCAGCAGTTATGAACTTGAAACATTCTCTGTTAGCCATTGCCATGTCTACCGTTTGTGCCGCTCAGGTACAGGCAGCCGATGCCGCCAAGCAAGCCGTGGTCGATTCCCTCGCCAGCAACCTGGTCGTCAAGTATGAAGTGGTCACCAACGACGGTGCCAGTGCCGGTTTGGATTGTCAGGCACTGGGTTCCGAGTGGGCTAGCTGTGGCGTTGCCAAGCTGCACCTGACCAACACCGGTGCGGACGTGACTTCCAAGGATTGGAACATCTACATCCACTCCATCCGCCGCATCCAGCGGGTGGACAACGACCAGTTCACCATCACCCACCTGACCGGCGACCTCTATCGCATGACGCCGACCGACAAGTTCCAGGGCTTTGCCAAGGATGCCACGGTCGAAGTGCCGCTGGTGGTGGAGTATTGGGTGCTGTTTGAAAGCGACATCATGCCGAACTGGTACGTCGCCACCGAGGGCGCCGAGCCCAAGGTGATCGCCAGCATGACCAACATCGAAGATGCCACCAGCTACGAGAAGCCGATGCCGGCCGACGGCTGGAAGCGCACCAAGGATGACAAGAACATCCTGATGAACAGCGAGACCCGTTTCGCTGCCAATCAGGCCAGCACGCTGCTGCCGGCCAGCAAGATCGACGACCAGATCATGCCGACCCCGCTCAAGCAGGTGGTGAAGGCGGGTCCGCAGGTCGATCTCTCCAGCATCAAACTCAACGCGCTGGATCTGCCGACCGACCGTGCCGAAGCCATCAAGGCGTCACTGACCAAGCTGGGTGTTACCCTCTCCGACACCGGCTACCCAGTGACCATCAAGCTCGGCAGCAAGGTCAAGCAGGCCGAAGGCTATGACATGAACATCGGCTCGCAGGGCGCGCTGATCCAGGGCCACGACATCGACGGCGCCTTCTGGGGCGCGCAATCCCTGATCTCCCTGTTGGGGGTCAACGACAAGCTGGTCAGCCA
Source organism: Aeromonas aquatica (assembly GCF_000764655.1). Classification (GTDB taxonomy): domain Bacteria; phylum Pseudomonadota; class Gammaproteobacteria; order Enterobacterales; family Aeromonadaceae; genus Aeromonas; species Aeromonas aquatica. The sequence continues at coordinate 77,152 of NZ_JRGL01000012.1, forward strand.
GATGGCGGTCGAGGATGCTCCGCGCTTCGAATACCGTGGCATGCAGACCGACGTGGCCCGCCACTTCCGTGGCCCGGAAACCCTGCGCAAGCTGATCGACCAGATGTCGTCCAAGAAGCTCAACACTCTGCACCTGGGCCTGACCAACGATGAAGGCTGGCGCATCGAGATCCCGGGCCTGCCGGAGCTGACCGAGGTCGGTGGCGAGCGTTGCCACGATCTGTCCGAAACCAAGTGCATCCTGCCGCAGCTGGGTTCAGGCCCGACTAGCGACAACATGGGCAGCGGTTTCTACACCAAGTCCGACTATATCGACCTGGTCCGTTACGCCAAGGCGCGCGGTGTGACCGTGATCCCCGAGGTCAACATGCCGGCGCATGCCCGTGCCGCCGTGGTCTCCATGGAGGCGCGTTACAAGCGGCTGATGGCCGAGGGTAAAGAGCAGGAGGCGAACCAGTACCGTCTGCTCGATCCGGCCGACACCTCCAACATCACCTCGGTCCAGTTCTACGACAAGATGTCCTTCATCAACCCTTGCCAGCCGGGCTCTTCCGCCTTCGTGGCCAAGGTCATGGATGAAGTCGGCGCCATGCACAAGGCAGCCGGCCAGCCGCTGACCGTCTGGCACTACGGTGGTGACGAAGCGAAGAACATCATGATCCGCGATGGTTACCAGGATCCGGCCGTCACCAAGAAAGCCGATCTGGTGGCCTGGAAGGGTAACACCGACTGGAGCAAGCAGGACAAGCCGTTCGGCAAGTCCCCGCTGTGCCAGAAGATGATCGACGAGGGCAAGATCAAGAGCGTAGACGAACTGATGGTCTACTACGCGAAGGAAGTTGCCAAGATGGTCAAGGCGGATGGCTACTCCACCCTGATGGCGTGGGAAGATGGCCTGAAGTACGCCGACGGTGCCAAGGATTTCGCCACCGACAAGACCCAGGTCAACTTCTGGGAAACCCTCTACTGGGGCGGCTTCAACAACGCGATGGCGTGGGCGCACAAGGGTTATGACGTGGTGCTGTCCAACCCGGATTACCTCTACCTGGACTTCCCGAACGAGGTGCATCCGGCCGAGCGTGGCTACTACTGGGCGACTCGCTTCACCGACACCCGCAAGTTGTTCAACTTCGCCCCGGAAAACCTGCCGCAGAACGCCGAGACCTCGACCGATCGCGACGGCAATGCCTTCGTGGCCAAGGGTGACCAGGAGCCCGTCAAGTTCAAGGGCATGTCCGGTCAGCAGTGGGGTGAAACCGTGCGTACCGATGCCCAGTACGAGTACATGGTCTACCCGCGGATCTTCTCCGTGGCCGAGCGTGCCTGGCACAAGGGTGGCTTCGAGCTGGATTATGTGAAGGGTCGTGAGTTCTCCGGCGAGACCAAGCATGTCAACAAGGCCACCTTGGACAAGGAGTGGAACCAGTTCGCCAACCTGCTGGGTCAGCGTGAGCTGGCGAAACTGGAAGCCTACGGCGTCGAGTACCGTCTCTCGGTACCGGGTGCCAAGGTCGTCAACGGCAAGCTGGAAGCGAACGTGGATCTGCCTGGTCTGCCCATCCAGTACAGCCTGGATGGCAAGAGCTGGAGCGCCTATGACGCCGCGGCCAAGCCGAGCGTGAACGGCAAGGTCTACCTGCGTACCACCAGCTTCGATGGCAAGCGCACCAGCCGCGTCACCGAACTGAACTGATAGCTGTCAACCGCTAACACCAGGCGGGTCGCAAGACCCGCCTTTCCCAAGGCCGATATGTCATCGGTTTTGGGAAAGGTTGACTGTGCGTGTGAGCCTTTGTTGTGTGTGTATTGTCTGTTTTTCATCACTTGTGACCCCGCCTGGTGCGGGGCTTTTTTTGCCCGCGTTTTGCCGGCGTCGTCGTCGGGGTGGATCAGAGAGGGTCTTCGGGTCGGTCGATATCCTGCACGCAGCCGGGATCATCCAGCGTCAGGCAGATCAGGCGGTCGGCGTGGCGATCGAGCACCGGCTTGGCGCCTTGTTCACCAGAGAGGCGGGCCAGCTCGGGCAGCAGGTCGGCGGGAAAGCTGACGGGATGCCCCTGCTGACCCTGGTAGAGGGGCCGCACCAGCGAGTGACCCTGCTGAGCAGCCTGCAAGGCCAGCAGGCTGGTGCGGGAGAGATGGGGCATATCGGCCAGCGCCACCAGCAGACTCTGGATGGGCCAATCCTGGGCGAGCAGGGTGCGCACCCCGTGGGCCAGGCTGTCACCCATGCCGCCATCTGCCGGCACCTGGGTGATCAGGGCTCCCGTCGGCGCCAGCAGCTGGCGTACCGCCTCGTCTCGCTGCCTGAGCACCACCAGCACGCGATCATGGTCGGGGAGCAGGGTGGCGAGGGTGCGCAGGATCAGGGGCGGGGAGCCTGCGAGGCGCTTGTCGCTGCCGTAGCGGCGGGAGAAGCCGGCGGCCAGCAGCAGGGCTATCCGCTCAGGCTGCATCTGTGGCGTCTCGCAATCTGATGCCCTGGCGCGCGGCGATCACCTCGGCCAGCACGGCGATGGCGATCTCTATGGGGGTCTTGCTGCCGATGGGCAGCCCTATGGGGGCGTGGATCCGCGCAAGCTGGGTCTGACTCGCCTCGGCAATTCGCTGCAGCCGCTCCAGCCGACGGGCGCTGGTGCGCACCGAGCCCATGGCGCCCAGATAGAAGGCCTCTGATTCCAGTGCCGCCATCAAGCCGGCATCGTCGATCCTGGGATCGTGGGCCAGGGCGAGCACGGCGCTCCGGGCCGTGACATGACGCTCGATGAAACGCTCGGGGTCACACCACTCCACCGCTATGCCGCCCTGCTCAGGCCCCCAGTGCCAGTCGGGGCAATATGCCTCGCGGGTGTCGCACAGCAACACCTCGAAGCCAGCGGCCTGTCCCAGTCTGGCCACCTGCTCGCTCACCTGACTGATCCCCAGCAGCAGCAGGCGCCAGCGCTGGGCATAGCTCAGCTGCACCCTGTCTGGATCTTCTTGCTCGCACTGGCCCTGCATCTCGTCGGCCAGATAGGAGCGTTTCCCCTGCTCGAGCAGCACCTCCCGCACGAAGGGGAGGGCGCCTTGCAGCCTGCTCAGCCACTCGTTCAGATCTGCGACGGCCGCGTCCCCTTCGAGGTGCTCCACCAGCAGCCGGATGCGACCCCCACACGGCAGCTCGAATGCACTACCATCGGGGGCCAGGTGGGAGCCATAGTCCAGCAGGCTCTGGGGCGAGTCATGCTCCCCCCTGGCCAGCATGGCGACGAAGGCATCCTCGATGCAACCGCCGGAGATGGAGCCGCTGCGGCGACTACCGTCGGTGGCGAACAGGGCCCCTTGCGGGCGGGGAGCCGAGCCGTAGGTCGCCACTATGCTGCACAGCCAGATAGATTTTCCTTGAGTGAGCCAGGCGAGGCTCTGACGCAGCACCTCCAGCTGACCGCTACTCATCGTGCGCCTCGACGATCTCCTTCTTGAGCGCCTCGATGTCGCTTGCACTCAGGGTGGAGGGCTGATGGGCCCAGGTCTGGCGCAGGAAGTTGACCAGATCCGCCAGCTGCTGTTCGTTGAGCTCCTTGGCATAGCTTGGCATGGGGGCGAAGCGCTCGGTCTGGCTGTAGCTCTGGGCCGGGATCCCGCGCAGCAGCACCGCCAGGGTGTTGGTCGGGGTCGCCTGATCCAGGGTGGCGTTGGTGTACATGGATGGCGTCACGTTCGGCTTGCCCTGACCCTCCTGGCCGTGACAACCGGCGCAGTAGTCCCGGTAGAGCCCATAGCCGGGGTGCGCCCTATCCAGGGTGACTTGCTTGGGCTCCGGCACCGGCAGCGGGGTGTCGCTGTCGAGCAGGTAGCTGGTGGCGGCGTGCATGTCTTCGTCGGTCAGGTAGGCGAAGCTCTTCTCGACCACGGGATACATGCCGGCGAAGACGCCGCCCTTGACCGAGTAGCCCTTGCGCAGCAGCCGGGTCAGGGAGTCATGGGTCCAGCCCTGGCGCCTGAGCTCGGTGGCGGTGATCTCCGGGGCCATCACCCCCTCGATCATGGCCCCTTTCAGGTAGCTGGAGTCGTCCATCGCCATGAAGGTATCCCGCGGCGTGTGGCATTCGCCACAGTGCCCCAGCCCATCCACCAGGTAGCGGCCACGATTCCAGTTGCTGCTCTTGGCCGGATCGGTTTCGAAGGCGCTGTCCTCATGGGCCACCATGTTCCAGAACAGCAGGCCGGTGCGCACGTTGAAGGGGAAGCCGACCTCGTTGTCACGGTTAGGGGTGGCGGCCGGTTTGGTCTGCATGAAGTAGGCGTAGAGCGCCTTCATGTCCTCATCCGTGACCAGGTGGTAGGAGGTATAAGGCATGGCAGGATAGAGGCGGCCATTGGGGGCGCTGCCGTTGTGCATCACCTCATAAAAATCCTGATAGCTGTAGCTGCCTATCCCCTGGGCCTTGTCGGAGCTGATGTTGGTGGAGTAGATGACGCCGAAAGGCGTCTTGAACGCCAGTCCACCGGCATACTTCTGGCCCCCCTCGGCGGTGTGGCAGGCGGCGCAGTCGCCGACCTTGGACAGGTACTCTCCCTGTGCCACCTGCGGATCCTGGGCGTCTGCCGCAGACACCGTGCCTGCGCCGAGCAAGAGTGCGAATGCGAGTCTGGAGAGCATCATGTGCGTACTACCCCCTCCGAGATCAACATGGCCTTGACCCCCTCGTAGTACTTCTTGTAACCGGTGCAGCGGCAGACGTGATCTTTAAGCGCACCCTCTATGGTGGATTCGAGATCGGCCATGGCCACCGGCTGCTTGCGCAGCCGCTCCAGCAGCACTGTGGTCTCGTTGATAAAACCCGAGGTACACCAGCCGCACTGGAAGGAGAAGTGATCCAGGAAGGTCTTCTGCACCGGGCTCAGGGCGATGATCTTGCCCAGGTTGTTACGCTTGGCGTGGCCTTCCACCGTGCGTATGCGCTGGCCGTTGAAGCGGCCAACCCCGTTGACGCAGGTGCGCACGCTCTCGCTGCTGCCATCCGCCCCGTCGACGACTATGGTGCAGGCATGACAGACGCCGATGCCACAGCCGAACTTGGTTCCGGTCAGGTTCACATACTCGTGCAGGAAGTCGATCATCATGGTGTTGTCATCCACTTCGATCGGGCCAATGAGACGGTCGTTGATGGTCATGTTTACGGTGATCATTGGATGGCCTTCTGAATGTCGGTTGCAGTCACGGGAAGATGATAGAAGCGGGTGCCGGTCGCCTGATAGATGGCTTCTACCAGGGCGGCGACCACGGGGATCATCACCACTTCGCCTATGCCCTTGGTGGCATCGGTCGGTGAGAGGGGTTCCAGCAGGGTGTGGGTCAGGTTCCAGACCGGCAGCTGGTGCGCCAAGGGGACCTGATAGCGGTTCAGGTTCCAGGTGCCGTTGCCCGGCCCTTCCTGGCCTGACGGCAGATATTCATACAGAGCATGACCGACCCCCATGGCCAGGCCGCCCTGGATCTGGCCTTCCACCAGTTCGGGGACTATGACTCGACCGGCGTCAAGCCAGCTGTGGGCGGACAGTATGTGCACCTTGCCCGAGCCCTTCTCCAGCGCTATCTCGACCAAGGTGGCGCAGGGGGCGTAGTAGGTCACCATGGCGTTGTTCAGGTTGGTACTGGGGTAGTGAGCCTGGGTGCGGTCGAGCAGCTGGTAGCCGTTGGCATCGGCCTGTGCGCGCTGCGCGCTGCTGGCGCCGTCACCGTAGCGCAACGCCAGCGCATCTATGGGCAGGCGCTGGCTCTGACCCTCGATGGTGAAGTCGCACTCGGCCCAGGCCCAGCGGTTGAAGCTGTGCACCATGGCACCGGTGATGAGGCCGTTGGCGTGGGCATGGGCCGCCAGCAGAGAGAGCGGCAACGGTGGCATGCCACGGGTCGTCAACCCGGCGGGGGTCCAGCTCGCCTCGCTGGCGGGGCCCAGGTCCAGACCCGCCTGACCGACGAAGAACTGCTTGCGCCAGATGGCGGTCGCCGCCGGCCAGAGCGTCTGCTCGAACAGGATGCGGGCCGCCGCCACAGTGGCGTGACTCTGGAAGTAGGAGGAGATGGAGGCCGAGGAGGCCTGCGGAATGGCCAGAGTCCAGCGCGGGTTCTTCTGCATCTCGTCCTGGCGTTCCTGAGAGATGGTGTAGGGGTTATCGGTCTCGACCAGCTTGAAGCTCTCCCAGAGCGCGATTTCGGCGAGATCTATGGTGTCGGCCGGTTGGCCGAAGTAGCGACTGACGATCTCGGCCTGGGAGGTCTGGATCCCGGTGCCCATCTCCATGCCACTGATCTTGAGGAGGATCTCCCCCTTGCTTGTCAGCTCGACGCAGGCGGAGGGGGCCACGGCGCCGGTGCCATAGTCCTTGGTGGTGATGCTGAAACCCGTGCCGTGCAGGCGGTCCGGATGCTGGGTCTCGTAAGCCTGCTTCCTGGCCTGGCGCTGGGCCCAGATCTCATGCTGCTCGGCCATCGCCAGGATCTCGGGGTAACGGTTGTTGCCCTCGGGAATGGCCCCCTGGGTATTGGGCTGGCCGGGCTTGATCAGGTTGCGGCGCCGCAGCGCCAGCGGATCCATCTTCAGCAGTGCGGCGGCCTCGTTGACCATCATCTCCATGGCCGCCATGGTTTGCAGGGATCCATACCCTCGCATGGAGCCGCAATCCGGGTTCTCGGAGGGCAGGGCGACCGCCGTGATGTCGTTCTTGGGCAGGTAGTAGACCCCCTGGATGGCGCTGGCCCCCACGCTGGCCACCGAGCCGGTGAAGTTCAGGCGGCCGCCGCCGTCCACTGTCATGGCGCTGATCAGGGCGCGGAACTGGCCGCTCTGCTTGTCAATCACCAGCTTGTTGTGCATGTTGAACGGATGACGCTTGAGGCCACCCTGGAACTGTTCGAAGCGATCGTTGGCCAGACGCACCGGGCCCTCGCCATAAAGGGTCGCGAGCAGGCCATAGAAGGGGAATATGGTGTGATCCTTGGCCCCGAAGCCACCCCCGATGAAGGGGGAGTGCACCACCAGCTTGTCGACCTTGCCGGCCAGCGGCCCCTTGGCCAGCATCTCGGCGGCTTCGTAGTAGAAGTCGTGAGGGGACTGGGTGCTCACCACCAGGTGCATGGTGCGCGCCTTGGCGTCGAACCAGCCGTTGAAGTTTTCCGGCTCCATCATCATGGGCTCGATGAACTGGGTCTGGTAGCTGCGATCCAGCACCAGGGCGTCCTCGGCCTCCAGCTCCTTGTGCACCTGCTCGGCCTGATACATCCCCTGCTCACCGGCGTTGCCATCGGCTCTGGCCGTCGGCCATACCGGCTGGTGGCTGACGATGGCCGGGAAGAAGAGACCGTTCTTCAAGGTACTGTATTGATCCCCCATGCCGAGCTTGCCCTCGATCCGGATGATGCGCCAGCAGGCCCAGGGATCCCGGGTGGTGGCGACCAGGGGGGTCACATCACCGTAGCGCACCACCTTGTTGTTGAACTGCAGGATCTGCTTGGCCCGGTTGAAGGTGGCGAAGTCCGGGAAGATCAGCATGGCGGCCGCATGACCCAGATAGTCCGGGGTGGCCCCTTCGCTGACCATCATGTTGATGCCGTAGAAGGCGGGCAGCTCGACGCCGTCACGCACCAGATCGGCCGCCGTGATCACCCGGCGGGGCTGGGCATTGGCGGGCAGCATGGAGAGATCCAGCCCCAGATAGACGCGATCCGCCTTGTCGAGCCGGATCAGCAGCGCATGTTGCTGCTGGGACGGCCAGCCAGCCAGATCCTGGGCGCGATAGTCCCGGCTGTAGATCTTCTGGCCGGTGACCTTGGCCAGGCCATCGCTGCGGAACTTGACCTTGCCCCCCTGCTTCCACTGGCCGAGCAAGGCGGGATCGAAGATCTCGTCTTCCATGCCGGACAGGGAGAGGTTGGCGAGGAGGGGGGCGCTGTAGACGGCGATGCCGGCGATGACGCACTGCTTGATGAAATCACGTCTTGATACGGAGTAGGACATGGCTCAGCTACCTGTGTGAGGATGAGGCGAGTGGCTCGGGGGAAAGGGAGGGGACAGGTGTTGTCGACCATCTTCCCTGATGTCGCAGCAAAAATGATAAATAGAATACTAAGGATTGAGGGGTTTGAAAAACATCTGTTACATCTTATGTTGAGTTGATGCGATTTATCAGGGCAATAAGCTGAATTTCGTGGTGTTTTAGTTGTATTTTTGAGCTTTTGTATTGTAACTGTCGTGATAAAAGTATTTTGTGTGTACTCACAAGAGACTGTTTAATTCTAGACCTATATGAATTGATCTATTTCATGATTTACCCGGATGAGACTAAGCCGCGCGAGGTTTAGCGGATCCACTAGGTGGGAAGCTTGTCGGCCCCAGCGCAAATGGGGCTTGGTGGCGCGGCCCACTTGCCGTGGCGGCAAATTCCTGTTGAGCCTCATGGATGAATAGTGGATCATTGACGGTTTCTAAGCGGGGGCGCGCGGTTGCCCCACGAGCTGAGACATTCGAGGTGAATTCATGACCGAGGCGAGCAGCCCAACCAACTTTATCCGTCAGATCATCGATGAAGATCTGGCCAGCGGTAAGCACAAGAGCGTGCATACCCGTTTCCCACCCGAGCCGAACGGTTATCTGCATATCGGCCACGCCAAGTCCATCTGCCTGAACTTCGGCATCGCCCGCGACTATCAGGGCCAGTGCAACCTGCGCTTCGATGACACCAACCCGGCGAAGGAAGACATCGAGTTCGTGGAGTCCATCAAGCAGGACGTGCAGTGGCTCGGCTTCCAGTGGAGCGGCGAGATCTGCTACTCCTCCGACTATTTCGACAAGCTGCACGGCTACGCCATCGAGCTCATCGAGAAGGGTCTTGCCTATGTGGACGAACTCTCCCCCGAGCAGATGCGCGAGTACCGTGGCACCCTGACCGAAGCCGGCAAGAACAGCCCGTTCCGCGATCGCAGCGTCGAAGAGAACCTGGCGTTGTTTGCCAAGATGAAGAACGGTGAGATGGCCGAGGGCAGCGCCTGCCTGCGCGCCAAGATCGACATGGCTTCACCTTTCATGGTGATGCGTGATCCCGTCATCTATCGCATCAAGTTTGCCCACCATCACCAGACCGGTGACCAGTGGTGCATCTATCCGATGTACGACTTCACCCACTGCATCTCGGACGCCCTGGAGGGGATCACCCACTCCCTGTGCACCCTGGAGTTCCAGGATAACCGCCGGCTGTACGACTGGGTGCTGGACAACATCAGCATCGACTGCCACCCCCGTCAGTACGAGTTCTCCCGCCTGAACCTCGAATACACCGTCATGTCCAAGCGCAAGCTGAACCTGCTGGTGACCGAGGGGCACGTCAGCGGTTGGGACGATCCGCGCATGCTGACCGTCTCCGGTCTGCGCCGCCGTGGCTACACCCCGGCCTCCATCCGCGAGTTCTGCAAGCGCATCGGCGTGACCAAGCAGGACAACATCGTCGAGATGAGCATGCTGGAAGCCTGTATCCGCGACGATCTCAACGAGAACGCCCCCCGTGCCATGGCCGTGCTGCACCCGCTCAAGGTGGTCATCGAGAACCTGGCGGGCGACGAGGTGCTGACCGCTCCGGCGCACCCGAACAACGCCGAGATGGGCAGCCGCGAGCTGACTTTTAGCCGCGAGATCTTCATCGACGAGGCGGACTTCAAGGAAGAGGCGAACAAGCAGTTCAAGCGCCTGGTGCTGGGCAAGGAAGTGCGCCTGCGCAACTCCTATGTCATCAAGGCCGAGCGGGTCGAGAAGGATGCGGAAGGCAAGGTGACTTGCGTCTACTGCTCCTACGATCCCGAGACCCTGGGCAAGGATCCGGCCGATGGCCGCAAGGTGAAGGGGGTGATCCACTGGGTCAGCGCCACTCACTCCCTGCCGGCCGAGATCCGTCTCTACGATCGTCTGTTCAAGATGCCGAATCCCGCTGCCGAGGATGACTTCGAGGCGGCGCTCAACCCGGATTCGCTGGTGGTCATCGCCGGTGCCCGGGTCGAGGCCTCCCTCAAGGATGCCAAGCCGGAGTTTGCCTACCAGTTCGAGCGTGAAGGCTACTTCTGTGTCGACAACAAGCTCTCCAGCCCGGAGCACCTGGTGTTCAACCGCACCGTGGCCCTGCGCGACGTCTGGGGCAAGGCCGAAGGCTGATGCGAGAAGGGCAGGGGAGACCCTGCCCATCACCCGCCCCCTTGCGGACACAAAAAAGCCAGCATCATGCTGGCTTTTTCATTGCTGCTCGCGGGCCGACGGCGTTATTCGTGCTTGCAGTCGCCGTTCGCGCAGTGACCATAGAGATAGAGACTATGGTTGGTCAGGCGGATGTTGTGCACCTTGGCGATGTCGCGCTGACGCTGCTCGATCACCTCGTCGGAGAACTCGATCACCTTGCCACAATCGAGGCAGACCAGGTGGTCATGATGCTCCTGGGTAGCCAGCTCGAACACCGACTTGCCGCCTTCGAAGTGGTGACGGGTGACGATACCTGCATCATCAAACTGGTTGAGAACGCGATAGACGGTGGCGAGACCAATCTCCTCACCCTGATCGATCAGCCGTTTGTACAGATCTTCCGCACTGGTGTGCTGGCTGTCCGGCTGTTGCAGGATTTCCAGGATCTTGACGCGGGGCAAGGTGATCTTGAGTCCGGCCTTTTTTAATGCTTGATTGTGGTCTGCCATATTCTATTTATTCGCATTCTCGAAGGTGTGGTTATTCTGATTGACTGCCAAGGGAATGGCAACCACGAACTCGTTTGGCCTGTCATTATAGGTCGTAGCCAGCTTAAAAATAAACCCAGCAATTCAAGGGCTTTAGCATATAACCCGCGTCTGAAGATAAATATGGCGCGGCGTGGTTCGGCTTGCTCCCGCGGGGAATGTTGATACTATGTAATTTCTCTATTATCTGGTCGGATGAGATCCATGGATTGGCTTTTTGGCAACGCAGCCTGGGTGCGCCACGCCCTCAACGCCTGGCCTCCCTTCTGGGGAGCGGGTATCAAGATCGAAACCCTGAGCGCCGATTTTCGCTTCTGCAGGGTCACCCTGAAATCCCGTTGGTGGAACAAGAATGCCAACCGGACCCAGTTTGGCGGCAGCATGTTCGCCATGACGGATCCCATCTATCCGCTGATGCTGATGGGGCACTTCAAGAATCGGTATTACGTCTGGGACAAGGCGGGCAGCATCAACTACATCAAGCCGGGCAAGGGGGTGCTGGTGGCCGAGTTCAATCTGACCGACGCCAAGCTGGCGTCCATCGTCGCGGCAACCGAGGGGGGAGACAAGCACTTCCCCGAGTTTGAGGTGCAGGTGCAGGACAAGCGTGGTGAGCTGGTGGCCCAGGTCAGACGCACTCTCTATGTCAGGTCCAAGCCGGAGCACCGGGGCGGCTGACGACCCGCGCCGCAGAAACAACAAGGGCCCCGTTGGGGCCCTTGTTTTGGGAGCAGGTGGCTTACGCCAGCTCGCCCAGGTTCAGCTCTTCGTGCAGCTGTTTGCACCAGCCCTTGACGCGCTCGGCGGTCAGCTCAGGCTGGCGATCCTCGTCGATGCCCAGACCGACGAAGTGCTTGTCATCGACCAGTGCCTTGGAGGCTTCGAATTCGTAGCCGGCGGTCGGCCAGTGGCCGACGATGATGGCGCCCTTGGCTTCGACGATGTCGCGCAGGGTCCCCATGGCATCGAGGAAGTACTCGGAATAGTCTTCCTGATCGCCGCAGCCGAAGATGGCGACCAGCTTGTTGGTGAAATCTATCTCTTCCAACTCGGGGAAGAAGTCATCCCAGTCAGCTTGAGACTCACCGTAGTACCAAGTCGGGATGCCAAACATCAGCAGATCGAAGTTGGCAATATCGGCCTTGCTGCTCTTGGCAATGTCATGGACTTCAATGAGTTGCTTGCCCAGTTCTTTCTGGATCATCTTGGCGACAGCTTCGGTATTACCGGTATCGCTGCCGAAAAACAGACCTACACTAGCCATAGTGTTTAGTTACCCGTATCTGGTGTTGATGCTTAACGGTCAGATTGCGACGCCTGCTGCAAAAGCAGACTCAATCTGTTGCTTCAGGATAGATTGGATCAGCTCGGCTCGGCTGACGTTCTGTTGCAGCGCGAGTTGGTTCAGGCGCTCCAGCAACTCGGCCTCCACCTTCAACTCTACCCGTTTCAGGCCATTCTCCCGATCGCGCTTGAGCTGGTTGCGCTTGTTGATCTTGAGTTGGGTCTCACGGGGGAGTGGGTTGGTCTTTGGCCTGCCGGGGCGCTTCTCACTTGCGAACAGATCCAGTGTTGTTCGATCAGTTTGCTGTTTGGCCATACATCACAGATGAAAATAAGTTAGCCGATCCCTGAGCCTTCCCAGCCCATTTCGATCAGCCCCTTGGCGACAAAACCCGCGCAACCCAGAAACAGAACCAGCCAGACGACGAGACGGCCGAAACGGGGCACGTTGCCGCGTTTGAGCACGTCATGAATGGCCAGACCAATCAGCAGGAAGATGGCCACGAAGAACAACTTCAGGCCCAGACTCTCGATTAGATCGATATGTTCACTCAGCATGGATTGCGCACACTCCTTATGACGGGCGCACTATATCACAAAGGATTTGAAACTGTTAACCGCCTGTCGACAGGAAATCCACAACCAGTTTATTGAATAAAAGCGGTTTCTCGGCGTGCAGCCAGTGACCGGTTCCGGCGATGACGCGGGCCTTGGCGGCCGGGAATTGTGCCATCACTGTGTCCGTGTATGCGGGCAACACATAGTCCGAATCCCCCCCCTTGATGAACAGGGTCGGTCCCTCGAAGCGCGTCTGGTTGTCGGGCCAGCCCATGATGTTGGCGTAGTTGTGTTCGAGCGCCGGCACATTGAAGCGCCAGCCCCAACCCGCTTCCCCCTTGGCGAAGGATTTGAGCAGGAACTGGCGTACCCCCGGGATCTCGATGTACTGGGCCAGCATGGCCTCGGCCTCGCTGCGACTCTGGGGCGGATTGGCCAGGGTGGCGTTGAGACCGGCGAACACATTCTTGTGGCGGGCGTGGGGGTAGGCGACCGGGGCTATGTCGGCCACCACCAGCTTGCTGACCCGCTCGGGAGCCTGCTTGGCCAGCTGCATGGCGACCTTGCCGCCCATGGAGTGGCCCACTATCGCCACCCGGTCCAGCGCCAGGTGATCCAGCAGGGCGATCACATCCGCCGCCTGCTGCGGGTAGCTCATCTCGCCTGAGTGAAAGGAGGCACCATGGTTGCGCAGATCCAGGCTGATGACCCTGTATTGCTCACTGAGCGGACGGGCCAGCAGACCGAGGTTGTCCAGGCTGCCGAACAGACCGTGGATCAGCACGACGGCGGGACCCTGACCTTGCTGCTTGAAATTCAAATGGGGGTTGTGTTGCAAAATGACACCTTTATCGGTCGTTGGCACGCAGGCCTGATTTTTAATCTATTGAAAGAAAAGGATTTCATTCTTTTTGGGAGGTTTTTTCTGTGGTTTTTTTCCAAAAAAACCGCCCGAGATCCGCTATCAGTGCGGGGGATCACACACTTGGTCCCGCATTATGCCGTATTCTCGATGAGATTCATGCACATCTGCCAGCCGCTCCCTTGGGCTGCCGGGTTTGCCTATGTATAATCGCCGCATCCGAACTTCGACGAGTCCAGCGCATCCCTATGAAAACCATCGAGCTTGATGACGATCTCTACTTCTTTATCGCGAGCCAGACCCGGCACATCGGCGAGAGTGCCTCCGATATCCTGCGCCGCCTGCTGGAACAACCCGCCTCGGCGCGAGTGCCCGCCACCGTCGAACCGGCGGTGCAGGCCCAGCCAGTGGCCCCGGCCGATGCCATGGGACTGCAGGAGCTGCTCGACTCCGGCGCGCTGCAACAGGAAGAGAAGTCCATCAACCGCTTCATGCTGGTGCTGAGTACCCTCTATCGGGACAATCCGGAGAGCTTCACCCAGGCGACCGAGATCAAGGGGCGCAAGCGCGTCTATTTCTCCCAGGATCCCGAGGCGCTGCGGGCCAGTGGCAGCACCACCAAGCCCAAACAGGTGCCGGATACCCCGTTTTGGGTGATCACCAACACCAACACCAGCCGCAAGCAGAACATGGTGGCCCAATTGATGGCCAGCATGGGGTACAACGAGGATTTGACTGCGCGGGTGTGCGGCGCAGTTTAACGCATCACAGACTTAAGGCCTTGTCGGCAAGGCCTCGCTCAAGGAAAACGTCATGGCACAGCATCCTCACGCCGGCAAGCCGGCTCGCCTCAGCGACTTGACCAACATCCCCCGTCTGGTCAGCGCCTACTACCTCAACAAGCCGGACATGAGCCGCCCCGAGCAGCGGGTGGCCTTTGGCACCTCCGGTCACAGGGGCAGCGCTCTGCACAACGCCTTCACCGAATCCCACATCTTGGCGGTGACCCAGGCGCTGGTGGAGTATCGCCAGCAGGCCGGTATCCAGGGGCCGCTGTTTGTCGGCATGGATACCCACGCCCTGTCCGAATCCGCTTTTGCCAGCGCGGTGGAAGTGCTGGCGGCCAACGGCGTCGAGACCCGCATCCAGGCCGGCCTCGGCTTCACGCCGACCCCGGTCATCTCCCACGCCATTTTGCGCCACAACGCCAGCAAGCCGGCGGCCTTGGCGGACGGCGTGGTGATCACACCGTCCCACAACCCGCCGGAAGACGGTGGCTTCAAATACAATCCCCCCCACGGCGGCCCCGCCGAGGGTGAGATCACCAAGTGGGTGGAAGACCGCGCCAACGCTATCCTGGAGGCAAACCTCGCCGGGGTGAAACGAATGCCGTTCGCCGAGGCGCTGGCGAGTGAGTTCGTGGTCGAACACGACTACGTCACCCCCTATGTGGACGATCTGGAAAACGTGCTGGATCTGGACGCCATCAAGCGGGCCGGCATCAAGATCGGGGTGGATCCCCTGGGTGGCTCCGGCGTGGCCTATTGGGACGTGATCGCCAAGCGCTATGACCTCGACATCGAGGTGGTCAACTACCGCGTCGACCCGACCTTCTCCTTCATGACCCTGGACAAGGACGGCAAGATCCGGATGGACTGTTCCAGCCCCTTCGCCATGGCCGGCCTCATCGCCCTGAAAGACAAGTTCGACATCGCGCTCGGCAACGATCCCGACTACGACCGTCACGGCATCGTCACCAAGGCGGGGTTGATGAACCCGAACCACTACCTGGCGGTGGCGATCCAGTACCTGTTCACCCACAGAACCGGTTGGCCCAAGACGGCCGCGGTCGGCAAGACGCTGGTCTCCTCCTCCATGATCGACCGGGTCGCAGGCGAGATTGGCCGCACCCTGAAAGAGGTGCCGGTCGGCTTCAAGTGGTTCGTGGACGGCCTCTACAGCGGCGAGTTCGGCTTCGGCGGTGAAGAGAGCGCCGGCGCCTCCTTCCTGCGCAAGGATGGCACCGTCTGGACCACCGACAAGGACGGCTTCATCCTGGCCCTGCTGGCCGCCGAAATCCTGGCCGTCACCGGCAAGGATCCCCAGGCGCACTACGACGCCCTGGAGGCCAAATTTGGCCGCTCCAGCTACCGCCGCATCGATGCCCCGGCCAACAGCGCGCAAAAAGCGGTGCTGTCCAAGCTGGACCCGGCACTGGTGGAGGCCTCTACCCTGGCCGGCGATCCCATCCTCGCCAAGCTGACCCGCGCGCCCGGCAACAACGCCGCCATCGGTGGCTTGAAGGTCGTGACCGAACACGGTTGGTTCGCGGCGCGCCCCTCCGGCACCGAGTCCATCTACAAGATCTACATGGAGAGCTTCAAGGGTGAGGCACACCTGGACTTGATCCAGCAGGAGGCCCAGCTGATCGTTTCCGCCGCCCTGGCCAAGGCCGGCGTCTGACGTTCTCTGCGGATCACCCCATGTAAAAGAGGAGCCCTGGTGGCTCCTCTTTTTTTATGCATCCTGTTGGCTATTCAAGCCATTCGTCTCGCGGGTCAGTCATTGCCGGCCTTGCTGGTGCTCGCCTTGCGGACTTGCCAGCGTTTGAAGAAGGGCCTCGCCGGCAGCTTCATCAGGAACAGGGAGAGCAGGATCACCCCGATGCCGAGCCACTGACGCCCGTCCAGAGTCTCGCCCACCATCAGCACCCCCAGCGACACCGCCACCATGGGATTGGTGAGGGCCAGCATGCCCATCACCTCGGGACCGTGGCGCTTGAGGCCCCACAGCCAGGCCCAGTAGGCCAGCGCCGTGTTGAGCAGGATCAGCCAGCCAAACGCGGGGGCACTCGCCAGACGGGGTGTCGGCATGGGGCCCGCCAGCCACCAGGCGATCGGGATCAACATCAGGCCGCCGAGCAGCAGTTGCCAGGCGGTGAGGGCCAGCAGATCGCTCACCGGCCAGCGTTGCATCCAGCGGCTGGACTGGCCGATGAGCAGGGTGGCGAGCAGGGCGCAGCCCACGCCGACGGGATCCAGATTGGCGGAGGGGTTGAGCAGCAGCAACACGCCCACGAGCCCCATCAGCCCCAGCAGCAGCCACTTCAGGCTCGGCCGTTTGCCATCCTGCAACCAGGCCAGCCCCATCAGGATCAGCGGCAGGGTCGCGCCCAGGGTACCCGCCACGGCCCCCGGCAGGCGGAAGGCCGCCACGAACAGCAGGGCGAAGAAGGCGGTGATGTTGCAAAACGCCAGCAGAAATTGCCTGCTCCAGGTCAGCGGTGGTCGGCTGGGGTGCAGCAACAGCAGCAGCATGCCGGCGGGCAGGGCTCGCCACACCGCCACCCAGTAGGGGGAGTAGTCGGTCAGATAGAGACTGACGAGGGCGTAGGTGCTCCCCCACAGCAGGGGCGCGAGCAGGGCGATCAGCAGCGGCATGGGTATCTCATGAAAAAGTATCTTTAAGTGAAGATACATTAGCCGTCAGTTGGTTTATTATCAAGTATCTTTATAAAAAGATAATGGAGCCATGATGGAGTCTGATCATGTAGACCTGCTGCTGGCGCAGTGGGCCCGGCAGCGGCCGGATCTCGACTGCAGCCCCATGGGGGTACTGGGCCGGGTGGCGCGGATGGCGGCGATCGCCGGGCGTGAGGTGAGCGAGGAGCTCAAGGAGTGCGGCCTGCTGGGCTCCGACTTCGACATCCTGGCGACCTTAAGACGCGCCGGAGAACCCCTCACGCCGACCCAGCTCTACCAATCCGCCATGCTGACCTCGGGGGCCATGACGGCCAGGCTCGACAAGCTGGCCGAGCGGGGTCTCATTGAGCGCCAGGCGGCGCCGAGCGACAGGCGCAGCCTGCTGGTCTGTCTGACCGAGGCGGGTAGAGAGCTGATCGATCGGGCGGTGGAGCGGCACGTGGCGAACGAGCGCCGCTTGTTGGCCCCATTGACCCAGGTCGAGCAGGGGCAGCTTGCCGCTCTGCTCAAGCGCTGGCTATTGGAAAACGAATAACAAAACGGGCCCATCAGGCCCGTTTTGTTAGCAAAATGCAGCATTAATAACTGCCTTTGGCATCCCTGACCGCCAGACCGAGTTGCCATACCGCCATGGCGTAGTGGGTACTGTGGTTGTAGCGGGTGATGGCGTAGAAGTTCGGCAGGCCGTACCAGTATTGGTAGCCGGTGCCCACGTCCAGGCGCAGCAGGCTCGCCTGCTGGTGGTTGCCGAGGGAGCTGGTGGGCGCGAGGCCGGCCCCGCGCAGAGTGGCGACGGGGTAGCGGGTCTGGAAGCCGTGCTCATAGCCGGGCAGCTGGCCCTGACCGCGCACCGCCACCGGTTGTCCCTTCTCCCAGCCATGGGCCTTGAAGTAGTTGGCGACGCTGCCGATGGCATCCACCGGATCCCAGAGGTTGGTGTGACCGTTGCCATCGAAGTCCACCGCATAGCTCTGGAAGCTGGACGGCATGAACTGGCCGTAGCCCATGGCGCCGGCGTAGGAGCCCTGCGGCTCGGTGGGATCCATGCCCTCGTTCCGGGTCATCACCAGGAAGGCTTCCAATTCGCCGGTGAAGAAATCGGCCCGACGGGGATAGTCGAAGGCCAGGGTGGCCAGCGCATCCAGGATGCGGGTCTTGCCCATTACCCGACCCCAGCGGGTCTCCACCCCTATGATGCCGACGATGATCTCCGGCGGCACCCCGTAGATCTGCTGCGCCCGGTTGAGCTCGCTCTCGTATTCACGCCAGAAGCTGACGCCATTCTGGACGTTGTCCGGGGTGATGAATTTGGCGCGATAGCGGTTCCAGGCGCCGGTCGGGCCGGTCGGCGGCGTGGTGGTGGGGGCCTGGGCGTCCATCAGCTTGATGATCCAGTCGTAGCGCTGGGCCTGCGCCAGCACCTGGTGCAGTTGCGCACTGTCGAAACCGTGCTTCTGCACCATGCGCTGCACGAATCTGTCCACGTTGGGGCGATTGGCGAAGTCGCCCTTGCTAACCCCTTGGCTATAAAGGGGTTTGCTCGGTGGTGTCTGGTTGATGAAGGCGCTCTTTGGCTGTGGCTTGACCACGGGCGTTGGGGCCGGTGTGCTGCTGCAGCCATAAAGCAGGGGGAAGGCGGATAGGGTGAGGACACAGACAAGGCGACGCATAAGGTTCTCGAAGGCCTGAATAAGGAGTGTCGTCATGGTAAGACATTGGCATCCATGCGCAAGTGCTCAGTGCATGGCGGGGGGCCGCTATTCATCTTTTGATTGATTCGCCGCCAGCGCTTGGCGCCCTTCCTCAACGAAGGGTGTGATAGCCGCTCCAGAGCCGGGTCAGGGTGGTGATGCCGCAGAGCAGGGCGAAGCCGTAGGCCAGCAGCCCGAAGGCCCCGGGCCAGAGGCACATCAGCACGAACAGGGCGATGGTCTCGCTGCCCTCGGTCAGACCGCCGATATAGTAGAGAGACTTGTGGTGGTAGACGGGGTTCTCGATGCCGCGCTTGCCCGCCATGATGGCGAAGGCCAGGAAGCTCGAGCCCGTGCCCATGAAGGCAAACAGCAGGGTGGCGGCGGGCAGGGCGTTGGCCGGGGCACTCAGGGCGAAGCCCAGCACCACGGCGGCATAGAAGATGAAGTCGAGGGTGATGTCGAGGAAGCCGCCACAGTCGGTGATCCCGGTCTGCCGCGCCACGGCCCCATCCAGTCCGTCCAGCAGCCGGTTCAGCAGGATGGTGAGCAGGGCCCAGTCGTGCAGCCCCAGCGCCAGCAGCGGCAGCGCCAGCATGCCGATGGCAAAGCCGGTGAGGCTTATCTGGTTGGCGCTCATCCCGGCCCGGCACAGGGGGGCGGCCAGGGCGGCGAGGGGACGGCGGATCAGGGGAATGATATGGCGATCAAGCAAGGCTTTGTTCCTCGAAGGGCATGAGATTGAGGATGGCGCCCGGCGCATCGTCCTCGTCGTGGGTGACCAGGATGGCCGGTATGTTCAGGTTCTTGATCTGATCGAACACCAGGGCCCGGAATGCGGCCCGTAGCGGCTTGTCCAGCCGGGAGAAGGGCTCGTCCAGCAGCAGGGCTTGCGGCTCGGCCAGCAGGGCCCGCAGCAGGCTGACCCGCGCCTTCTGGCCGCCGGAGAGCCGGCCCGGCAGCTTGTCGGCCTGATCGGTCAACCCCACCTCCGCCAACGCGTCCAGTGCCCTTGTCCTCCTGGCTGCCTCTCCTCTGACGCTGGCCGGCATGCCAAAGATCAGGTTCTCGGCCACCGTCAGGTGGGCAAACAGCAAGTCTTCCTGGAACAACATGCCGATCCGCCGCCGCTGGGGGGGCAAGGGAGTGAGCAGTCGCTCGCCCAGCCAGAGGTCGCCCTCCAGCCGAAAGGGACCCCTGGGCGGCAGCACGCCCGCCAGCGCAGCCAGCAACGAGCTCTTGCCGCAGCCGCTTGGCCCCATCAGGGTCAGCACCTCGCCGGGGACCACCTCGAGCGCAGGCAGGATGAGCAGGGGTTTGCCTGCGAGGTGGAGAATAAGTGGGGTGCTGTGCAGCATGGTCATTGTCTCATCCTAATGAGCCGTGTTTCAGTGCTGGGTTGATGCGGGCCGGTAGCCAGAGTACCAGGGCGTAGACGCACAGCGGCAACAGCAGTTGTAGCAGGCCGTAGAGCCCCGCCAGCCGCCGGTTGAGGCCGCTGCCGATGGCTACCGCCTCCGTGGTGATGGTCACGACCCGGCCGGCGCCAAACAGCAGGGTCGGCAGATATTGGGCCAGACTCACGGCTGCGCCGACCCCGAAGGCGAACAGCAAGGGGCGCGCCAGCAAGGGGGCCTTCACCCGCCACCAGGCCCGCCAGGGGCTGGCCCCGAGCAGTTGCGCCGCCTGCACGATACGAGGGTCGAACTGGCGATAGGCGCCGTGCAGGCAGAGGTACACATAGGGCGCCACGAACAGCAGCTGGCTCCAGAGCACCCAGCCCCAGCCTATGCCGTCGACTCCGGCGCTGCCCAGCCAGTCGATCTGGAGCCGCAACCCGAACAACAGGCTGGCCTGGGGCAACAGCAGCGGCAGGCAGACGAGCCAGAGCGGCCAGGGGCGTCGATCCCGTTGCGCTTCTAGGCAGAGCACCACCAGCAGCAGGGAGATGCCGGCACTCGCGATGGCGAGCCACAGACTCTGCCATAGCAGGGGACCCAGGCTCGGCAGCAGCACCAGCCAGTGGTGACCGCTCCACTGGCTCGGCAGCCCGTCAGGGAAGGGCCAGCGGCGGGTCAGGGACCAGAGCAGCAGCGCGGCCAGCACCAGCAGATTGATGGCGAGCAGCCCCAGGGCGCCGCCCCCGACCAGGCGCCTGGCCAGGCAAGCAGGGGCGGTGCGGCGGCCATCGAGCCAATGGTGCCGGCCAAGGCCAAGATGCCCCCACTCCAGCAGCCGCAAGCCGGCGAGCAGCAGCAGACCGCCGGCGAGCAGCAGCAGGGCGCCGCTGGCACTGGCCCCGCGCCACAGCAGATCGGCGTCCTGATACCAGAGCCAGAGCCGCACCGCCAGCGGGGCTGGCGCATCCGGTCCCAGCAACTGGGCGAGATCCACCACGGCGATGCCATAGGCCGCCACCGCATAGAGCGGCAGGCGCAAGGCGGGCCAGAGGGCGGGCAGCAGCAGGCGCCACCAGATCTGGGGGAGACTGAAGCCCATGCTCACGCCTATCCACTGCTGGCGAGCCACCTTGGCCGGATCCAGGGCCGAGAGCGCCATCAGCAGCAGAAAGGGAGTCTCTTTGAGGATGAGCGCGACGATGAGGCCCAGACCGGCGGGGTCCTTGAGGGTCTGCCAGTCGGGCGGCATCTCAAAACCGGTGAGGGTGGGAGAGAGCAGCCGTAGCAGCCAGCCGGAGGGGGCGAGCAAAAAGGCAAAGCCGATGGCAAAAGCCACGTGGGGCAGGGCTAGCAGCGGGGAGAGCAGGCGGCGCAGCATCCCCATCCAGCGACTTCCGTCGCCCTGGGCGAGCAGCAGGGCGGTAAAGAGCAAGGCCCCCAGGGTAGAGGCGCTCGCTATCCAGAGGCTCAGGCCCGCCGAATGCCAGAGCCCGGGCTGTGCCAGCAGCAGCCTGAGATTGCCCATGGCGGCGCCCTCGGCCAGCAGGAGCAGCAGGCCGACGGCGAGCGGCGCGGCCAGCAGCAGGCCGCACAGCCAGAGAAAGAGGAGGCGCCAGGCCCGGCTGCTCATGGATCAGCGGCCGTAGCGCTCGGCCCAGGCCGCTTCCAGCCGCAGCTGCCAGCTGGGGTGGGGCTCAGGCTTAGCCTTGAAGCGCAGTGCCGGTGCCCCCGTGGTGGACATGGTCTTGACGCCGAGCCTGGCGGGATCCAGCACGCTGGGATCGCCCCAGAAGGCGGGGTCCGCCTTGCGGGCCTGAGCGTCCGGGCTCAGCAGGAAGTTGGCCACCACCTTGGCGCCGGCCCGGGCGCTGGCATTGAAGGGGATGGCGAGGAAGTGGCTGTTGGTCAGCGCCCCCTTTGCCATGGCCACCGCCTTGACGGTGGGGGGCAGGGTGCCGTTTTGCACCGAGCTCTGGGCCTCCTGTGGGTTGAAGCTGATGGCCATGGCAAGCTCGCCGTCATCGAGCAACTGCTTGGTCTCGGCGGCGCCGGTGGGGAACAGCTTGCCCTTGCGCCAGAGCGCGGGGTGAAGCGCATCGAGCCAGGCCCAGAGGGGCGCACTCAGGCGATCAAACTCGGCATCGGTCGCCTCCCGATAGAGCGGCGCGGGATCGGCGGTCAACTCCAGCAGGATCTGCTTGAGGAAGCTGGCGCCGTGAAACTGGGGCGGCTTGGGGTAGGTGAAGCGGCCGGGGTGGGCCTTGGCCCAGGCGAGCAGTTCGGCCGCCGAGCTGGGTGCTGTGGTGACTTCCTCCGTGTTAACCATCAGATTGAGCTGGCCTATGCCCCAGGGGGCTTCCAGTCCCTCGACCGGCACGGTGAAGTCCTCTGTCACCGGCAGGGCCTCGTCCACCAGCGCCATGTTGGGCAGCTCGGCACTGAAGGGGGCGCCCAGCAGGTGCTGCTCCTTGAGCGCCTTGAAGTTCTTGCCGTTGACCCAGATCAGGTCGATGGGGCCGTCCTCCGTCTTGCCCGCCTGCTGGTTGGCCAGCAGCTGGCTGACGCTCTGGGCGATGTCATCCACCTTCACCTGCACCAGCTTGACCCCGTACTGCCGTTCGATCTCTTGGCCGGCCCAGACCAGATAGGCGTTGATCTCCGGGCTGCCGCCCCAGGCGTTGAAGTAGACGGTCTGGCCGCGGGCCTCCTGAAGCGTCTGCTGCCAGCGCAACCCATCCACCGGTTGTTCGCTCGCCTGCAACGGGCTCGCCATCAGCAGGGGGAAGGCGGTGAGCAGCAGGGCCCGGCGCAAGGGGCGGAGCAAGGAGCTAAATCGGGTCTTGAACATAGGGTGACCTTCTGCAAAGGGATCAGACGCCGCGGCGCCAAGCGTGATAACGGGCCAATAGCGGCAGCAGACGAACGGGTTGATGGGCCTGCTGCCAACGTCCGGCCACCTGCTTGTTGGCCTCCATCAGGGTGGGATAGGCGTGCACTGTGGCGAGGATCTTGCGCAGCCCCAGCCCCTGGCCCATGGCGAGCACGAACTCGGCGAGCCGCTCACCGGCATGAGTGCCCACTATGGTGGCCCCCAGGATCTTGTCCTTGCCCGGCACCGTCAACACCTCGACGAACCCCTGCCGCTCGCCATCCGTGATGGCGCGGTCGAGTTCGGCCAGTGGGAAGCGGGTTGCCTCGAAGGGGATACCCCGGGCGCGGGCCTCGCCCTGATTCAATCCCACTCGGGCGATCTCCGGGCTGGTGTAGGTGGCGGCCGGGATCACCCGATAGTCCACCCGAAAACGCTTGAAGGGGGCGAACAGGGCGTTGACCGCCGCGTACCAGGCCTGATGGGCGGCGACGTGGGTGAACTGGTAGGGACCGGCCAGGTCCCCCACCGCCAGGATGCTGGGGTAGTTGGTGGCGAGGAAAGCATCCACCCGCACCGTGCCTCCGGGGTTAAGGGTGACCCCCAGCTCCTCCAGCCCGAAGCCGTGCACGTTGGCGACCCGGCCAAGGGCCAGCAGCAGCTGGTCTCCCTCCAGGGTCATGCGCTCCGTGCCTCTGCTCAGGTGCAGGCGGATCTCGCCGGGGTTCCTGCGCTCGACTCGCTCTACCCGCCAGCCGGTGAGCACCCGCACCCCGTCTTCCTCCATCTGCGCCTGCAGCAGCGCGGCGACCTCGGGCTCCTCCCTCGGCAACAGCTGCTCGGCCAGCTCCACCAGGCTGACCGGGATGCCGAGCAGGGCCAGGCTCTGGGCCAGCTCGCAGCCCATGGGGCCGCCGCCGAGCACCAGCAGGTGGCGCGGTGGCTCGCGCAACTGCCAGAGGCTGTCCGAGGTGAGGTAGGGCACCTCGCCCAGACCCGGCAGATCCGGCACCCTCGGCCTGGCGCCGGTGGCGATGACGATGTGGCGGCCGGACAGTCGCCGACCGTTGATCTCGACCTCCCAGGGGGAAACCAGACGCGCGGCTCCCTGGATGCACTCCACCCCCAGCCCCTGATAGCGCTCGACCGAATCGTGGGGCTCGACGGTTTTGATTACCTCGGCGATGCGCGTCATCACGGCGGCAAAATCGGCTTTGGATTGGCTGGGCGTGAAGCCCAGCTCGGCGGCGCGGCGCTGATCGGAGGCGAAGCGGGCGGCGCGGATCAGCGCCTTGGAGGGAACGCAGCCGGTATGCAGGCAATCCCCCCCCATTTTGTGCTGCTCGATCAGGGCTACCCTGGCCTTGACAGCGGCGGCTATGTAGCTGGTGACCAGCCCGCCGGCGCCGGCGCCTATCACCAGCAGGTTGTAGTCGAAGCGCCGGGGTTTCTGATAGGGGGCGTGCAGGCGGCGCAGGGCGAGCCTGCGTTGCAGCAGGCTCACCAGGCTCTTCATCAATAAAGGCATCAGCCCGAGCAGGGTCAGCGCCGCCACCAGGCCGGGGGAGAGGATGTTGCCCGTGCTGGTGAGGGTGGCGAGCTCGCTGCCCGCCAGCACATAGACGAAGGTACCCGGCAGCATGCCGAGCTGGCTGACCCAGTAGTAGGTGCTGACTCTGATGGGGGTGAGCCCCATCAGCAGGTTGATCAGAAAGAAGGGGAAGAGGGGGATGAGGCGCAGGCTCAGCAGGTAGAAGGCGCCATCCTTCGCCATGCCGGCCTCAAAGGTGGCCAGCTTGTCCCCAAAGCGGCGGCTCACCCAGTCGCGCAGCAGGAAGCGGGCGCTGAGAAAGGCCAGGGTGGCCCCAAGCGAGCTGGCAAAGGAGACCAGCAAGAGCCCCCAACCGACGCCGAACAGGGCGCTGCCCCCCAGGGTCAGCAGGCTGGCACCGGGCAGGGAGAGGGCGGTGCTGAGCACGTAGACGAGCACGAACAACAGGGCAGCCAGGGTGAAGTGCGCCTGTACCCAGACGGAGAGCTGCGCCTGGCGTGCTTGCAGCTCGGCGAGGCTCAGGTAGCGGCCGAGATCGAGGGCGAAGAAGGCGCCGATGAGGCACCCCATGCTCAGGAGCAGCAGCAGGCGGGTGCGCGTCATCAGGGCGCCTTGTCTTGTTTGTGATCGTCGGCCGATGAGGGGCGCACCGGCTGCACCGGCAGCTGGCAGAAGCCCTGGGGCGCGATGTCGAGGGCGGCATTGAACTTGGCGGACATGTTCTGGAAGGCGATGAGGCCGGTCAGCTCCACCAGGGCATCGTCGTCAAACCAGGGCTTGAGGCGCTTGGCCTGCTCGTCGCTCACCCCCTCCAGCCCGGTCATCGCCTCTGTGTAGTCGAGCACGGCCCGCTCCCGCGCATCGAACAGGGGGCTGTCACGCCACTGGGCCAGGGCCTCCACCTTGGCACTGGAGCCGGCCCGCTTGATCAGCGTCATGGCGTTGATGTCGACGCAGAAGCGGCACCAGTTGAGCTGGGAGACCCGCACCGTCACCAGGGAGCGCAGCACGGGGTCGATGGGGGAGCGGCTGCGGTTGATCACCCCGTACAGGGTGGCCACGGCGGCAAACAGCCGTGGGGAGCGGCCCCAGCATTTGCCCGGGATCAGCACCTGGCCGTAGTTGCGTTGCTGCAGCCAGAAGAAGGGGCGGATAAACCAGGCATATTCCCGATCGGGCTTGACCTCGACGCGCATTGATTACCTTCTTATTGCTTCAAATTGGGTTTGTAGGCCTGACCGAGCCGCTCGTTGAGGCGGGTCAAAAAGTCCTGGATCCGCGCCCGGTTGGCGCCCAGATCGCTGCGCCCCTGGCGGGAGGCGGAGCGCATGTCGACCCGGGTTTCTTTCGGCCCCTGGAAGACCCGCAGCGCCACATCGTCCTGGAAGCCGAACCAGCCCGAGGTCACCACGGCATCGAGGCCGTCCGGGCTGGGCTCTACCTGCCAGCCCAGCTCGCTCATCAGCTCGCTCGCCTCGGTGACGACCTCGATGGGGGGGGCTCTGGTATAGAGAGGACCGGGGTTGCCGGCAAATGCTTGCAGGGGGGCGGCATTGATGGGGAGATCTTGCGCCGTTCTCAGCCGCTCGGCCCACTGGAGGCGGGGCGGGTGGTAGGGATCCGTGCTGACGTCGTTGGTGAGCGGGGCGCGCAGCGCCTGCACCACAAACAGCAGGGGCAGCAGCAGCGGGACGACACCCCACAGATGGCCCCACAACTGGCTCCACTGGTTGTCCGCCCGGCGTGGTACCCCGTATCGGCGCCAGAGCAGGTGCAGCAAGAGTCCGAGGCTGATCAGGGCGCTGGCGAGGCAGAGGCTGAAGCCGACCCACCAGGGCCAGAGGTGGACGCGGCTGCCGAGGGCGCCAATGAGGGGCAGCAACCAGGCCAGCAGGGGCCACCACAAATAACTGGGCATAGGAGGGATCCACGGGTGATGATGGAGCAATACCCAGAAGGATAAACTTAATTAACTGATAACGTTAGTAAATTTATCTCGCCACTGTCATTTCCCCCGGCGGAGCGGGCGTTCGCTGCCGGCATCCTCGCCCTATTAGGGGGTGAGCGGGCTGGGCGCTCTCGCGGTGCCCCGGGGCTCAGTTGCGGTACAGCACCTTGATGAGGTGGAAGCCGAACTTGGTGCGAATTGGACCCAGCACTGTCAGGAGCTCCCCCTTGAACACCGCATCGTCAAATGCCTTGACCATGTCACCCTTGGAGAACTCCCCCAGATCGCCGCTGCGCTTGGCGGAGGCACAGGTGGAGAAACGCTTGGCCATCTGGCCAAAATCGGCGCCCTTGGCGAGCTTTTCCTTGATCTCGAGACACTGTTTCTCGGTCTTGACCAGGATGTGTTGGGCACAGGCTTTTTTCATGTGGGCGCTCCATGAGTGGATGGTGGGCGGATGACAAACGGGGCGCAAGATTACCCGAATTAGCTCCGTGCGTCAGCCGCCAGACGCGCCTTGGGGCGAGCCTGCCACAGGATCTCCAGCCCGAGCAGCCCATACAGGCTCCAGATGGCCAGCGGATTGAGCCATTGGCCGCCCAGTTGCAGGGTGAGCAGGGCGCCACCGGCCAGCAGCAAGGTGATGCCGGGCAGGCGCCAGTGCGCCGGCAGCGGCGCCAGCATGGCCAGCCCCAGCAACAGGGCGAGACCGAAGGGCAGGTTGAGGGCGGTGAAGGCCAGGGCCTGTTGGCCATTCATGCCGGTCAGCAGGGCCAGCAGGGCACTGCAACAGGCCAGGAAGGTGATGAACTCGAGCCGGTCGGCGATGTAGTCAGCCATCTGTTCGCTACGTAAGGGCATGGGATGTCTCCTGCGATTGATGTCATCAGTGTGGAGCAGGCGGGTGCCCAGTGGCAGCGGGATAAATCGATTGGATTGAACGAAGCTTTCATCTCACCCATTCAACTTATTGATTTAAATTTATTTTCCTGTTGAATAGCGAGAAGGGTGTGCCCTGATGACAGGGGCGGATGTCAAGCCATGCCGCGGCAGCCCGGTCCGCCATCGCCGGTTTTCCGACAGGGTTTGTCGCGTGACGCCGGTGGTGAAATACGCAGGGGATGCCGCCTGTGGGAAGGTGGCCGAGTGCCGGTGGCGGTTTTTTTTTGTACCGCACTGCCGAGAGAGTGTTCGCTTTCACCCTCCCGGGATGGGATTTTCCCTGTCTGGTCGCTATGTTACGGACGGGGTGGTGCCAGAATAGGGGAGGGCCGCGTGGGGGATCCCACTGCGGCTGCCGCGCCGATTATGCTAGGATGCACGGCGCTTGCAACCGAGTGAGCCTCATTATCATTCTAAATATTACAGATTTTTAATCATGTTATGCGGGGAAAATTACGTTTGACAGGATGCTATCCTATCCAACCGGCGGACAACCGATCGCTCTGGTACATGCTTCGCCGTGGGCTGGCTCCGTGGGGGCTCGCCCTCTGCCTGTTGCTGCTGGTGACGCCGGCCATGGCGGCCAAGCTGACCTATCAGATCAAGGGGGTCAAAGGAGAGCAGAAGGATAACGTCGAAGCCTACCTCAATGCCCTGCCCGTCTATCAGGAGCGCCAGTATCGCACCGCCCGCGCCAAGATCACCGAGAGCGTGCAGCAAGCCCTGCAGGTCTACGGCTACTACCAGCCCAAGATCACCCTGAGCCGCGACAAGAAGGCCCCCGCCAAGGTGGTGGTCGCCATAGAGAGGGGCAAGCCCGTGCTCATCTCGCGCCTCGACATCCTGCTGGAAGGGGATGCGGGCAGTGACGAGGTCTACAGCGAGCTGCTGGACAAGCTGCCCCTCAAGGAGGGGGATCCCCTCAACCATGGCAAGTACGAATCCATCAAGGCGGATCTCGGCAGCCTGGGGCTGGCTCGCGGCTACTTTGACGCCAAGATCAGCAAGAGCCAGGTCAAGGTCTTCCCGGAGCAGGGCAAGGCCGAGATCTTCATCCTGTTCCGCTCAGGCCCCCGCTATCACTTCGGCGAGATCCACTACGATGCGACGCCGGAGGCGCTGCGCCTCATCCGGCCGCTGATCAACATCAAGAGCGGCGATCCCTATCTGGCGATCCGCCTCGCCGAGATGTCGCAGGATGTCTCCTCCACCAAGCTGTTCAAGCAGGTGGACATCAAGCCCATGATAAGCCAGGCCGAGGGCAACCGGGTGCCGGTGCAGGTGACGCTCGCCAATCGGGTCGATCACGAGATCGAGACCGGTATCGGCTATGCCACCGACGTCGGACCGCGCTTGAGCGCCACCTGGGAGAAGCCCTGGGTCAACCGCTACGGGCACAGCCTCTCCAGTACCGCCAAGATCTCGGCCCCGGAGGCGGAGCTCAGCTTCGATTACCAGATCCCGGTGGGCAACCCGCTGCGGGACTATTACTCCCTGCAGGCGGGTTACCAGTACACCGACAACAACGATACCCGCTCCGATCTGGCCACCTTCGGCGTGCACCGCTGGACGCGGCGGCCGGAGAGCTGGGACAGAGACGTCTTCATCCGGTTGGAGAACGAGCGCTACGTGCAGGGTAACGACGAGGGGAACAGCCTGCTGCTGATCCCGGGTGTCTCCTGGTCGAGGCTGCGGGTGCGTGGCGGTCTGGTGCCGGATTGGGGGGATCGCCAACAACTGACGATGGAGTTTTCCAGTCCCTACTGGGGCTCTGACATCAACTTCATGCGGGTGTGGGGGCGCAGCAAGTGGCTGCGGACCCTGGGGGAGGATCACCGCTTCCTGATGCGAGTCGAGCAGGGGGCCATCATCGGCGACGAGTTCTCCCTGGTGCCCCCTTCCCTGCGTTTCTTCACCGGTGGCGATCAGACCATCCGTGGCTACGGCTATGAGACCGTCTCCCCGAAGGGGGACGATGGCAAGCTCACCGGCGGCCGTTACACCAGCGTGGGCAGCCTGGAGTACAACTACCGCTTCAGCGAGAAGTGGCTTGGCGCTTTGTTCGTGGATGGCGGTACCGCCACCAACGATTACACCGAGGCCTGGAAGATAGGCACCGGGGTCGGGGTGCGCTGGGTGACCCCCATCGGCCAGGTCAGGCTGGATCTGGCGGTGGGGATCTCCGAGGAAGACAAGCCGCTGCGGCTGCACTTCGCGCTGGGGCCTGAACTATGAGGCAGCTAAATACGCTATTTATTAAAAACTCAGTGATATCCTGCGCTGAAAATATCGCTACTTTCAATTCAATTATGCTGGTTCGGCCGCTGCGGCTGCATTTCTCGCTGGGGTCTGCATCGTGATCTGGATAAAACGTATTTTCTTGTGGCCGACGAGTTTCTCCTCTTCGCAGGGGGTGGCACCGTGATCTGGATAAAACGCATCTTCCTGTGGTTGATGGGCCTCATCTTCCTGCTGCTCATCGGCGTCAGCCTGCTGGGCTTCACCCATCCGGGCAACCAGTGGCTATGGCAACAGGCCAAGTCGGCGCTGCCGTCTCTCAAGGGAGAGCTGGTGGCCGGCCAGCTCGGCTACGGCTGGACTCTGAAAGGACTCGGCTGGCAAGATGCGTTGGTGGATGTCACCATCGAGCACGCCGTGCTGGACTGGGATCTCGGCAAGTTGCTGCAGGGCAAGATCTGGATCAAGTCGCTGGAGGTGACCCATCCCGTGGCCCGGGCGGCCAAGTCCGAACCGGCGGCCGAAGAGCCGACGGCGCCCTTCGTCTGGCGGCCACTGCCGCTGCGTATCCAGATCGACAGCCTCAAGGTGACGGACCTGGATCTCGCCGTGCCGGGGGTGGCGCTGACTCTCAAGTCTCTCGACATAGGAGCGACCCTGGATCGCAAGGGGCTGATCGTGCGGGGGCCCGCGCTCGATGGGCTCAACATCGTACTGGCGGATGCCCCCGAGGAGCCTGCCGACAACAAAAAGTCCGCCGACAAGGCGAAGACGCCCGCCAAGGCGGCGCAGAACAAGGCGGCCACTGACAAACAGGACAAGCAGGGTCAGGATGTCTCCCTGGCGGCGGCCAAGCCGCCCGAGGGGAGCAAGGCTGACAAGAGCAGCAAGAGCAAGGCCGCAAGCAAGCCCGCGCCCATAGCGCTGCCCGCCATCCGCCTGCCATTCCCCATCCAGCTGGAAGGCCTGAGCATCACCAGGCTGCGCTACCAGCAGGGGGAGCTTATCGAGGGGCTCGACCAGTTGCTGCTCAGCGCCACGGCCAAGGAGGAGCGCATCGAGGTTCGCGAGCTCTCTTTGCGTCACGACATGGCCGATCTGGCCCTGAGTGGTCATGTTCGTCTGGTGGAGGATTATCCCCTTTCCCTGACCCTGGACGCCAAGGCCCGCAAGGGGCTCAAGCCGTGGGAGCTCGATACCGAGCAGGCGAAACTGACCCTGGATGGCTCGGTCGGCAAGCTGGCGCTGGCGCTGCAGGCCAAGGGGCCTGTGGCGGCCAATCTCAAGGGCACCCTGGGGGCGCTGGATCCTGACTTGCCGTTCGAGCTGGCGCTGGACTGGAAGCACCTCGGCTGGCCGCTGCACAAGCCCGTAAAAGAGGAGCCCAGCTATCAGCTGGACAAGGGCAGCCTGAATGCCAAGGGCAAGCTCTCCGGCTACCAGTTTGCCTTGAACACCGGCGGCAAGGGCACGGACGTGCCCCCCTTCAAGCTGGCCCTGTCCGGCAAGGGGGACCTGACCCAGCTCGGCCGCATCGAGCTGCTGCTCAACGCCCTGACCGGGGAGCTCAAACTCGATGGCAAGCTGGCTTGGAGCAAGGGTGTCAAGTGGCAGGGCACCACCGAATTCAAGGAGATCAACCCGGCCGAGCTGGTGCCCGAGATCAAGGGCAAGCTGGCGGGCAAGATAGTCAGCCGCTTCGAGATGACCGAGGCGGGCCACTGGCAGCTGGCCCTGCCCGAGCTCAAGGTCGAGGGCAAGTTGAACCAGTATCCGTTGGCCCTCAAGGGGGAGCTCAGCGGCAACGACAAGATGGAGTGGACCATCCCGGCGCTGGCGCTGCAAAGCGGCCCCAACCAGCTGCAGGCCAAAGGCGCCCTCACGGCGCAAGCCTGGAAGCTGGATGCGGATATCGACGCCCCCACCCTCGGTGGCATCTATCCCGGCCTCAAGGGGGACGTCAAGGGACAGGTGCGACTCACTGGCAGCCAGAAGGCGCCGAGAGTGAACGCCGATCTGGTGTCCGGCCGCCTCTCCTATGCGGGAACAGTGCTAAAAGGGATCGCCATCAAGGGCAATGCCCTGGTGGGGGACAAACCCGCCGGTGAGCTGGCGCTGACGGTGGCGAACCTGGTGCAGGGGACGACGGCCCTCTCCCAGCTCGCCCTGAACCTCAGCGGCGATCTCAATCGCCATGATCTGACCCTGACCATGAAAGGGGAGCCGGTGGCCGCGGACTTGAGTCTGAATGGCGGCCTGCGCGGTGACCACTGGCGCGGTACCCTCTCGACCCTGAAGATGAAGACGCCCCTCAAGCGCTGGGAGCTGATGGCGCCCTGGGCGCTGGATCTGGCGCTGTCCAAACAGCAGCTGACCATGGGGGATCTCTGCCTGGGATCCCAGAAGGCCAGTCTCTGCGTCAAGGGCAGCCAGATCTCCGCGGCCCAGGGCAGCCTGGAGTTTGCCCTCAATGCCCTCGATCTCAAGCGACTGCGCCCCTGGCTGCCGGACAACTTCCGCTGGCAAGCTGTGCTGTCGGCCGATGGCCGTGCCAGCTGGCGCGGCTCCCAACCGACCCTGCACGCCACAGTGCGTACCACGGCCGGTACCTTCATCGCCGACGAGCTCAAGACCGAGTACCAGCGGCTTGAACTCGGCGTCGATTTCGAACGCCAGCAGGCCGCCATCCGGCTCGACTTTGCCTCCAAGCAGATCGGCAACATCGACACCGCTCTGCTGATCAAAGAGCCCGCCGGGCGGGGCCAGCTGTCGGGTCAGCTCAAGTTTGACCAGCTCAAGCTCGCCACCTTCGCGCCGCTCATCCCCGAGGTGCGCTCCTTGCAGGGCTTCATCTCGGCGGATGCCCGCTTCGATGGCACCCTGAAAGCGCCCCTGCTGTATGGGGAGCTCGACCTGAAAGATGGCGAGGTGCAGACCCACTCCGACATGGTGACCCTCTCCAAGCTGGTGACCCGCCTCAAGATCCAGGGCAACAGAGCCGAACTCGATGGCACCATGATGGTGGGCAAGGGACCGCTCGCGCTGGGGGGCTGGCTGAGCTGGGCCCAGCAGCCCGTCACCGGCAGCCTCACCATCAAGGGCAAGGATCTGGAGGCGCAGTACCCGGGCATGGGCCGAGTACGGGTGACCCCGGACATCGCCATTTCGCTCGGGGAGGAGACCCGGGTCAGCGGTCAGGTGGACATTCCCTGGTCGCGGATCCTGGTCAAGAGCCTGCCAGAGAGCGCGGTGGCCGTCTCCGATGACGTGACCGTGATCTACGATGATCTGCCGCCGGTACCCAAAGCGGCACCGCTACCGATGGAGATCAAGCTCGCCATCCGGCTTGGCGACGATGTCCGGCTGGAGGCCATGGGGCTCAAGACCAAGATGACCGGGGCGCTCAACATTCGCCAGGATCCCTCCAAACCGCTGTCGGGCAACGGTCAGCTGGAGCTGAAAGATGGGCGTTTCAAGGCCTATGGTCAGAACCTCATCATCAAGGAAGGCCGCATCCTGTTCTCCGGCCCCATCGATCAGCCCTATCTCAATATCGAGGCGAACCGGGATCCCGATACCATAGAGGACAATGTCACCGTCGGGGTACGGGTGACGGGACCGGCGGCCAAGCCGAAGATCACCGTCTACTCCGAGCCGCAGATGGCGCAGTCCGAGCAGCTCTCCTACCTGCTGCGCGGCAAGGGGTTGCAGACCAGCGGTGAGGATGGCGGCTTCAACGGCCTGCTGGTGGCCGGCGCCGTCAGTCAGGCCAACGGGGTGGTCTCCAGCATAGGGGAGTCCCTCGGCATGAGCGATGTGGCTCTGGATACCGCCGGCAGCGGTGACGACACTCAGGTGACCCTGTCGGCCTATCTGCTGCCCGGCCTGCAGTTCCAGTACGGGGTCGGGGTGTTCAGCCCCATCGCCGAGTTCAAGCTGCGCTACGAGGTGCTGCCAAGGCTCTATCTGCAGGCGGTGAGCGGGGTAGCCCAGGCGGTGGATATCTTCTACCGCTTCACCCTGTGAGGAGAAAGGAGTGTGACGACGGGAGGCCTTGGCCTCCCGTTTGCTATTGGCGACGGGTGGCCGGGAGTGAATACGCCGGGGCTAAAAAGCGAAAACCCGGCGCTGGGCCGGGTTGTCTGAAGAATGGTGGAGGGAGAAGGATTCGAACCTTCGAAGGCAGAGCCGTCAGATTTACAGTCTGATCCCTTTGGCCGCTCGGGAACCCCTCCACGGGGTATTTCTCTTTCGATGTGGTACTGCTTTTTTGCACTTGAATGGTGGAGGGAGAAGGATTCGAACCTTCGAAGGCAGAGCCGTCAGATTTACAGTCTGATCCCTTTGGCCGCTCGGGAACCCCTCCTCGAGTGCGAGCGCATACTAACAGATCTGTCGCGCTTGTGAACCCCTTGGCTTTATTTTTAATGCTCAAAGGATCGGGTTGACGGCCGATAAGCAATGAAACCCCCATTTCCAAGATTTATCTCATGCTGCCCAGCGCGATTCGTGATCGACTGCTCGTTGATGAAGCCCAGTTGGGCCAGCGCCTCAACCAGGATCTCCGGCAAGGGGACAGGGCCGACTTCCGGCTGCACCTCGCCCTGCTGAGCGGGGCCGTCGAAGATCAGCCCTGGTTTGGGGCCACACCGGCGGCGCAGCCGCAAGAGCAGGAATGGCGCAGCCATTTCGGTCTGCCGCCCAAGGCGGCCTTGCAAGGGACTGTGGCGGAGCCCGATGCCAGCGAGCTCAACGAGCGTCTGCAACAGGGGGGGAACATGGTGGATGTGCGGCTCTGGCTGGCGCTGCGCTCGCCCCCGCTGGTGAGCAAGGCGCCGGCCCTGGATCCCGCCATCTACGACAACCTCTCGGCGTTGGGACGTGAGCGCTGGCAGGAGAGACAAGCTGCCCGGTCTCTGGCTTCCTACCCTGGAGGGGAGGTGCCCATGCTGATGCTGCCGCTGCTGGAGGAGTTGAAACTAGGAGTAGATGCCCGCTTGCGCTGGCTGAGTTGAGGAGCTGAGTGGCAGTATGCAAAAAGGCGGGATGACCCGCCTTTTTGCTCAATGGATGAGATGACTGCCCGGATCAGGCGTCGGCTTCGTCAGGCTCCGTCTGGGGAATGTCCTTGCCTGCGGCGGTTGCGCGGCGAGCAAGGGGTTTCTCGGTGTGGCGATTGAGCTGGCGTTCCAGCTTCTGGCCCAGATCCGTGATGGCGGCGTACAGATCCTCGTGCTCTGCCTGTGCAAACAGCTTGCCGTTGGGGATGCCGGCGGTGGCCTCGACGATATAGGTCAAACGCTCCTTGGAGATGATCACATGGGGTGTGATAAGAGGCACTTGAAGACGCTCGAGCTTTTCAAAACGGGATTCGATGCGCTCGCGAATGGCTGGGGTGATGTCGATGATTTTGCTGGTGATTTCGATTTTCATATTGGCCCCCTTTGGGTCGTCTTGCTTGTGTCTTCACCTCCAGATTACCCATGTCGCCAGATTGAAATGTGATCTGCGTCACAAAATAAGGCCTTGGTTATCTAGCGATTTATAAATTGTGAGCTTTTCCCGTTTCATGCCAAAAACCGCTTGAGCTCCACGAAACGGGCAGGCAGTATGAAGAAACTAGGCTCGTCTCTGTCCCCTCTTGGCAGCGCCTTGTGTCGACCTGATGTCTGGTTTTTGCCGCTTAGTTTCGTATTTTCTCTGTCTATCCTCGTCACCGCATCGCAGATTGATTGCCATGCGCGAATGGCGGTATGCGTAGAAGCGGATATTCCTCCCCCTCAAGCGAGCGTGGTGGATAACGTGGTTGCTGTAGTGTTGGAGTCGTAAATGAAGCAACAAGCCACCCAGATGATGTGGTTTTATGATCGGCAGCATGCGCAATGGAGCCTGTCTGATCATGTCTCTTGCCAGCCCTGGCAGGGGGAGGGGGCTCATCCCTGGGCCGGGCAGCTGGCGCAAGAGGATGAATCCGGTTTCGCCGATTTTCTCACCAGACTCTATCACTCGCGTCAACCTGGCCAGTTTATCGGCCACCTCTGCGATGAGAACGGCGCCGTGCACCACGTGCTCTGGAGCGGTCAGTATGTGCCAGCCCAGCAGGTGTGCTGTGGTTGGCTGGCACCGCTGGACGGGGTTCAGGGCGCCGAACTGCCGGACGGCCTGGTGCAACCCTCCCATCAGTTGCAAGATCCCCTGCTGACCCAGCTGGCCCAGGCCCTTTCCGCCAAGACCGGCCTCGATTTTTGCAATACCCTGGTCAACGAGCTCGCCCATATTCTGGGGGCCAATGCGGTCTGGCTGACGGAGCGCGTTGGCCGCGATCGACTCAGGGTGCTGGCGGGCCACGGGATCGACCTCAAAGAATATGCCCTCGCCGACATGCCCTGTCAGCGGCTCTACCGGCAAGATGCCGTCGCCGTGACCCCCATCAGCGAGCCCCTGACCGGCTGCACCGGCCTGCCACCGGGTCAGCACTATTACGCTCAGCCCCTGCTCGATCGCAGGGGGCAGGTCCTGGGCCATCTGGCGTTGCTGTTCCCGAGTCAGACCCAGACCGCGAACCTGGGCTCCGTGCTGACCATCTTCTCGGTGCGCATGGTGGCCGAGCTGGAACGTCTGCAAAGCGATGCGCAGTTGCGCCTGTCGGCGGTGGCGTTCGAAACTCATGAAGGGATCATCATCACGGATCCCGACTTCAAGATCCTGCGCGTCAACAACGCCTTCGGCCAGATCACCGGTTTTGACAACCAGGGCGTGATAGGCCGCTACCTTGGCAATGACCTCTGGTCCGGGCTGGGTGGGCTTGGCTATGAATTCAATGGCCTGGATCGCTGGCAGGGGGAAACCCAGCGGCTGCACGCCGACGGTCATGGCTATCCTCAGTGGGAAATCGTCACGCCGGTGCAGGATGACAAGGGGGGCATCAGTCACTACGTCATCTTCTTTGAAGACATTTCGGAGCGCAAGGCGGCGGAGCGCCGCATCCAGGATCTCGCCTATTACGATGAGCTGACCGGCTTGCCCAATCGCCGCCAGCTGCACGAGACCCTGGCCCAGGCGTTCATGGAGGCGAGCCGCGAGCACCTGATCGGTGCCCTGCTGTTTATCGATCTCGATCATTTCAAGACCATCAACGACTCCCTCGGCCACGCTACCGGCGACTGGCTGCTCAAAGAGGTGGCCAGCCGCCTCAAGCGATTGGTGCGGCAAGGGGATTGTCTGGCGCGGCTCGGCGGCGACGAGTTTGTGTTGCTGCTGCCCTCCCTCTCCATCAGCCCTCCCCAGGCTGAGATGCAGGCCGACCTCATCGCCGAGCGGCTCATCGGCGAGATTGCCGCGCCCTACAGCCATGGCGGCCAGGTGTTGCACATCGGCGCCAGCGTCGGCATCACCCTGTTTCCCGGGCGGGAGCAGGAGGCGGGGGACCTGCTCAAGCAGGCGGACACCGCCATGTATCAGGCGAAGTCGGCGGGCCGCAAGACCCGGCGCTTCTTCGATGCCTCCATGCAGTTGCAGGCCGATCGCCGTCTGCTCATCCACAACGAGCTGCGCAGCGCCCTCAACAACCAGGAGCTGACGCTCCACTATCAGCCCCAGCACATGGTGGAAGGGGGGGACATCATAGGGGTGGAGGCGCTGATCCGCTGGCAACCTCCTGGCCGCGCGCTGGTCTCCCCCGCCGAGTTCATTCCCATCGCCGAGGAGACGGATCTCATCGTCGACATCGGCAACTGGGTGCTGCACGAGGCGTGTGCCCAATATGTCTCCTGGGAGGAGAACGGGATCCACGTGCCCCAGCTGTCGGTCAATGTCAGTGCCAAGCAGTTCCATGCCCATGACTTCGTCGACTGCATTCACGACGTGCTGGCCGCCACCGGCATGGATCCCGCCTGCCTGAACCTGGAGATCACCGAGTCCGTGGTGCTCGGCCATGCGGAGGACACCATCAGCAAGATGGCCGAGCTCAAGACCCTTGGCATCAGCTTTGCCATCGACGACTTCGGCGCCGGTTACTCCTCCCTGAGCTACCTCAAGCGACTGCCGGCGGACGAGCTCAAGATAGATCGCTCCTTCATTCAGGACATCCCCAAGGATGGCGACAACATGGCCATCGTCGAGGCGGTGATCGCCATGGCCCGTCATATGGGCTTCAACGTGACGGCCGAGGGGGTCGAGTCGCGCCAGCAGCTGGAGTTCCTGCAGGCACAGGGTTGTCATTTCTTCCAGGGGTATCTCGCCTCCAAGCCGCTGCCAGTGCCCTATCTGGAGCGCTATATCAGCCGGCTGACGCGCCACGAGCGCAGCCCCCAGACCGATAAAAATAGTGTGGCGTAGCCCCCATCTTTAACGGGTAGAATGAAAGGCATGTCACCACCGCCAACGGGCGGTGGTTGTGCCTCTCAAGGGAGAACGCTATTCGTGAAAGCCGTCTGGGGAATCATCTTATCGGCGCTGTGTGTGCCTGGGCTTCTGCCGCAAGCCTCTGCTCAAACCATGGAGCAATCCCTCTATCGTCAGGCCTATGATGCGGTGCGGGCGGACGATCAGGCCCGTTTCCAGCAAATCCGTGCCCGCTTGACCCATTATCCGCTGCTGCCCTATCTGGATTACTACCAGCTGGCCTTCCGGCCGGGGGCGGCCGATTACGACGACGTGACCCGTTTCATCCGCCAGCACGGGGACACGCCCCAGTCCAACCGGTTGGAGCGCAGCTACCTCACCTACCTGGCCCAGAGCCAGCAGTGGTCCCAGTTCCTGCGCTTCTATCCGGCCAAGCCGAGCTCCACCGACTTGCTGTGCATGCACTATCAGGCGCGTTACTACACCGGACAGAAGACACAGGCGCTCAATGAAGCAGACAAGCTCTGGCTGAGCGGGCAATCCAGGCCCGATGCCTGCGATCCCCTGTTCCAGCTCTGGCAGCAGGCCGGCCTGCGCACCCAGGAGAAAATCTGGCAGCGAATGAAGCTGGCGTTCGAGGCGCAAAACCCCGATCTCATTCGCCACCTCGGCGCCCAGCTGAGTGGCAACCTGAAGCCCTACGGGGATCAGATGATCGCTTTGTTTGATCAACCCGCCAGGGCGATGAACCCGGCCAACTTCACGGCGGCGCCCCAGTCCAGACATCTGCTCGCCCTGGGGCTGGCCCGCTACGCCAATCAGGAGCCCGAGGCCGTGTTGCGCCAGCTGGGGGAGATGAAGCGTCGTTTCGGTCTGAACCAGACCGAGGTGGCGGCCGTGGAGCGCGCCGCCGCGCGCCGTCTGCTGCTGGACAGATCCCCCGCCCAGCGTGGCTGGCTGGATGGGACCCTGGCGCGCAGCAAGGATGGCGAGTTGCTGGAGCTAAGAGCGCGGCTCGCCATCTGGGAAGAGGATTGGCGAGGGCTCGAAGGCTGGGTCAAGAAGATGCCCATGGCGCTGCAGAAGGAGGATCGCTGGCGTTACTGGCTGGCTCGCTCCCTCGAGGTGAAGGGGCAGCAGAAGGCGGCGCGGGATCTCTATCTCGAGACCGCCAACCTGCGCGGTTTCTACGGCTTCATGGCGGCCCAGCGCACCGGTGTGCCCTATCGCATCAAGAACCAGAGCTCGGCGCACAAGGTGCCGGACTGGCGCACGGCGAGCAGCCGCTGGCCCTTCCTGCTGCGGGTGCGCGAGTTGCTGGACATGAACGAGATCACGGCGGCACGCTCTGAGTGGATCCATAACATGGATCGCAACCCGGTGGCCCAGCGCCTCGAGTTTGGTCACATCGCCCTCAATCAGGGCTGGCATGAGCTGGCGATCCTCTCCAGCATCCGGGCCGAGGCCTGGGACGCGCTCGACTTGCGCTTCCCCTTGCCGCTCAAGCGCACCTTCTCCCAGATGGCGCAGGAGCGCACCATGAACACCAGCCTGCTCTACGCCATTTCCCGCCAGGAGAGCGCCCTCTATCCGCTGGCGCAGTCGCCGGTCGGGGCACGTGGCCTGATGCAACTGATGCCGGCGACTGCCAAGGAGACGGCCGCCAAGCTGGGTGTACCCTATCGCAACGAGCAGCAGCTGTTCGATCCGGCCATGAACATCCGGCTCGGCAGCGCCTACCTCAAGCGCTTGCTGGATGTGTATGACGGCAACCGGATCCTGGCGGCGGCGGCCTATAACGCTGGGCCCGGCCGGGTCAAACGCTGGCGCGATCAGAGCGAGAACAAGCCGATGGACGTCTGGGTGGAGAGCATTCCCTATCGGGAGACGCGCAACTACGTCCAGAACGTGCTCTCCTTCGATCTCATCTATCAGCACAAGCTGCAGCAACCCCTGCGTTTCATGTCGGAACGCGAGCTCAATCACGCCTATTGAGAAGGGGAGGCAGTCGCCGCGGCGGTTGCCTCCCATTCTTGCCTCAAAATGGTTATCATCCCTTAAGCTTTGTTACAAAAGGAAACCTGCCAGGTGATCGGGCACCGCATCTTGGGCTGGCAGGTTCGATACAATAGCCCGATCAACACAGACAGGTTTCCCCAACAAAGGAATTGAGAGTGGCAACGATCAAAGATGTGTCTCAGCTGGCGAATGTGTCCATTTCGACGGTGTCGCGAGTCATCAACAACACGGCGCAGGTCGCCCCCGAGAAGCGCGAGGCTGTTCTCGCGGCCATGAAAGAGCTGAGTTTCCGTCCCAACAGCTTTGCCCAGGCCCTGGTGAGCAAACGTTCCAACTGCATCGGCGTACTGGTAGGGGATCTCTGCGGTGGCCCCTTCTTCGCCCAGATGATGCGCGGCATCGAGAGCATGGTCGACAAGGCGAACAAGTTCACCATAGTGGTGTCCGGCAACCACGATGCGACCCGTGAGCGGCACGCCATTCAGGCGCTGTTGCAGCGCCAGTGTGACGCCCTGATCCTGCACAGCAAGGCGCTGCCGGATGCCGAGCTGATCGAGCTGGCGACGGGCTCCACTCCCATCGTCTTCATCAACCGCCAGGTGCCGGGTTGCGAGGATCGCTGCGTCTGGCTGGACAACCAGGCGGGCATCACCACCGCCTGTCAGCACTTGCTGGATGCGGGGCATCGCAAGATTGCCTTCGTCACCTCGGATGACGAGGCGTTCGTCGATGGTCAACAGCGGATGGCGGGCTACAGGGTTGCCCTGCAGCGAGCCGGCATCGAGCTGGATCAGTCCCTGATCGGTCGCGCCTATGCCGATGAGAAAGGTGGCTATGTGGCCATGAGTGAATTGCTGGAGCGCGGTGTTGAGTTCAGCGCCGTGCTGGGCTTCAACGATGCCATGGTGGCGGGGGCCATCTCCTGTCTGCTGGAGCGCGGCTACAAGATCCCCCAGCAGGTGTCGGTGGTCGGCTTCGATGACATTCCCTACGCCCGCTACATCTACCCCAAGCTCACCACCGTGCGCTACCCCATCGAAGAGATGGGCGAGCGGGCCGCTGAACTGGCCTTGCGGCTGCTGGATCACAAGCCGGTCGACGGCCTGGCACTCAAGTTCGAGGCAGAACTGGTGCCCCGCGAATCCGTCGCCTGAACAAGAAATTGGCCCTGAACG
Source organism: Aeromonas aquatica (assembly GCF_000764655.1). Taxonomy (GTDB): domain Bacteria; phylum Pseudomonadota; class Gammaproteobacteria; order Enterobacterales; family Aeromonadaceae; genus Aeromonas; species Aeromonas aquatica. The sequence continues at coordinate 118,265 of NZ_JRGL01000012.1, forward strand.
GGCCAATTTATTCGTAAAACATTGAAAGCGCTTTCAGAAATCCTTTTCAACTGTGATCCGCTTCAAAGCTTTTTGACCGCGCTGCCACTAGGATAGGCCCACGAATTAGGAGCGTGCGCTCCCGATTTTCCCGCTGTGGGAGGTAACTGGTTAATCCAGCTATTTCCTTCGTTACTTTCGACGGTCATCATGGATGGCCGTTTTTTTTTGCCAGGATTTTACCGATGACAGTCGAGAGTGAGTATCAGACGGGAATAGTGGGGGCTGGCTGGCTGGGATTGCCGCTGGCGAAGGCGCTGCAGGTGCAGGGTCAATCGGTCGCGGTGACGGTCAGCTCGAGCGAGAAGGCCGCGCGCCTGGTGGCCGAAGGGATGCCGGCCTGGCCGCTGCAACTGTCGGCCCAGCTGGACGCCTTGCCGTTTCACTGCCGCGAGCTGGTTGTCTGCGTGCCGCCGAGCAAGACGGAAGATTACCCGGCCGCGGTGGCGCGCCTGTGCCAGCTGGCCAGGACGGCGGGCACGCAGCGGGTGCTGTTCATCAGTGCCACCTCGGTGTGGGCACCGGGGCAGGGGGAGGACGAAGCCCCTCAACCTGCTCATGCTCGCGGGATGCGAATGCTGGCCGCCGAGCAGGGGGTGCTGGGCGCAGGTTTTGAGTGCGCCATGGTGCTGCGTCCCGCCGGTCTCTATGGCCCGGATCGCCATCCCGGCCGTTTCCTCGCGGGCAAGACGCTGGCGGGGGGCGCTCAAGCGGTGAACCTGGTGCACCTGGACGACGTGGTGGCCGCCTGTCTGCTGATGCTGGCACAAGGGCAGGATGGGGACGCCTATAACCTGAGTGCCCCTGTGCACCCCAGGCGCGAGCAGCTCTATCCGTTTGCCTCGCGCCTGCTCGGGTTGGCGCCGCCGATCTTCACCGAGCCGAGCGGCGACTTTGCCCCCATCGAGGGGCAACGCATCTGCCAGCGGCTCGGCTTCGTCTACCGCTGGCCGGATCCGGCCCACTGGTTTGCCGAACAGGCAGCACAATCAGATTGAAAAAAGATGGGGCTCAATATTATCTGCTGCACTCCATCCAAGAGCTTGGCGGGTAATTGCGATTTGCCAAGGTCGGGATCGCCCCCTATCATGCCGCCACCCATATCCTGAGTACGGTCATGCGGCGCTCTATACCCGGCCTGCCTCGATGGGACGCCGGGTTCTCGCCGTCATACCGCCATTCATACCAGTCATAGAGAGTCGTAATGATGGTCGATACCAAGCGTCACCCCGATGGGGAACTGCTGCTGAGAACCCTGGCAATGCCAGCCGATACCAACCCCAATGGTGATATCTTCGGGGGCTGGATCATGTCCCAGATGGATATAGGTGGGGGCATCATGGCCAAGGAGCTGGCAAAGGGGCGCATCTGTACCGTGTCGGTCGAAGGCATGACCTTTCACAGTCCGGTCAAGGTGGGGGATGTGGTGTGCTGCTATGGCCGCTGTCTGAAGGTGGGGCGCAGCTCCATGCGCCTCAAGCTGGAGGTCTGGGTCAAGCCGGTGCTGCGGGAGAATGAAGCCCAGCGCTACTGCGTGACCGAGGGGGTATTCACTTACGTCGCCATCGACGATCAGGGTAAATCCCGCCCCGTCCCGGTCTGATCCTGCTCAGATAATCCGGGCGCTGATGATGGATATTTCCTGCTCAAGCCCGGTTTTTTGCCGTATCATGCGCTCCAGCATCTCTTCCGAGCCAACGCAGTGCTGGGCGTCAAACAGGCAGAGATCGCACTGGGGATCCCGCCTGATCTGGTAAACGGTGGAGAGCTCCACTTGATGACAAGTTCCTTGTTGATCATAAAATGTCACGCGGTACTGGTGCTGTCTCGCCATTGCGGGATCCCTCATGGATGAGTCGGGCCGGACACGAATAATGAGACTAGTCGGCGACCATGACACTTGTGTTGGTCATGGCCGATTGCAGAGGCAGGTGATTGTTAGCCAATGAAAAATAGTTATCGGATTCTGGGGACTTCCCTGCTGACGCTGGGACTGGTCGGTTGTTTCGAGGTGCCTGATCAGGATCATCTGGTCACGGCGGCGGGCATAGTGCCCGGCGTCAACTGCCAGCAACCGCCGCTGGTGGCGCTGGCGTCCACCGCCTTGCCCCGCGAGTTCGGCATCACCGTCTGGAATCTCTACAAGGGTCAGCGCAAGAACTGGCGCGAAGGGCTGGACGAGTACGCCAAGTCCAAGGATCTGGTGTTGCTGCAGGAGTCGGTCACCCGGCCCGAGATGCTGGACTGGCTCAAGACCGGTGACTTCCAGTGGCAGCAGTTGCAAGCCTTTACCCAGGGGGGTGTCTCCTTCGGTGTCATGACGGTGGCCAAGACGCCACAGGCCTTCGTCTGCGGCGTGCGCTCCCCCGAGCCACTGCTGCGTATTCCCAAGTCCGGCTTGGTGAGCCTGTACCCCTTGCAGGGCGATCCTGACGGTGTGCTGGTGGTGAACCTGCATGCGGTCAATTTCGAGTTGGGCATGGCGACCTTCCGCGAGCAGATCAACGATCTGACCGCACTGATCCATCGTCATCAGGGCCCGGTCATTCTGGCGGGGGATTTCAACACCTGGAGCGACAAGCGGGAATTCTGGTTGAACAAGCTGGTGGGGGAGCTCGGCCTGCAGGAAGCCATCCCGGTGCCGGATCTGCGCCGTACCGCCTTTGGCCGCCCGCTGGATCACCTCTACTACCGCAACCTGGATCTGGTGGAAGTGAGTTCGCCTGCCACCGATGCCTCGGATCACAACCCCATCATGGCGCGCTTCGCGGCTCAGGCCATCACGCCCTGATCGGGCCGGATGGCAGACAAAAAAATACCCCGCACCAGGCGGGGTATTTTTTTATCGGGTCTCAGCCATCAGCTGTTGTTTTTCACGAACAGGGTCAGTTCCTGACCCGGCTTGAGGTTGTCACGCTTGCCGAGCTGATTCCAGCGCATCACGTCGTTGACGGCGACCTGGAAGCGGGCGGCGATGGAGGAGAGGGAGTCTCCGCGACGGACCTGATAGACCATGGACTTGTTGCTGCCCTTGCCCTGCTTGGGCCAGACCACCAGTTTCATGCCCGGCTTCAGGGCCGACTTGGCATTCAATCCGTTCCACTTGGCCAGATCGGTGTGTGCCACACCGTGCGCCTGGCTGATGCTCCACAGGTTGTCACCGGAGCGCACCTGGTAGCTCACCTTGTTGCCACTGCGGCTGGCCAGCTGCTGCGGCTTGCTCTGGGCGACCTGGCTCGACGTGCCGCCGTTGGGGATCACCAGGCTCTGGCCACGGCGCAGGTTGGTGCCACGCAGGTTGTTGGCGAGCTTGAGCTGCTGCACGCTCACCCCGTGGTTCTGGGCGATGCGGGAGAGGGTATCGCCGCTGGTGACCTGATAGGAGCGCACGCCACGGGTGCGTTCACGCTTGGGCAGGTCGGCCAGCGCCAGCTCCAGGGTGTCGGCATATTCGACAGGCACCAGCAGGTTGTAAGGCCCCTGCGGCGACGTCGTGCCACGCTTGAGCGCGGGATTGAGTGCCTTGAGCTGGGAGGCTGACACCCCCGCCAACTGGGCGGCCACGTTCAGATCGATCTGACCACCGGTGTTGATGGTCCGCAGCTGCGGCTTGTTGGCCAGCACAGGCAGGGGGACATTGTACTTGTCCGCGTTGCGGATCATGTCCGCCATGGCCAGGATCTTGGGCACATACATCCGGGTCTCGCGGGGCAAGTCCAGGGACCAGTAGTCGGTCGGTCGACCGGCCTTCTGGTTGCGGATGATGGCGTTGCGCACCCGGCCTTCACCGGCGTTGTAGGCGGCCAGCGTCTGCAACCAGTCACCGTCGAAGAAGCGGTTCAAGTATTCCAGATAATCCAGCGCCGCATTGGTGGACGCAATCACATCGCGACGGCCGTCATACCAGTTGTCGTGGCGCAGGCCGAAGTTTCTGCCGGTGGCAGGCACAAATTGCCAAAGACCGACCGCATTGCTGCGGGAGCGGGCATTGGGATCGAAGGTGCTCTCGATCATGGGGATGGTAATAAGCTCCATTGGCAGCTCACGCCGTTCGATTTCCTCTACCATCAGATACAGGTAGGGCTCAGCCCGGCTGGCAATGGTCGCCATATGCTTATCATTACGCAGTAACCAATCACGCTGTTGGCGGACCCGGGCATTATCATGCGAGTCCAGCTGCATATCATCGCTGATACGCACCCACAGGTTATCGGTGTCATCCATCTCTTCTAACTGCTCGTCGCCGAACAGCATTCTGGAAGAGTGTTTCTTGTACGTTTTCTTGCTGACTTGGGGGGATTTGATCGGCTCGATTGCCGTTACCGCCCGGTCATCCTGATGGCTCAGGTTTTGACAGCCGCTGAGAAACAGCGCTGCCAATAAGGCCGTTCGTAGCTTCATCTCGCTCAGGTCATCTATTGAAAAACAGCTCGCATCATAAGGGGCAATGGCCCCCTGATCAAGGTTTGTTCAAAAAACGTCCTTCCAGCCCCGCAGCACGGCGAAGGTATCCTCTGGATTTTCCAAGCATTTAAGGGCGTATTTCTCAGCAGAAAATCTCACGGAATCCTGCTCGCAGCGTATGAAAACGTTGAAATGCCGTTCATCCCCCAGCCGAGAAGGGAGGCTCGGCAGACCCTGTTGGCGCAACTTGCTGATCACCCCGATCCGCTGCTGGATCGCCAGGTTGTCGGGTTCGACCGCGTGGGCGAAACGCAGGTTGGAGAGGGTGTACTCATGAGCACAATAGAGGAGGGTGTCATCGGGCAGGGCCGCGAGCCGTTGCAGTGAATCGTGCATCTGGGCCGGGGTGCCTTCGAACAGACGGCCGCAGCCGGCGGAGAAGAGGGTATCGCCGCAAAACAGCATACCCTGACCGTGGTAGGCGATGTGACCCAGGGTGTGGCCGGGCACATGGATGACGTCCAGGCTCAGGCCATGCCAGTTGATCTGATCGCCATCTTCCAGCCACTGGCCGTGATGGTCCGGCATGGGATCCAGTTTCGGGCCATAGAGGCGGGCATGGGGGAAGTGGTGAAGCAGCTCGAGCACGCCGCCCACATGATCGCGATGGTGGTGGGTCAACAAGATGGCGTCGAGCTCTAGCCCCAGGGCCTCGAGCCGTTCCAGCACGGGCGCCGCCTCGCCCGGATCGACAACCAGGCAGTGATTCTCGTGTCGGATCAACCAGATGTAATTGTCACTGAAGGCTGGAACTGTGATGACGGTATACATGAGTCGGTTTCTCTTTGTGTTCTCTTTATGGGAGGGATCTTATATAACAGAATGGCGTTTGAACCCCGGATTGGTCCCATTATGCAGCTGGCACGTACCGAACAACAGATCGAGATCCCGACCAGCTGGTCAGCGCTGCCCATGGGGGATTGGGTGGCGGCCGAAATCCAGGAACGGCTCGATAACTGGTGCCCGCACCTGTTTGGTTATCATCTGCTGAAAATTGGCGCCCTGAGTGCCGAGCTCTCCTGCGGGAACTCCTCCATCCGTCATCAGATTGGCATTGCCCCCGACGGCAGACCGCTGGATATCAAGGGCGATCCCCTGGCCTTGCCAGTACGATCCGGCAGCGTGGATGCCTGTCTGCTCGCCCATTGCCTCGATTTTTCACCGGATCCCCATCAGGTGCTGCGCGAGGCTGAGCGGGTGTTGACCGAGGATGGCTGGCTCATCGTCAGCGGCTATAACCCCGCCAGTCTGGTGGGGCTTGGCCATTACCTGCCGATGATGCGCCAGCGTCTGCCCTGGTCGGCGCGCATGTTCACCCCGCTGCGGGTGACCGACTGGCTGCAGTTGCTGGGGTGCGAGGTGATGTTTGACGAGCGCTTCGGCTTCTCTTTTATGGGCAAGCAGAGCCGGATCGGCTGGTGGCGAGAGAGTCTTGGGCAGGACTATTGCCGGCCCCTGGCCTCGGTCTATGTAATAGCCGCCCGCAAGCGGCGCTTTCCCATCACGCCGGTGCGCCGTCGCTGGCGTCTGCCCGAGTCGATAGCGGCGCCGGGCATGGCGCGTCAGGGCTGGTAGCAGGCGTTAATAGCCGGGCGGCACCAGAGCCTCAGGGTTGATAGCCCGTGTCTTCGGCGAGTTGTTTGCCGCTGGCGGCATCGCGTGCCAGTACATCGCAGCGTTCGTTCTCCGGGTGGCCAGAGTGCCCCTTGACCCAGAGCCACTCTATCTGATGGCGGCTCGCCTCCGCATCCAGTGCCTGCCAGAGATCCACGTTCTTGACCGGTTGGCGGTTTGACGTCATCCAGCCTTTCTTCTTCCAGCCGATGATCCACTGGGTGATCCCCTGGCGCACATACTGGCTGTCGGTGGTGAGGCGAACCAGGCAGGGCTCGTTCAGGGTACGCAGTCCCATGATGGCGGCCATCAGCTCCATCCGGTTGTTGGTGGTCAGCCGATAGCCTCCCGCCAATTCCTTGCGATGTTTGCCATAGACCATGACGGCGCCATAGCCACCGGGGCCCGGATTGCCGAGACAGGAACCATCCGTATATAAATCAATCTGTTTTTGCATGGTGCTTGAGGGTAAACTAGCGAGTAAAACCGAAGTTTGACATAGATTGGATCATGAACACACCCCAACTGAATCGCCAGATCATTCTGGATACTGAAACCACAGGTATGAACACGGCAGGCGGTCCCGTCTACCTCGGGCACCGCATCATCGAGATCGGCTGTGTGGAGGTGATCAACCGCAAACTGACCGGCAACCATTTCCATGTCTATATCAAGCCGGATCGACTGGTGGACCCCGAGGCCATCGCGGTGCACGGTATCACCGATGCCTTCCTGGTCGACAAGCCCGCCTTTAGCCAGATAGCGGACGACTTCATCGAGTTCATCCGCGGCGCCGAGCTCATCGCCCACAACGCGCCCTTCGACGTGGGCTTCATGGACTACGAGTTCAGCAAGCTTGGCCTGAGCTTCAAGACGGCGGATATCTGCGGCATCACCGATACCCTGGCGATGGCGCGGGATCTCTTCCCCGGCAAGCGTAACAACCTGGACGTGCTCTGCGATCGCTACGGCATCGACAACTCTCACCGCACCCTGCATGGGGCCTTGCTCGATGCGGAGATCCTGGCCGACGTCTATCTGCTGATGACGGGTGGCCAGACCAAGCTTAATCTGGCCAGCGAGAGCAGTGAAAACGACAGCAACCAGGACACCGGGATCCGCCGGCTGGAGAGCAACCGCCCGCCGCTCAAGGTGATCCGAGCCAGTGACGAGGTGGTGGCGACTCACGAGGGACGGCTCGATCTGGTGCAGAAGAAGGGAGGCGCCTGCCTGTGGCGGCAATGAGCCCATTTTGGGGCGGGTTGCTGCTGGCCTCGCTGTCGCTCCCGATGGCGACTATGGCCAACGAGGTGTTTGCCCCCTCCGACATTCCGCTGCTCGACAACCGCTTTCGCATCGATTACGGGGTGAAGGAGATCACCTTCATCATCAAACGCAAGCCGGGTACCCCCTCGGTGATCCTGGTGCAACCCGATGGCAGCAAGCTCTATGTGGGCAAGGTCACGCCACCGGACGTAGGCTGGCTGGCGCAGCAGGATCAGGATCTCATTACTGTCCGCAATCCCATGGCGGGCCCCTGGCAAGCCATTGGCGGGGTCGACCCCGATAACCGGGTGCGGCTGCTGTCTGACATCCGGCTCGAGAGCGAGCCGCTGCCGTCCCGACTCTATCAGGGGGAGCGGGTCAAGCTGCAATCCCGGCTGCTGATCGATGGTGCGGCGCCCGGGGCTGGCTATTACCTCTCCGATCTCGGCATGACGGTGAAGCTGCAGCAGTTTGGGGAGGGCGACCCGAGCGGGGAGCCTCTGTTTGAGGAGACCCTTGGCCGCTATCTGGACGATGGCAAGGGGCTCGACGAGGTGCCGGGTGATGGCGTCATGACCGCCGAGGCCGTGCTGGACGTCCCGGCCGGCAAGTATCGCGCCCTCTACAGCACCGGCAACCAGGTGTTCTCCCGCGCTCAGTCACAGCAGGTGCTGCTCTATCCCTGGCCGGTCAGTTACACCCTGGCGGCGCCCTCGGGTGAGGCGGGGGCCAAGCTCTCCTTGCTCATTGATGCCGACGAGCTGGATCCGGCCTCGGTGGCTATCCAGGGCAAGGCCGTCAACAGCACGGGGGAGAGCCTGGCGTTCAATGCGGTGGCGAGTGAACCTCGCATCAGCATCGATCTCCCCACCCTCAAGGCGGTGGGGCAGTACAAGGTCGAGGCAACCCTGTTTGGCACGACCCGGCTCGGGCGTGAAATTCAACTGCAGCTGCCGACCAAGTCGTTCAACATACTGCCGGTGCTGGCACCCGAGCCCTCTGCGGCCTCAGCCACCCCGGTGGTGACACCGGTCGAGCCGCAACCTGAGGAGCAGGACAGCAGCTGGCTGCCCTGGGCCTTGGGAGGCGGCGGTGTCCTGCTGCTGCTTGGGGCGGGCGGCGTTATCGTGCTGCAAAAGCGCCGGACCCTGCACAAGGCGATGGCGGCGCAAAAGGCGCAGGGCGAGGCCGCACCTGCGCCCACGCTGGACCTGAACCTGCCGGAGCAGTAGGCCTAACGCTGGTTGTGAAAAAGCCGCCCGAGTGGGCGGCTTTTTCATGAGAAACCAGCACCAGGGCGGCTCAGTGCGCACCTATATAGATGTCCTTGTGCTGTTCGCGGATGTCGAGAAACTTGTCCAGATTGGCCAGCATCAGCGTCACCAGCTGCGGGTCGAAGTGCTGACCCCGTTCGGTTTCGATAAGCTCCAGCACGCGGTCCAGCGGCCAGGCCTGCTTGTAGCAGCGATCCGATCCCAGGGCATCGAACACGTCGGCCAGCGCGACTATCCGCCCCTCCAGCGGGATGGCCTCGCCCCGGAGCCCGCGGGGATAGCCGCTGCCATTCCATTTCTCATGGTGGCTGCCGGCGATGGTGGCGCCTATCTGGAACAGCGCCAGATCGCTGCCGGAGAGCATGTCCTGCCCCAATTGCGCGTGGGTCTTCATGATCTCCCACTCTTCCGGTGTGAGCTTGCCCGGCTTGTGCAAGATGGCATCCGGGATCCCCACTTTGCCGATGTCGTGCAGGGGAGAGGCGCGTTTGATGAGTTCGCAGCGCTCCTCGTTCATGCCGAGCAGCTGGCAGAACAGCTCGGTATAGAGTGCCACCCGCTTGACGTGCAGGCCGGATTCCTTGGAGCGGGTTTCCACCAGTTCACCGATGCGGTAGATGATCTCGCGCTGGTTGTCGCCGATGACCTCGTTGAGCCGGATGTTTTCCAGCGCCACTATGATGTTCTCGGTAAACAGACTCAGCAGGCCTGTGTCCATCTGGTTGAGGGGGCGGAAAGTTTCGATGTGGAACAGCAGGTGGTGGCGGGCATTCTGGCAGTAGAGCACCATCTGGTTGCCGTCGTAGACGTTGGCACCCCTGGTCATGGCGTGACGCAGAATGACGGGTGCCTCGCTCAGTCGCAGGGGCGGCTCATCGCTGAGCAGGGGTTCGAGCTCCTGATCCCGGACCTCGTAGGCCAGGTGCTTCACATCGTAGATCTGGGAGTCTTCCAGATTGAGCAGGGCGCTGAGCTGGGTCTGGGCCCCCTCGACGAACTGACGCAGTGCCCGCTGCTCGAAGATCCCCTTGGACGCCTCTATGACCTTCTCCAGTCCCTGTCGATTGCTCTCCAGGGTGCGGATATCCCGGTAGGAGCGCAGGCTGGCGCGCAGCAGGGTGCGCAACTTCTGGGAGGTGAGCTCGGTCTTGTCTTTGTAGTCGTTGATGTCGTAGTTGGTGACGACGTCATCCTCCGGTGCCTGACCGGGCTGGCCGGTCCGCAGTACGATGCGCACCATCTTGTTTTGCAGCTCGTCGCGTACGAACTTCACCACCTCGAGACCGGCGTCATCAGCCTCCATGACCACATCGAGCAGCAGCAAGGCGAGATCCGAGGTCGTGGCGAGCAGTGCCTTGGCCTCGGCGGCCGAATAGGCGTGCAGAAAATCAATGGGCTTGCCGTCGAATTCAAATTTGCTCAGGGTGATCTTGGTGATGCGGTGCACTTCCGGCTCATCATCCACAATCATCACCTTCCAGCCGGCTTGTCGCGATACGGGCAGGGGCAGATCGTCGTCGTCAATAATCAGGATTTGATCATCCATTATGCAATCCTGTTTGTGATCCTGTGCATACCTTAACTGCTTCATTAAAGATAGGAAACGGATAGATTTACAAAATTTGATCCAGCTGGCGTCTCTTTTTTCGCCTCGGTAGCACGAGTGATTCAGGCATAAAAAACGCCTCCACGAGGGAGGCGTTTTACTGCTCAGGGTCGGACTCAGGCTGCTCTGTGATAGGCAGATGGCTCGAACAGCGACTTGTTGGCGACGAGATCGATGGGGTCGAAGTCATCGACGTTGATGGTCTGCAGACGGCTCTGCTCGGCACGGCGCAGCAGCTCGGCCTCGGCCGGGTTGATGACCCCCAGCGCCAACCCCTCGTCGGCGACCTTGTCCAACTGGGTGAAGGGGCGCTTGCGACCGTCTGCCTTGCAGATCTTCTCGAACAGCGGCTCGGCGGCCAGCACGTCTTCGAGCGCCTGCTCCAGCAGGCCGAAGGGATTGCCCTCCTCGCGGGTGAGGTACTGCCCTTCGGCCAGACGACTGCGGGTGGCACTCGGGGTCTGCAGCAGACGGGCGACTTGCTGGTCCAGCTTGTCGCTCGGACGTTTCAGATCCCGACCCAGCGGCAGCACTATGACGCGCAGGGCCAGCCCAATCCAGCGGTTCGGGAAGTTGCGCAGCAACTCATCGATCGCTTCCTGCGCCTTGAACATGGCATCTTGCAGTGCCCAGTGCAGCAGCGGCAGATCCGCCTGCTGGCGACCCTCGTCCTGATAGCGCTTGAGGGCGCTGGAGGCCAGATAGAGCTGGCTCAGCACGTCGCCGAGACGGGCGGAGACCCGCTCCTTGCGCTTGAGCTCGCCGCCCAGGGTGCCCATCGCCATGTCGGACAGGAAGGCGAGGTTGGCGGAGAGACGGGTCAGCTGCTGATAGTAGCCCTTGGTCTGGTCCTTGAACGGCGCCGCCGCCAGCTTGGCGCCGGTCAGGCCCAGCCAGAAGCTGCGCACCAGGTTGCTGATGGCGAAGCCGACGTGGCTGAACATCGCCTTGTCGAACTCCTTGAGCGCCACTTCCTTGTCCGGGTGGCTGGCGGCCAGCATCTCCGGCAACACATAGGGATGGCAGCGGATGGCGCCTTGACCGTAGATGATCATGCTGCGGGTCAGGATGTTGGCCCCCTCGACGGTCACCGCGATGGGGGCGCCCTGATAGCCGCGAGCCAGGTAGTTGTTCGGGCCCATGCAGATCGCCTTGCCACCGTGGATGTCCATGGCATCGATGACGCACTTCTGGGCACGGTCGGTGAGGTGGTACTTGACGATGGCGGAGATGACCGAGGGTTTCTCCCCCAGATCGATGCCGGTGACCGTCAGCTTGGCGGCGGCCCCCATGATGTAGGCGTTGCCACCCAGGCGAGCGAGCGGCTCTTCGATCCCCTCCATCTTGCCGATGGGCAGCTTGAACTGGCGGCGAATGCGGCTGTAGGCGCCGCTCGCCAGGGCCAGCATCTTGACGCCGCCTGTGCTGTTGGAGGGCAGGGTGATACCGCGGCCGACCGACAGACACTCCACCAGCATGCGCCAGCCCTGGCCGGCCATGGCCGGGCCGCCGATGATGAAGTCGAGCGGCACGAACACCTCTTCACCGCGGGTCGGACCGTTCTGGAACGGCACGTTGAGCGGGAAGTGACGGCGGCCAATCTCGACTCCCTTGATGTGAGTCGGGATCAGGGCGCAGGTGATGCCGAGATCGATTTCTTCACCCAGCAGGTGATCCGGGTCACGCAACTTGAACGCCAGTCCCAGCACGGTGGCAATGGGGGCGAGCGTGATGTAGCGCTTGTTCCAGGTCAGGCGCATGCCGAGCACCTCTTCCCCTTCCCATTCGCCCTTGCAGACGATGCCGAAGTCCGGGATGGAGCCCGCATCCGAACCCGCTTCCGGGCTGGTCAGGGCGAAACAGGGGATCTCCTTGCCAATCGCCAGACGCGGCAGGTAGTGGTCCTTTTGCTCCTCGGTGCCGTAGTGTTGCAGCAGCTCGCCCGGCCCTAAGGAGTTGGGCACGCCGACGGTGGAGGCGAGCACGGCGCTGGCGCCGCACAGCTTTTGCAGCACGCAGGACTGGGCATAGGCGGAAAATTCCAGGCCACCGTACTTCTTCTTGATGATCATGGCGAAGAACTTGTGGTCCTTCAGGTATTGCCATACCTCGGGGGAGAGATCGGCGCGCTCGTGGGTCACTTCCCAGTCGTCGACCATGCGACAGACTTCTTCGACCGGGCCATCCATGAAGGCCTGTTCCTCGGCGCTGAGGGTGCTGACCGGAATGGCGTGCAGCTTTTTCCAGTTCGGGTTGCCGGCAAAGAGGTCGGCTTCCCACCAGGTGGTGCCCGCCTCGATGGCCTCTTTCTCGGTACGAGACATCTCCGGCATGATGGACTTGTAGATCTTGAACAGGGGTCTGGTCAGTTGATTACGGCGAAACTCCACCAGATTCAACGGGATGGCAACCAGGGCGAAGAGTACCCAGATCAACAGGGGGACCTGGCCATAGAAGGCACCTATGACCAATGCGGCCGCCGTGGCCAGCGTGGAGGTGAACAGAGACGCCCGGCGATAAGCCATGGCGCCGATCACCAGGATCACTCCGAGCAGAGTGAGGGTCGTCGTCATTTTTCGCTCCTTGCATGAGTTGCCGAAATTGTGTGGAGAGTGGGTTAACTGATCCAGAGGTCTGACCTGTTGGATGTGGCCCCAGTTGTAATTCATGTGCACAAACTTATCAAGCTGTTTACAAGCTCGTTACCTTGAGGCCGTGATCGGCCTAACGTCTCGCGGGGGCATCTTGGCGGGCAGGGGGGCGACGGCGAGATTGGCTTGTGCGACAATGAGCCGACCCTATGTTGGACGATACAAAGAGACATCAGACGCCATGTACCAAGAACTTATCCGCAATGAATTGACCGAAGCTGCCACCGTGCTCCAGGCATTCCTGGCCGATGAGCAGAACCTGAAGAACATCGAAGCGGCCGCTCGCCTGCTGGCCGACTCCTTCAAACAGGAAGGCAAGGTACTCTCCTGTGGCAACGGTGGCTCCCACTGTGATGCCATGCACTTTGCCGAAGAGCTGACCGGCCGTTATCGCGAGAACCGTCCCGGTTATGCCGGCATCGCCATCTCGGATCCGAGCCACCTCTCCTGTGTCTCCAATGACTTCGGCTATGACTATGTGTTCTCCCGCTATGTGGAAGCGGTCGGTCGTCGTGGCGACGTGCTGCTCGGCATCTCCACCAGCGGCAACTCCGGCAACATTCTCAAGGCCATCGAGGCCGCCCATGCCAAAGGCATGAAGGTGATCGCGCTGACCGGCAAGGACGGTGGCAAGATGGCCGGTCTGGCGGACGTCGAGATCCGGGTGCCGCATTTTGGCTATGCCGACCGCATTCAGGAAATACACATCAAGGTGATCCATATCCTGATCCAGCTGGTCGAGAAAGAAATGGCCAAGTAATTTAGAACGCTCTGTCGGCTGGGGACTGCCAGGTCGGGCGACCGATGTCGATGCTCCCCAAGTCGTCGAGTGCGCCGATTGAAAAATGCCCAAGTGATTCAGGCAGTGGAGGGGATATGTGCGAACTGCTCGGCATGAGTGCCAATGTGCCGACCGACATCTGCTTCAGTTTTACCGGGCTGATGCTGCGGGGCGGCAAGACAGGCCCCCACAAGGATGGCTGGGGGATCACCTTCTACGAGGGGCGAGGTTTTCGCACCTTCAAGGATCCCGAGCCCAGCGCCCAGTCTCCCATCGCCAAGCTGGTGCAGGCGTTACCCATCAAGAGCCGCGCCGTGGTCAGCCACATCCGGCAGGCGAACCGTGGCTGCGTGTCGCTGGAGAACACCCATCCGTTCACCCGCGAGCTGTGGGGACGCTACTGGACCTTTGCCCATAACGGCCAGCTGACCGGCTACAAGCGGTTGCCGACCGGGCGCCACCGTCCGGTGGGGGACACCGACAGCGAGCATGCCTTCTGCTGGCTGCTTGGCCAGCTTGAGCAGAAATACCCCAAACGCCCGACCAATTTCCCCGCCATGTTCCGCCATCTGGCGAGTCTGTGCGAGGAGCTGCGCACGCTGGGGGTGTTCAACATGTTGCTGTCGGATGGGGAATTCGTGATGACCTATTGCAGCAACAACCTCTACTGGCTGACCCGTCGGGCTCCCTTTGGTGAGGCCAGCCTGCTGGATGAGGACGTGGCCATCGATTTTCAGAGCGAGACGACGCCAAATGATGTGGTGACCTTGGTCGCGACCCGGCCGCTCACCGGCAATGAAAGCTGGGTAAAGATGATGCCAGGGGAATTTTGCCTGTTCCGCTTGGGTGAACTGGAATATGGCAACTCGGCCAAGTTGCTGGCTCAGGCATAAAAAAATACCAGGGTAGAATCCTACCCTGGTTCTTCGCAGCAGCCATACAGGCAAAAAGGGATAAGAGAGGTGTTGCTGAGCCGCATCATTCTCATGACTTGCATTGTTATTTAAATGTTAATTTTGTTGCAACATTTAAATCCCATCCCGATATGTCGACTTTTCGAGAACTTGAACTGGCTCACACTATGATGCGTTGAGGCAGCCGAACGGCCCCGTCTTCCCCGCAAGGGCGGATGACAGCAAGCGGGCTTATCGGCTATATTGTGTTCTGTTTGGATACCATCAAAGGAAAAAAGATGGAGTGGCTGGATCAGAAGGTGCTGCGACAACTGGCAGAGGACATAGGTCACGAGATGATGCCAGTGGTCATCTCGGTCTTTGTCGAGGAGGTGGGGGCGCAACTTGCCCAGCTCAGGCCGCTGTTTGAGCAGCGGGACTGGAGCGCCCTGGCACGCCTTGCCCACAGCATGAAATCTTCATGCGGCAGTTATGGTGCCGAGCCCAGCTACCGACAGGTGATAGCGCTGGAGCTCGCTTGCCGGCGGGAAGATGCAGAAGACGCCGGCCAGCGGCTGGCCCAACTCGAGCATTCCCTGCCGCAGGTTTTTTCCCATCTGGCCCGCTATCACTGAGCTTGTGGGCGGATTTACCCCGCCTTGTCGCGGGCGATGTGCCAGCGCTGGATCACTTCGTCCAGCGCCTGCTTGAGTTTGAGGCGATCGTGTCGATGGGGCAGGGCAACCTCACCCAGACTGGCCTGGATAAGACAATGGGCCAGCTCGGGAATGGCTGGGCCTTCGGGGGCCAGGATGGCATCGACCCGACCGCTGCCGATCCTCTCCTCCAGCCAGCGATACTGGTTAAGCAGCGTTAGCTGACCGGCGGGTCCCTCTTCTGCTACCAGATTACCGATGAAGACGACGATGGCCCCGCTGTTGCGGATGGCCTCGGCGATGTCACAGAGCAGCAGGGGAGGCATGACGGAGGTGAGGAAGCTACCTGGCCCCAGAATGATGATGTCGGCATGAGCCAGGGCCTCGACGGCTTCCCTGGTGGCCGGCACTGCCGGGTTCAAGCTCAAGGCGCGGGGAGGCGTGGTGAGCCGATCGATGGAGACTTCCCCCAGGATCTGGTCGCCGCACAGGGTGTGGGCGCACAGATCGGTGGGATGTTCGGACATGGGCAGTAGCTGAGGCTCTATCTTCAGCATGTCGCTGATGAGCCTGATGGCATCGAGGGGACGGACACAGAGATTGTCGAGGGCTAGCAGCATCAGGTTGCCGAGATTGTGGCCCGCCAGCTCGCCACGGCCCGTGAAGCGGTATTCGAACAGCAGGCTGCCGATGCCGGGGTCGGTCACCAGCTGATTGAGGCAGTTGCGCAGATCTCCCCAAGCAATGCACTCCTGGCTCTTGCGCAGGCGTCCGGTCGAACCGCCGTCATCCGTCGTGGTGACGATGCCGGTCAGCCTGGGCCCTAAAAACGAGAGGGAAGAGAGTACCCGACCCATGCCGTGTCCGCCGCCGATGGCGACGACTCGGTCAAAGTGAGTGATATTTTTCTGCCACATGCAGTCATCCTGTGGGAGGCCAGTGAGTATCATTCTAGTCAACGCAGCCAGGTAATTGTTTGATAAGGGTATGATTTTTGCTTACTAGGAGCATCACATACCACGAGGAGATGGTGTTGAACTTCCTGACGGCTCACTCTCTTGCAGAGACGACATTGCTGGCCGCCCAACAGATAGCTGAACGGCTGCTCGCTCAATCACCTCGCTCTCCTTCATTGTTGCTGGTCTATTTTACCCAAGCTCACGATGCTGCGGTACTGCGGCATGCGCTCAAGGCCCACTTTCCCGATGCCCGCCTGCTGGGCTGCAGCTCCTGCGGCGGGATCCTGACCCAGGCCGGCTACCATGCCCGGCTTGGCTGGAGCCTGGCCGTTGCTGCACTCTATGACGACAGGGGGGACTACGGTGTGGCGGGTCAGATTGGAGCGACGCCGGATGTGCGCCAGTTGCTGCGCAGCGCCATCGCCGATGGTGGCCGCCCGGGCGAGTTACCGCAACTCATCCTGCTGCATACCAGCCCTGGGCTGGAAGAGGCCATGTTGGCGGGGATCGAGGCAGAGTTCGGCGCGACGGTTCCCGTCGTCGGCGGCTCGGCGGCAGATGATGGAGTGACCGGTGACTGGCAGTTGTGCTGGAGTGAGGGAGAGGGTCAGCAGGGGTGCGTGCTGGCTGTGCTCTATCCGGATTGTCAGTTGGCCTTCCAGTTTCATTCCGGTTATGTGCCCACCGAGCGGCATGGCATCATCACCGCGCTCGATGGGCGCGAGGTGCTGACCATAGATCACGAGCCGGCGGCCCGGGTGTATGCCCGCTGGACCAAACGCGAGGCACCCTGGCGGGTGGGCCCCATCCTGAGGGAGACCACCCTCTCCCCGCTGGCCCGTCAGGTCGGCATGCTCGATGACATGCCTTATTACAAACTCTCTCATCCCGAGGCCGTGACCGAGCGGGAAGGGTTGCGCCTCTTTACCGAGACCCGGCTGGGGGAGCGCTTGCAATTGATGCACAGCAGCCAGGAAGGCTTGTTGCAGCGTAGCCTGAACGCGGTGCGGATCGAGCCTGAATATGGCATGGTGGGCAACGTGCAGCCCTTCGGGGCGCTGGTGGTCTTCTGCGCCGGCTGTCGGCTGGCATTGGGAGAGAGTCTGAACGATGTCGTCGACCAGTTTCGTGACAGGTTGGGGGAGATCCCCTTCATTACTGCCTTTACCTTCGGCGAGCAGGGACGTTTGCCCCATGGTGAGCTGGCCCATGGCAACCTCATGGTGTCGAGCGTCATCTTCCTCGATAGTTGATAAGGTACCGAACACAAGATGATAGGCAATAGCGAACTCGAAGCGCTGGGTGACAAGCTGCAGACCACCCTGGTGGAGCTGGTGCGTTGTCGGGAGCGGGAGGCTAAATACCGCCAGGAGTCGCAAGCCTTGCTGTGCGGAGTGGCGACACTGGCAGAGGCCCAGAGCCTGGAGCAGGTGCTGGATAGCCTCATCCTGGCGCTCAAGCCTTTCATCGGCTTCGAACAGGCGGATGTGGTGGCCTGGGGCGTCGCGAACGGTACCACCCATCTGAGCACTCAGCCCGACGAGGTGGGGCGCCCCTGGTCGCTGACGCCTCTCTTCTCCCGCGCTATCGCAGGAGAAACCCTGGTCATCTATGATCCGAGCCAGTTGCCGGAACTCGCCCCCCTGGCGGGCACTGCGGGCTGGGCCAGCGTCATGATGACGGGTCTGCAGGCTCCCGGTTTCTCCGGCGTCCTCATCTGCCGCCATGGTGCGACGGGCACCTTCGATCTCAAGAGCAAGGCGGCGATGCAGCGTTGCCGCCCCCTTATTTCCCAGGCGTTGGTCAACATCGCCTATCGGGCCCGCCTGCAAGAGCAGGTCGACCTCAAGACCCTGGCGCTGCAGGCGAGCGAGCAGCGCTTTCGCAGTTTCGCCGCGATGGCGTCCGACTGGTTCTGGGAGACGGATCCCGAGCATCGACTCAGCTATGTGTCAGCCCCGGGCTACCAGGGGGAGGTGCTCATCCGCCAAACCGGTCGCAGCCTCCATGACTTTGCCCAGGACAAACAGGATCCCGAGTGGTGCAAGTACCGGCACCTGATCACTCGCCATCTGCCCGTACGGGCGATACGCGCCCAGGTGACCCTGGCCAGCGGGCCCTGCTGGATGGAGATCAACGCCGAACCTTGTTTCGATACCAGCGGCACCTTCATCGGTTATCGGGGCACGGCCCGGGAGATAGGCAATCAGATCCGCCGGGAGCAGGAGCTGGCACGCGCGAGGGACGAGGCCGAGACGGCCAACCGCGCCAAGTCACAGTTTCTGGCCATGATGACCCACGAGATCCGCTCTCCCATGAATGCGGTGCTTGGGATGCTGGATCTGCTGCAATATGGGCGGCTCGAGACGCCGCAGCAGGCCTTGCTAGGCCATGCCACCCACTCGGCACATCTGCTGCAAACCATCATCGATGATGTGCTCGACTTCTCGAAGATTGAATCTCACACCCTGGCACTGCACTGCGAACCGTTTCAACCCGCCCGGCTGTGTCAGGCGTTGGTGGAGCCCTTGCAGGAACAAGCTCACGCCAAGGGCATCCGGTTGCATTGGCTACTGGATGAGAGCTTGCCGAGTCAGTTGCAGGGTGACGCAGTCCGTTTATCCCAGGTGATCGGCAACCTGCTCGGCAACGCGGTGAAGTTTACCGCCGCCGGTCAGGTGCAGCTGGCGCTGGGGTGGCAGGATGAACGGCTGAGGGTCTCGGTGACCGACACGGGGATAGGCATCTCGCCCGAGGATCAGGCGTTGTTGTTCGAGCCGTTTTATCAGGTCGACAGCTCGGCCACCCGCCGCTTCTCCGGATCCGGGCTCGGGCTTGCCATCAGCCGGCGGTTGGTGCAATTGATGGGGGGCGAGATTTGCCTGCAAAGCCGCCTTGGGCAAGGCAGTTGCTTCTGGTTCGAGCTGCCCGGCATGGCGGCGCCTGGCGCTGAGCTTGCCAGTCCAGCCAACGATGAACTCTCCATGCTGGATCTGGATGTACTGGTGGTGGAGGACAGCTCGGTCAATCAGCTGGTGGTATCGCTCATGCTGCAGAAACTGGCGTGCCAAGTGAGATTGGCGGTCAATGGCTTGGAGGCGTTGGCACAGGTCGGCGAGCGACGACCCGATCTTATACTGATGGACATGCGAATGCCGCAGATGGATGGGTTGGAGGCGACCCGTCGCTTGCGTGAAATGGGGTGTGAGGTGCCGATAGTGGCCTTGACGGCCAATGCGATGACGGAGGACAGGGCGCGTTGCCTGGGGCAGGGGATGAATGATTTTCTGGCCAAACCCATCAGCCTGATGCGCCTGCGCAACTGTCTGTTACGTCATTGTGGGGCCAGCTGAGCGGATTTCAGATAAAAAAATGGTCAACCTGGTGGTTGACCAATTCTTCAGCAAATACTGAAGAGAGCACGGGATAAATCGGGTTGTACACTTCTATATGAAAAATCCGTGCCAACTTTTAATACCCTGTTTTTGTGGCGTGTAGCTGAGTGATGACTTATTTATCGTCATCTGCTCGTTGCAAAATGCGAAATCGGTGTTTTCATTATAAGATTTTTCGCATTTTGCAAAACACACATTGACTCACTGTGCGATCAGTCGGCGCAAGAACTGGCGCGCCGCTTCACTGTTTTGTTTGGCAATCAGCATCTGCTTTTCATAAATCGGCATGGGCAGGATCTCGAGCCAGCGTTGGCAGAGCCATGCCGCATCGTCAAACTGCTTGTCCGGATAGAGCTCATCCAGTTCAGGATATTGTTCAAACACCTCCCTCAATCTGCTTACCAATTGCTTGTCGCTGAAATCCGAGTGGGCACTCGGCCAGTTGGGCAGTGTTTCTACCCGGGCATGGCGCAAACCTGTCTCGTCAGTCTCCATTTCGTGAATGGAAAATCGTTCCAGACCGAGCACAGTGACCCCGAGCAGGCCATCGTTGAGGGTATAAAAATCCGTCACCTTGACCCGGGTACCAACCGGCAGGATCCGTCCGCACGCACCCGTGCTGGTCGTCTCTTCCATGACGATGCCAAAGCCTCGGTCGTCGATGAACGACTCCTTGAGCATCTGCAGGTGGCGCGGCTCGAACAGGCGCAGGGGGAGTTTTCCGCCCGGCAGTATGTGTGAGGGCAAGGGGAACAGTGCCAAGGGTTGAAGTTTCATGTTCCATCCTCCGAATAAGTCGCATCTGAATATGACAATGCAGTGACTGTGCCAGAGGATGGAGAAAACGGTCCGTCGGAGCCATCGAAGGAGAATTGATATTAATTTGTATTTAAAATCAATTGGTTATTGGGCCAATATTTTTTGGTTTCACGATGATCCGTGGTGGGATACAGATGAGTTTTAAGGGGCTCGAACATGCCCCGTCTGCAGAATGGGGCATCGTTTGCATATTGCAAATGCACTTACCGCAAAATGCCTGGCTGTCGTTATCCGTTCGATGGGAGAAAGGACCATACGGAGTGATGGTCAATGTGAGTCAGGCGAGTGATGTGGTGCGCTGATTGAGCCCTTCCTGCATCAAGGTGGAGATCTCGTCATACATTTGTGACCAGGCTTCGGCCAGTTCGGGTTTGAAGCTCTCCCCCAAGCGCCGTGCCAGTACCGTCGTCAGCGCCTGCTTCAACAGTGCAAACTGGTGTGGCTGCACGTTGAACTTTTGATGCCTGCGACCGAGATCCCTGATGATGAAACCCAGGGCATCCAGTTGCTCCAGGCTGGTGATCACCGTGTTCAGGGTCTCTGATACCTTGGCGATCGGCATTCCCGAAGGATCGGGAAAGAGGTTGATCAATTCTGGCGACTGTCGGAACAACTCCTCATACACCTCCAGCACGTAGCTGGTATTTAGTGCCGTGACCTTGCCCCATGCCTTCTGTACCAGTTCGATCTGTGCGGTAGTCATGTTACCCGTTCCCCATCTGTGGTCGCATGAACATAATAATGCAATAACTCAATAAGATGTGGCGAGATGAGATTATTTCATGCGCCCCGGTGTCGGGCTTATCTGAAGGCGAGGCTTTGGTGTCGCATCCAGCAAAAGGCCCCGAGGTGACGGGGCCTGATGTGGGCATTGATACAGCCTGCTGAGCTCTGCCTGGTGTGCGCTTAGTTGCGCTGCTCCAGATACATGACGGCGGCTTCTACCCGACTCTGGGCTTCGAGCTTCTTGAGCAGGCTCTTGACGTGAACCTTGACGGTTCCTTCGGAGATGTGAAGCACGGAGGCGACCTGCTTGTTGGAGAGTCCCTTGGCAATTTCGCGCAGGATCTGCATCTCGCGTCGGGTCAGGCTCTCGAGCTTCTGCTGCAGGTGATCCAGCTCGTAGATGTTTTCCAGATAGGGGCGCAGCGGCTCGCTCAGGATCTGCTTGCCGGTCATGACATCGGCCAGTTGACCCAGCAGCATATCGGGCTCGGTGTCTTTGAGCAGATAGCCATCGGCACCGGCCTTGAGCAGGGCAACCACGTCTTGGCGGGCATCGGAGACGGTCAGGATCACCACCCGGGAGGTGACTTCCTCGGCCCGCAGTGCCTTGAGGGTATCGAGACCGGACAGGCCCTTCATGTTGAGATCGAGCAGAATAAGATCCGGTTCGGACTCCTTGGCCATGGCCACTGCATCAGTCCCGTTGGAGGCCTCACCTATCACCTCGAGGTTATCTTCCAACTCCAACAGTTGCACAATCCCTTTGCGCATGAGGGGATGGTCATCCACGACCAGAACACTATATTTCATCTCGTCCATCAGGCGTCTCTTGTTAGGCTGGTGGGAAAGGTCAGGTGTACACGGGTGCCTCCGGACGGCAGCTCACTGATGGCCAGCTGGCCGTGCAACTTGCTGGAGCGCTCGTTCATGATGCTAAGACCGTAGTGATTGACCGCGGAGCTCGCGCTCCCAATTCCGACACCATCATCTGAAATCTGAACCTGAATGTTACCATTAGCGAGGGTCTCACAGCTAACCTCAATCAGCTGTGCGCCCGCATGTTTGATGGCATTGAGCACTGCCTCACGGATCAGCTGCAGGATATGGATGTGCTGTCCGGCCTCAAGATCGGTATCGGACAGGCTGTATTGGAGCCTTATCTCGGCACCGGTCTGGGGTTTGAGCTGATCCAGCATGACGGAGATGGCCTCCCCCAGATTGGCGTCACCAATGCTGAGGCGGAAGGTGCCGAGCAATTCGCGCAGTTGGGTATAGGCGTTGCTGAGCCCCTCGTCGATCTGCTGCATGGCAGCCTCGGCCTTGCCATGATCGCCCTTGGCGACGGAACGCTTGAGCAGGGTGGACTGGATCTTGAGGTAGGAGAGCGCCTGGGCCAGGGAGTCGTGCAGCTCGCGGGCGATGACGGCGCGCTCCTCCATCAGCAGCAGGCGCTGGTGTTGCAGCAGGGTCTGATCCTTGTGCAGCACCTGGGCCAGCAGCATGGAGAAGTTCTTCATCAGCCGCTCGTCGATGGGGTGATCGCTTATCATGTCGAGCCGTCCGTACTCCTGATCGTCCATCTGCAGATAGAAACTCACCACAGTCTCCAGATCGCCCGGCCAGCCCTGTCGCCCCGTGATGTAGACCGGCATGGCATTGTGCTCGAAGCGGGTCAGCCGGATGTAATCGATGTGTTGATGGGCTGCGGCCCGCTCCAGCAGCTTTTGCAGGGTGCGTCGACTCAGCGGCGCCGCATGCAACTTCTGGGCGGTTGAATAGAGGAAGGAGAGGGTGTCGTTGGCCTGTTGCAGCTTGGCGGTCTTCTCCTCGACCTTGCTGCCGAGCTCCCGGTAGAGCTTGCCGAGCTCGTCTGCCATGGTGGCAAAGGCGCCCGACAGCTCCCCCAGCTCGTTATCACAGTGGGGGGGGAGGGTCAGATCGAACTCCTGACGCTGGATCTGGCGGGCACAATAGACCAGCTGATTGAGCGGGGAGACCACCTGCTGGCGGGTGAAGCGCACCGTGAACCAGGCGATGGTGATGATGGAGAGCAGGCCCAGCCCTTCTGCCAGGGCCAGCATGCGTACCTTGAATTCGACGTGATACTGCATCTGGTTGACGAAGTCATCGATGGCGGCGACAAACTGCTCGGTGTTGTCGGTGTAACGCCTGGGCGTCGCATTCTCGATGTGCTCGCGCATCACTTGCCATTGCAGCAGGACCTCGCCATAGGTACGGCGCAGGGAGGCGGGGGTGATCCAGCGCTGGGTCTCTTGCAGCTCACGGGCATGCAGGGTCTGTTCGAACTGTGCGAGCCGTCCGAGCACGACCTGACCCTGCTCTATCTCGTAGGCCATGCGATAGGCTTGCATCCGCAGGGAGCCGGACAGGTTGATGGCCTTGGCATCGGGTACCGAATAGAACAGGGTGACCATGGCGACGACGGCGATCAGACTCGCCATGAACAGGATCAGCACCATGGAGCGGCCGATGGCGCTGCTGACCGAGTGCACTTTGAACCACTTTCCCATACCGATTGGATTCCCTCGGATCAGATAATAACCCCACAAAGTAGCATGGGAGTGTACTCCAACTTGTGCTAGCATCGAAAAACTAGATGAACTCCGAGCTGTTTTGCCTAAGTCCTTGAGATAGGGGGAAACAGCCGTCAGCCGATGTTCGAGCTGTAAGGGTCAGGAAAGAAATGCCCTGGCCTCCCGTATTTGGAAAGGTGTTTATGTTGCCACTTGAAGATGGTTTTTCCCGTCGTTTTTACTATTTGCGCCTGTCTGTCACCGACGTGTGCAATTTCCGTTGTACCTACTGCTTACCCGACGGCTACCGCCCTCCGGCAGGGAATGAGGGACGAAAATCGTTTCTCTCCCTGGAGGAGATCCGCCGTGTCGTGTCAGGTTTTGCCGCCATGGGCACCCGCAAGGTGCGCCTGACCGGCGGCGAGCCGTCCCTGCGCCGTGATTTCACCGCCATCATCGAGACCGTGGCCAATACGCCCGGGATCGAGAAGGTGGCCATGACCACCAATGGCTATCGCCTCAAGGAGCGGGCACGGGAGTGGTTCGATGCCGGCCTCACCGCCCTCAATGTCAGCGTCGACAGTCTGGATCCCCGCCAGTTTCACCAGATCACCGGCGAGAACAAGCTGGCGGAGGTGATGGAAGGCATTGAAGCTGCGCTGGCTGCCGGCTTCAAGTCGGTGAAGATCAATGCGGTGTTGCTCAAGGGACTCAACGATCATCAGCTGGATGCGTTTCTGGCCTGGATAAAAGATAAGCCTATCGAATTGCGCTTCATCGAGCTGATGCAGACCGGGGAGATGGACAACCTGTTTCGTGATCACCACACCAGCGGTGAGCTCATCAAGGAGCAACTGCTCGGCAGTGGCTGGGTTCAGCAACTGCGCGGGGTGGATGACGGCCCGGCCCAGGTGTTTATGCATCCTGAGTCGCGGGGTGGGGTGGGGCTTATCATGCCCTACAGCAAGGACTTCTGTGCCGGCTGTAACCGGCTGCGGGTCTCCTCCGTAGGCAAGCTGCATCTGTGTCTGTTTGGCGACCATGGCGTGGAGCTGCGGGATCTGCTGGACAGGGATGCCCAGCAAGATGAGCTGCAACAACGGATCCGCCATGCCCTCACCGGCAAGGCCGCCACCCACCGTCTGCACGACGGCAATGCCGGCATGACTCCCCACCTCGCCTCCATCGGTGGCTGAGATGTTGATCTCCCGCACAAAAATAGCCACAGATTAATAAGCAATCCTCCCATAGGGGTAATTTGGTTTGCCCCGATTGCTGCTTATTGCGCCAAGGGTTTGATCCAGCGCAAGAATCCCCCCTGTTTATCTCCCTAGTGGTATATCACTGGACTTGTCAGAGTCGCAATATACACCCACGCTTCTAATAGGTATTAAAAATACCAATCACTGTATTCGCTCTCGTGTTCTGTCCCTGAAAAAAGGAGTCGATATGCCGGATGGGGTCAACCTGTCACGCCGCGGTCTGTTTCGAGGACGACTGAGCCCGACTGAGCCCAAGGTGCAGTTGCCTTGGTCCGTCTCGTGGGCCGGCTTTGTGGCCGATTGCACCCGTTGTGGTGACTGCCTGGCGGCCTGCCCCGAGCAGATCCTGGTCAAGGGGGACGGTGGCTTCCCGACGGTGGATTTTCTGCGCGGCGAGTGCACCTTCTGCACCGACTGTGTGACCGCCTGCCAGGCGCCGATATTCCGGCCGACCACCCAGGCGCCGTGGGATTATGTGGCCCATATTGAAGCGGGCTGCCTGGCCAGTGCCCAGGTCTTCTGCCAGCGTTGCCAGGACAGTTGTGAGCTGCAGGCGATCCGTTTTTTCCCCCAGCTGGGACGAGTCCCTACCCCCAGCGTTGATAGCGAGCTGTGCAATGGCTGCGGCGCCTGCGTTGCGGATTGTCCGGTAGGCAGCATCAGGATCGGAGTTCGCCATGACGACACGCCGACAGGAAGCAAGCGATGAGCAAGTTGGAAAATAATATGAACCGAGCAGAGTTCCACGTATCCAGCCTGGTGGTGTTGACCCAGCCCCCACTGCGTCACCGGCTCGCCGAGCAGATCGCCGCCCTCGAGGGGGCCGAGATCCACGCCGTCAGCGACGAAGGCAAGCTGGTGGTTACCCTGGAGGGGCCGAGCCAGCGTCCTATCTTGGATGCCATCGACACCATTAATGCGATGCCGGGGGTGCTCTCCGCCGCCCTCATTTACCATCAGTTCGATGAATCCGATGCCCAATGCGAGCAATAAGGCGTCATGAGACTGAGCCAGTGCGGCTTCCCATGATGCAGGTGATGCGGGGCTCTGTGCTGCCTTTATCTACCACTAGTTCGATGAATTCGATGTGCAATAACAAGGAATGACGCGTCATAAGGCTGAGCCAACGGGATTCATCAGGATGGCGGCCATTGATGCGATAAAAGCGATGCCGGGTGTGTTGTTCACCGCCCTGAGCTACCACCAGATCGATACACTCGACAACTTACGCGATAAGCAAAGTGAGGATATGCCATGAAGCTGAGTCGACGCGACTTTATGAAGGCCAACGCGGTGGCGGCAGCCGCCGCCGTGGCCGGTGTCAGCGCCCCCACCCTGGCGGCGAACCTGATCACCAGTACCGACAAGACCGCCATCACCTGGGACAAGGCGCCGTGCCGATTCTGTGGTACCGGCTGTTCCGTGCTGGTGGGTTCCCAGAATGGGCGCGTCGTGGCGACCCAGGGCGATCCCGATGCCCCGGTCAACCGCGGCCTCAACTGCATCAAGGGTTACTTCCTGTCGAAGATCATGTACGGCCAGGACAGGCTGACCCAGCCCATGCTGCGCATGACCAACGGCAAGTTCGACAAGAACGGTGACTTCGCCCCCATCAGCTGGGATCAGGCGTTCGACATCATGGCCGAGAAGTTCAAGGCCACCCTCAAAGAGAAAGGCCCGACCGCCGTCGGCATGTTCGGCTCCGGCCAGTGGACAGTGTGGGAAGGTTACGCCGCTTCCAAGTTGATGAAGGCCGGTTTCCGCTCCAACAACCTGGATCCCAACGCCCGTCACTGCATGGCCTCGGCCGTGGTCGGCTTCATGCGCACCTTCGGCATGGATGAGCCCATGGGCTGCTACGACGACATCGAGCAGGCCGACGCCTTCGTGCTGTGGGGCTCCAACATGGCCGAGATGCACCCCATCCTCTGGTCCCGGATGTCCGATCGCCGCCTCTCCAATCCGGACGTGCAGGTGCATGTGCTCTCCACCTTCGAGCATCGCAGCTTCGAGCTCGCCGACAACGGCATGGTGTTCACGCCGCAGACCGATCTCGCGATCCTCAACTACGTCGCCAACTACATCATCCAGAACGACAAGGTGAACTGGGAGTTCGTCAACAAGCACACCCAGTTCCGCAAGGGCGTCACCGACATCGGCTACGGCCTGCGTCCGACCAACCCGCTGCAACAGCAGGCGAAGAACCCGGACAGCGGCGAATCCACCCCCATGAGCTTCGATGACTTCGCGAAATTCGTGGCGGATTACGACGTTGAGTCGGTTTCCAAGCTCTCCGGCGTCTCCAAGGACAAGCTGGAAAAGCTGGCTCAGCTCTATGCCGATCCGGCCAAGAAGGTGGTCTCCTACTGGACCATGGGCTTCAACCAGCACACTCGTGGCGTCTGGGCCAACAACCTCTGCTACAACATCCACCTGCTGACCGGCAAGATCTCCACCCCGGGCAGCGGTCCCTTCTCCCTGACCGGCCAGCCGTCCGCCTGTGGCACCGCCCGCGAAGTGGGCACCTTCGCCCACCGTCTGCCCGCCGACATGGTGGTGACCGAGCCCAAGCACCGCGCCATTGCCGAGAAGATCTGGAAACTGCCGGAAGGCACCATCCCGGACAAGGTGGGTTATCACGCCGTGCTGCAGAGCCGCATGCTCAAAGACGGCAAGCTCAACGCTTACTGGGTGATGTGCAACAACAACATGCAGGCCGGTCCGAACATGAACGAGGAGGGGCTGCCCGGTTATCGCAACCCGGCCAACTTCATCGTGGTGTCCGACCCTTACCCGACCGTGACCGCCCAGGCCGCCGATCTCATCCTGCCCACCGCCATGTGGGTGGAGAAAGAGGGGGCCTATGGCAACGCCGAGCGCCGTACCCAGTTCTGGCACCAGCAGGTCAAGGCGCCGGAAGGGGCCAAGTCCGATCTATGGCAGCTGATGGAGTTTGCCAAGCGCTTCACCGTGGAAGAGGTGTGGCCGGCCGAGCTTATCGCCAAGATGCCGGAAGTGAAGGGCAAGACCCTCTATGAGGTGCTCTACAAGAACGGTCAGGTCGATCAGTTCCCGAAAGAGCAGAGCAAGGGCGTCCTGAACGACGAGGCCGAACACTTCGGTTTCTACGTGCAGAAGGGGCTGTTCGAGGAATACGCCAGCTTCGGCCGTGGTCACGGTCACGATCTCGCGCCCTTCGATCAATACCACGAGGCGCGCGGCCTGCGCTGGCCGGTGGTGGACGGCAAGGAGACCCTGTGGCGCTATCGCGAAGGCTTCGATCCCTATGTGAAAGCGGGGGAGGGCGTGCGCTTCTACGGCAAGCCCGACGGCAAGGCGGTGATCTTCGCGCTGCCCTATGAGCCGGCCGCCGAGTCGCCGGACAAGGAATACGACATGTGGCTCTCCACCGGTCGGGTGCTGGAGCACTGGCACACCGGCTCCATGACCCGCCGCGTCCCCGAGCTCTACCGCGCCTTCCCGGACGCCGTACTGTTCATGCACCCGGAAGATGCCAAGGCCCGTGGCGTGCGTCGTGGGGAAGAGGTGATCGTCGCCTCCCGTCGCGGCGAGGTGAAGACCCGTGTCGAGACCCGCGGCCGCAACCGTCCGCCCAAAGGCCTGGTATTCATGCCCTTCTTCGATGCGAGCCAGCTGGTCAACAAGCTGACCCTGGACGCCACGGATCCGCTCTCCAAGGAGACGGATTACAAGAAGTGCGCCGTCAAGGTCATGAAGGCCTAAGGCGGGGCGCGGGGGATGAGTCGCAGCCGTCGCCAGTTCCTGACCGATCTCGCCAAGGGGGCCTGCTCAGTGGGTCTGCTTGGCGCAGGGCTCGGCACAGTGGCCCGGCAGCAGGCGCAAGCCGTGCCTGCCCAGGCACTGCGACCGCCAGCGGCGCTGACGGAGGCCGAGTTTCTCGGCGCCTGCGTACGCTGCGGGCTCTGCGTTGAGGCTTGTCCCTACGACACCCTGAAACTCGCCAGGCTGCTCGACCCCGTGACCACGGGCACCCCCTATTTCGAGGCACGGGCCGTGCCCTGCGAGATGTGTGAAGACATCCCCTGTGTGGTGGCTTGCCCGAGCGGGGCGCTGGACTCGGCCATGACCGACATCGATCAGGCGCGGATGGGGGTGGCGGTGCTCATCGACCATGAGACCTGCCTCAACTATCTGGGCCTGCGCTGCGATGTCTGTTATCGGGTCTGCCCGCTGATTGACAAGGCGATCACCCTCGAGCTGCAGCGCAACCCGCGCACCGGCAAGCACGCCATGTTTCTGCCCACGGTGCACAGCGATGTCTGCACCGGTTGTGGCAAGTGCGAGCATGCCTGCGTGCTGGAGACGGCGGCCATCAAGGTGGTGCCCCGCGGGCTCGCCAAGGGGGAGCTCGGTCATCATTACCGGCTCGGCTGGGAAGAGAAGCGCAAGGCGGGCAAGTCCCTCATCGGTGAGCGGCTCAGCCTGCCGACCCGTACCCCGGAGGGATCATGAGCGGCTACCCGGGACAGGAGGCGAGGGCTCGGCTCGGCTGGTGGCGGTCACACCGCTTCCTGCTGCTGCGGCGCCTGAGCCAGTTCGGCGTGCTGGGCCTGTTCTTGCTGGGGCCGCTGGCGGATCTCTGGATCCTCAAGGGGAATCTCTCGAGTTCCCTGCTGCTGGAGACGGTGCCGCTGGCGGATCCGCTCACCCTGCTGCAATCGGTCGCGGCGGGCCACTGGCCTCTCGCCACCCTGTGGCTCGGGGCGGCCATAGTGCTGCTCGGGTACTGGTTGGTCGGGGGGCGGGTGTTCTGCTCCTGGGTCTGCCCGGTCAACCTCGTCACCGATGCGGCGGCCTGGTTACGGGCCCGGCTCGGCCTCAAGGGCAACGGCCAGTTCAGTCGCAACACCCGCTACTGGTTGCTGGCCATGGTGCTGATCGCCCCGGCCGTCACCGGTGTGCTGGTGTGGGAGCTGGTCAACCCGGTTTCCCTCGGCGTGCGCGGCCTGCTGTTTGGCATGGGGGCGGGTTGGGGTTTGCTGGTGGCCTTGTTCCTGTTCGACCTTTTCGTGGTGGAGCGGGGCTGGTGTGGCCATCTCTGTCCGGTGGGGGCCTTCTATGCCCTGGTCAACCGGGTTGGATTTATCAAGATATCAGCCAGGGGGCGTGAGCGTTGCAGCAACTGCATGGATTGTTATGCGGTCTGCCCTGAGCGTCCCATCCTGCGCGGCCCGGTTCACGGTGCCAGGCGCGGTCACGGGCCCTTGATTGCGGCTCAGGAGTGCACAAATTGCGGCCGTTGCATCGATGTCTGCGCGGAGCAAGTTTTTGAAATCACTGTAGGTTTTGCCGTCAAGGCAGAGACAATGTCGGAGAACACATAATGAAAAAGCTGATTGGAGCAATGCTGGCTTGCCTGATGGCGGGTTCCTTGATGGCGGCAGTCCCCGAGGTCACCAACAGCACGGGGGGCATCAAGTCGGAGCGAGGAAGCACGGATCTCGCGACCGAGGCCGATCCCGCGCCGCTGAAGAACTTTCGCAAGGACGGTGACATCTATGATCGCCAGTACATGCATCAGCCTCCGCTGATCCCCCACGATATCCGCAACTACGAGGTGGATAACAAGGTCAACAAATGTCTGGCCTGTCACAGCTTCAAGAACGCCAGTGCCATGAAAGCCCCCAAGATCAGCCCGACTCACTTCGAGACCCGTGACGGCATGACGCTGGGCGAGGTCTCGCCCCGTCGCTACTTCTGCCTGCAGTGCCACGTGCCGCAAGCGGATGCCAAGCCGCTGGTCGGGAATACTTTCAAGCCCGTCGAAGCACTGAACTAAGGAGTCCATAGATGAAATTACCCGGCTTTGCGCAACATCTCTGGAACACTTTCAAGTTTCCCTTGAACGAAGCACCGAACTGAGGAATCCACAGATGAAATTACCTGGTTTTGTGCAGCGACTCTGGACCACCTTCAAGTCTCCCTCCAAGGCGGCCCTCTGGGTGCTGCTGATGATGGGCTTCTTTGGCGGGGTCATCTTCTGGGGCGGTTTCAACACCGCCATGGAAGCCTCAAACACCGAGAAGTTCTGTACCGGTTGTCATGAGATGAAGGACAACGTGTTCGTGGAATACCGCGACACCATTCACTATGCCAACCGTTCCGGCGTGCGCGCCAGCTGCCCGGATTGCCACGTACCGCACGAGTGGACCTACAAGATCATTCGTAAGGTGCAGGCCTCCAAGGAGCTGTGGGGCATGCTGACCGGCAAGGTGGATACCCGCGAGAAGTTCGAATCCCATCGCCGCGAGATGGCCGAGCGGGAGTGGCAGCGCATGAAGGACACGGATTCGAGGGAGTGCCGCAACTGTCACAACTTCGAATACATGGACTTCTCCTTGCAAGGCAAGCGGGGTGCCCAGATGCACTCCACCAGTCTGGCGAGCGGGGAGAGTACCTGTATCGACTGCCACAAGGGGATAGCGCACCAATTGCCCGACATGACGGGCGTGAAAGGCTTCTAAGCACCAATGCCATCGCGCCGGCCCTTGCCGGCCCGGTGGCATTTCATCTTTATGGGCTCATTAACCCCCTCTTCCCGCCAACTTTTGATAGAATCCGTCCCCGGTAATGCGGCGCCCGTGCCCCTGTGCATTCACAACCGGCGTGGCCGGCGGATATCTGGCCGGGCAGCAGCGTTCATCCCTTCTCCTCTCATGGTCATTGATTGACAGGAAATGTCCTGATGGCATCAAAAAACAGCGAATTCATCCCCCTCAAGATCGCCGTACTGACGGTCTCCGACAGCCGCACCGCCGCCGACGACAGCTCGGGGGATTATCTGGTATCAGCCCTGACCGAGGCCGGGCATCACCTCGCCGATCGGGCGCTGTGCGCCGACAACCTGTTCCGGGTGCGGGCCCAGGTCAGCGACTGGATCGCCGACGAGGCGGTGCAGGTGGTGCTGGTCAACGGCGGCACCGGCTTCAACGAGCAGAACCGGGTACCCGAGGCGGTGGGGGTGTTGTTCGAGCGTACCGTGCAGGGCTTTGGCGAGATGTTCCGTCAACTCTCCTTTGCCGAGATCAAGGGATCTGCGATGCAGAGCCGGGCCCTGGCGGGGCTCGCCAATCGCACCCTCATCTTCTGTCTGCCTGGCTCCACCGGCGCCTGCCAGCTCGGCTGGGAGCAGTTGATCCGGGAGCAGCTCGATGCCCGCACCAAGCCGTGCAACTTTGTCTCCCATCTTTGAATCGCGGCGCGTGTCAGCACGCGCCATTTATTCCAGCTCTCAAGCAGGGGAATAGTGATGAACCTGACCCATCTCAACCAGAGCGGTGAAGCTCATATGGTGGATGTGACCGACAAACAGTCTACCTCGCGCGAGGCCCGCGCCGAGGCCTTCGTGACCATGGCGCCTGCGACCCTGGCGCTGATCCTGAGCGGTCAACACCACAAGGGGGACGTGTTCGCCACCGCCCGCATCGCCGGCATCATGGCGGCCAAGAAGACCGCCGACCTCATTCCGCTCTGCCATCCGCTGGCCCTCACCAAGGTGGAGGTAGAGATTAGCCCCCAGCCCGAGCACAATAGGGTCCATATTCGCACCCTCTGCAAACTCTCCGGCAAGACCGGGGTGGAGATGGAAGCCCTGACCGCCGCCTCGGTGGCGGCGCTCACCATCTACGACATGTGCAAGGCGGTGCAAAAAGACATGGTGATCGAGCAGCTGCGACTGGTGGAGAAAAAGGGCGGCAAGTCCGGCCACTTCCAGCTGACCAGCTCGTTGGATAACCCCGAGGAGCCAGCATGATCAAGGTACTGTTCTTTGCCCAGGTCAGAGAGCTGGTCGATTGTGACGAGCTCAGCCTCCCTTGCGAATATGCGAACGCCGAGCAGCTGCGCAGTGCCTTATGTGAGCGCGGTGACAAGTGGGCGCTGGCGCTCGAGGCGGGCAAGCTGCTGGTGGCGGTGAACCAGACCCTGGTGCCTCTGGATACGGCGCTGGCCGATGGCGACGAGGTGGCTTTCTTCCCCCCCGTGACCGGAGGCTGAGCCATGTCCCACGAGATGCGCAATGACGCCGCCGACCGCATTCTGGTGCAGCGGGCCGACTTCTCCCTCGGTGAAGAGTACGAGCGGCTCGCCACCCGTCACGACACAGGGGCCATCGTCACCTTCGTCGGCAAGGTGCGCGACTTCAATCAGGGGGAGCAGGTCAAGGGGCTGGCCCTCGAGCACTACCCCGGCATGACCGAGAAGGCGCTGGCGGATATTGTTGCCGAGGCGCGCCGTCGCTGGCCGCTGCAAGAGTGCACCCTGATCCACCGCATCGGCGAATTGCTGCTCGGCGATCAGATAGTGCTGGTGGCGGTGAGCAGCGCCCATCGCGATGCGGCCTTCGAGGCCTGCCACTTCATCATGGATTTTTTGAAGACCCGGGCGCCGTTCTGGAAAAAAGAGCTGACCGCCGAGGGGATTCAGCGCTGGGTCGAGGCCAAGGAGAGCGATGACGCCGCCGCGGCCCGCTGGCAATCAGGGGAATAGACCCCATAACAGGATCTGGTCACGAAGGATCCGCAACCAGGAGTAAGGGAATGAAACCGCTGTTATCTGTTGTCATGCTGGGGATCTGCGCCGCGGCGCTGCACACCACCGCCGTACAGGCCGATGAGGTCAAGGTCGCCGTGGCCGCCAACTTCAAGGGCACTATAGAGCGCATCGGCAAGGACTTCACCGCCAAGACCGGCCATAGCGTCGTTATCAGCTCGGCGGCCACCGGCGTGCTCTACACCCAGATAAGCCACGGCGCCCCCTTCGATCTCTTCCTCTCCGCCGATGTGGCCACACCCGAGAAGCTGGAGAAAGAGGGCAAGGGCAGCGAGCGTTTCACCTATGCCATCGGCCAGCTGGGCCTGTGGAAGAAGGGCGGCCCGGCACCCGATGAGGCCACCCTGCGGGACTGGAAGGGCAACCTCGCCATCGCCAACCCGAAAACTGCTCCCTATGGGGCCGCCGCCATGGCGACCCTGGCGCACCTCAAGATCGATCCCAAGCAGTATCGCCTGTTGACTGGGACCAACATCGGCCAGACCTGGCAGTTCGTGGACACCGGCAACGCCGAGATGGGCTTCGTCGCCTGGGCCAACCTGGTGGAAGCGGACAAGACCGGCGAAGCCTGGGCCGTGCCGAACGCGCTTTATCCCGCCATCGAGCAGCAGGGCCTGGTTCTGAAGAAGGGCGAGGCGGTGGATGCCCTGGTGGCCTGGCTCAAGGGCCCGGGCCAGAGCGCCATCAAGGCCGCGGGTTACGCCCTGCCGCAATGATGGCGAGCCTGTGACCCCCTGATGACTGGCCGGCCCTGTGCCGGCCAGTTTGTTGACTCAAGGAGGAAAACCATGGATATGCACATCCCCGCAGAGGGCGCTGGCGATGAATGAAGCGGATCTGCTCGCGGCGTATCGTTTGATCCTGAAGCGGCGTCTGGTCACCCCGAGTCCAGCGTTTGTCATTCCAATCCGAGAGGAGACTCTATGAGCGAAGGGGATCTGTTCGCGGTGTGTCGCTTGATCCTGAAGCGGCGTCTGGTCATCCGGGGTCCAGCGTTTGTCATTCCAACCCGAGAGGAAGCGCTATGAGTGAAGGGGATCTGCTGGCGGTCTGGCTGACTCTGAAGCTGGCCGCCAGCACCACCGGCATTCTGCTGCTGCTGTCACCGCCGCTCGCCTGGTGGCTGTCGCGCAGCCAGCATCGCCTTCGTCCCCTGGTGGAGGCGCTGGTGGCGCTGCCGCTGGTGCTGCCGCCGACCGTGCTCGGCTTCTATCTGCTGCTCGCCTTCTCCCCCTCCTACGGTTTCGGTGCCTGGTGGAAAGAGACCTTCGGCGCCCCCCTTGCCTTCAGTTTCCTCGGCCTGCTGTTTGCCTCCATCCTCTATTCGCTGCCCTTCGTGGTACAGCCGCTCACCTCCGCCTTCGTCAACATGGGCAACAAAGAGCTGGAGGCGGCCGCCACCCTGGGGCTGGGGCCCCTCGAGCGCTTCTTTCACATCATATTGCCGATGACGCTGCCGAGCTTCGTGATGGCGGCGGCGCTGGGGTTCGCTCACACCCTGGGGGAATTCGGGGTGGTGTTGATGATAGGGGGCAACATCCCGGGGGAAACCCAGGTGCTCTCCATCGCCCTGTTCGATCACGTTGAGAGCATGGATTATCAACATGCCCACTATCTTGCCGGCGGCCTGATGGGCTTCTCCCTCGTCATGCTGGTGCTGGTCTACGGGGTGCTGCAACGTCGGCAACGGAGGCTGTTCGGATGAATCTGCACCTCAAGGCTCGCCGCCAGTTCGGTGGATTCGAGCTCGATTGCGATCTGGCGCTGCCCCTTGCCGGCATACTCGGGCTGTTTGGCCCCTCGGGCTGCGGCAAGAGCACCCTGCTGCGGATCCTGGCGGGGCTCGATCGCCTGCCGACCGACGGCCTGCGCTGGCAGGAGCGGGAGCTGGCCGGCCTGTTGCCTGAGCAGCGTCGCATCGGGCTGGTGTTTCAGGACTCACGGTTGTTTCCCCATCTGACGGTGCTGGACAACCTGCAACTGGCCGCCCGCAAGGGCAGGGGGCGTTGGCAACCCGAGTCACTGGCCGCGCGGCTCGGGTTCGTCGAGTTGCTCGGTCAGCCTGCCCATGGCCTCTCCGGGGGCCAGCGCCAGCGGGTGGCACTGGGGCGGGCGCTCCTGGCGGAGCCAGACTTGCTGCTGCTCGATGAGCCCTTCTCGGCGTTGGACAGGCGCAGCCGCATCCATCAGGCCCATGTGCTCAAGGGGCTGCAGCGTGAGAGCGGCATGCCGATGATCTTCGTCAGTCACGCCATGGAGGAGGTGAGCCTCTTGTGCGATCAGCTGGTGCTGCTGGCGGAAGGCCGGGTGGAGGCGCAAGGGCGGCCGAGCGAGATCTTCGCCCGCACCGATCTGTCGCTCGCCAGCCGTGACGACGCCGGCGTCATGCTGGAGGCGACTCTGGCCCACTATGACTCGGCCGAGCAGATGGCGAGCCTGCGGCTCGGGGATCAGCTGCTGATGGTCACCATGGAGCATGCCCCCGATGAGACCGCCCCCCTGCAGATCAAGGTGGCGGGGCGGGACGTGGTGATCGCGACCGCCCCCATAGCGCACTCCAGCCTCTCCAACTGCCTCGAGACCCGTTTGCTCGAGGTGCGCGAGCTGAGGCCCGGGCAAACCCTGTTGCAGTTGGCGCTGGGGCAGCAGATACTGCTGGCCCGGATCACCAGCCGCTCCGCCGCGCGGCTCGCGCTGGTGCCGGGGCAGCGGCTTTACGCCTATATCAAGGCGGTGAGCCTGGTAGGCGAGGGCTAGGCGCTAGGGACCGGGTCGGCGGCGTTATGCCCCTGTTTTGCAAGGGCGTCGGGCCGCAGAGGGCATGCCCATCAAGGCAACGACAGTCAGATCATCAGGGCAGGCATTGAGCCGAAAGGGAGAGCGTGAGTGCGTCGCAACCAGGTAATGAAATCCCAGGGGCTGGCCCTGCGCAGTGCGGGAGAAGGCCCCCTGCTGCTGTTGCTGCACGGGCTCGGCTCCTCGAGCCTCGATTGGCAGGCGCAGATAGAACGCTTCAGTGAACACTACCGGGTGGTGGCGCTGGACTTGCGCGGCCATGGCCAGAGCATGCAGGAGGGGCCCTTCGACGTGCCCACCCTGGCCGGTGACGTGACTCGCTGGCTCGACGAGCAGCCGGAACCCGCCTGGGTGGTGGGCTTGTCGCTGGGGGCCATGGTGGCGCTGGAGCTGGCCCTGCAACTGCCGCACAAGGTGCGTGGACTGGTGCTGGTCAACGGCTTCAGCGAATGTCTGCTGGAGACCCCCAAGGATCAGGAACGCCACGCCATGCGCCTCAAGTGGCTGCGTTGGTTCGGTATGCGTCCGCTCGCCTGGTGGCTGGCGCGCGAACTCTTCCCCGGTCCCGAGCTCGCCCAGGTGCGCAGCACCTTCCGGCAGCGCTTCGTGCGCAGCAACAAGAAGAAGACCTACAGGGCCCTGCTCGATGGCTTGCCCGGCTGGTCGGCCCGCGCCCGGCTCGGCCAGATAGTGCAGCCGGTCGCCATCATCTCCACCATCCAGGACTATCTGCCGCTCGCCAAGCGGGTGGAACAATTCGCTGCCCTGCCGAACGCCAGCATCCATACCCCGCCAGGTCACCACGCCTGGCCAGCAGAAGATCCCGCCGGATTCAATCATCTGCTCGAGCGGATCTTGCGCACCCACTGAGTCAGCTTTTGCGTATCGAATCACTGCGTTGCTCAGATAAAAAAGCCGAATCCGCGGGTTCGGCTTTTTGATTGGTGGGATTCAGGCTCTGGGGCGATTGGCCATCGCCATCATAGGGCTAGGCGGGTTGCGAGCAGACCGGGCAGTCGGGGCGCTTGGGCAGCTTCAGCTCGCGAAAACCGCCTTGGAAGCCGTCGATCATCAGCAGCCGGCCGCTGTAATTCTTGCCCATGCCGGCCAGCAGCTTGATGGCTTCC
Organism: Aeromonas aquatica; assembly: GCF_000764655.1. GTDB lineage: Bacteria > Pseudomonadota > Gammaproteobacteria > Enterobacterales > Aeromonadaceae > Aeromonas > Aeromonas aquatica. The sequence goes on from NZ_JRGL01000012.1 coordinate 155,719, forward strand.
AGCGCCTGCAGGCTGCCGACCAGGCCCACCATGGGGGCCAGCACCCCGGCCTCGACGCAGGTCAAGGATTGCTCCCCAAACAGCGAACTCAGGCAGGCGTAGCAGGGTTCATCCGCCTGCCAGGTGAAGCTGCACAGCTGCCCCTCCAGCCGGATGGCGGCGCCGGAGACCAGGGGCACCTTATGTTGTCTGGCCTTCTGGTTGAGCAGGTTGCGGATGGCGACGTTGTCGGTGCAATCGAGCACCAGCTGATGAGCGGGCAGCAGGGCATCGAGCAGCGCCTCGTCGGCGACGGCGGCATGGGTCTTCACCTCGAGCCAGGGGTTGAGGGCGCGCAGCGACTCGGCGGCGGAGTCCACCTTGGTTTGGCCGATGCGCGCGTCGTTGTGCAGCACCTGGCGCTGCAGGTTGGAGAGCTCCACCTTGTCGAAATCCACCAGGGTCAGCTGGCCAACCCCGGCCACCGCGAGATACTGGGCGGCGGCGCAGCCCAGTCCCCCGGCGCCTATCACCAGCACGGCGGCCTGCTTGAGCGCCTCCTGCCCCTCGAAGTCGAAGGATTTGAGCACTATCTGGCGGTTGTAGCGAAGCAGCTCGGCGTCCGAGAGGATCTCGCTCACAACAGCAGTCCCGCGAAGGGCTCGACGTTCACCGTCTCGCCAGCGGAGACCCTGCCGCGCGCCTGTTCCAGCACTATGTAGCAGTTCGCCCGCGACAATGAGCTGAACACGCCGGAGTCCTGGGATCCTGTGCTGCGCACCTCCAGGCCATTCGGTCCCTGGCTCAGGATGCCGCGCTGGAAGTCGAGCCGACCCGGCGCCTTCTTGAGGGGTTCGCTGGCCCTGGCCTGCAACTGCAGCGGGCGGGCGAAGGTTTGCCCGGCGAGCTTGGCCAGCGCCGGTTGCACCAGCTGATCGAAGGTGACCATGGCGGAGACCGGGTTGCCCGGCAGGCCGAAGAACCAGGCATGGGGCAGGCGGCCGAAGGCGAACGGCTTGCCCGGCTTGATGGCGAGCTTCCAGAAGCCGATTTCGCCCTGCTCTTCGAGCAGCTGCTTGGTGAAGTCCGCCTCGCCGACCGAGACGCCGCCGGTGGTGATCAGGGCATCGGCCTCGTGGTCTGCCTTGATGAAGGCGGCCCTAAGCTGCGCGGGATCGTCCGGGATGATGCCAAGGTCCAGACAATCTATGCCCAGGCGGGCCAGCATGGCTTTGACCCCGTAGCGATTGGAGTCGTAGATGTCGCCGTGGGCAAGCGGGGTGCCCACCGGTTTAAGTTCATCACCGGTGCTGAAGATGGCTACCTTGAGCGGGCGGCGCACCGTCACGCTGGCGATACCCAAGGAGGCCAGCAGTGGCAGCTCGCGGGGGCTGAGGCGTAGCCCGGAGGCCAGCACTTGCGAGCCCTCGGCCATGTCTTCGCCACGACGGCGGATGTTCTGGCCGGGTCTCGGCTGGCTGATGAAGCGCACCAGCTCCCCTTCGAGCTGCGCCTCTTCCTGCATGATGACCGCCTCGGTACCGGTGGGAACAGGGGCTCCCGTCATGATGCGGATGCAATGACCGGCGGGCCACTCTCCCTGATAGGGCTGACCGGCGAAGGCCTTGCCCGCCACCTTGAGCGGCGCGCCAGCGGCGAGATCGGCCAGGCGCACGGCGTAACCGTCCATGGCGGCATTGTCGAAGGGGGGCACCGACAGGGGGGAGGTGATGTCCTGGGCCAGGATCCGATCCAGTGCCTGGGGCAGCGGCAACTGCTCGGTATCGCAGCAGCAGGCGAGTTGGTCCAGCATCCCTTGCAGGGCATCGCCCAGGGGCAGCAGTGCAACCGTATCGAATCCCATCATCATGACCTCTTTGGTGTGGTAGAGGGCGGATTATCCCAAAAAAACCGCTCCATGGGCAGGTTCACCGCACAGGAATGCGTGGCGAGCGGGCTTGAGGGGAATAAAGGGGACATTATCTCGCCCAACTCCCCCCGTATGGGCAGGGTGGATCGAGGGTAAAACGGGACGGTTTGACATAAAGTCAGGTGTCGGGCTTGAGTTAGTCCGAATTATGACAATAATCGCCCTGTACTATTACCGTCCTGAACGGGTGCGCACCGCAGAGTGCCGTCACCGGTACGGTGGCCATCACAGTCCCTGAGCGTGGGAGAGAAACAAGATGACGAGCTTAAGCCAGGAAGCCCTGTTGGTCAGGGCCGCCCTCGAGGCCCAGGGCCTGGAGACTCCGCTGGTAGCCAATGACCTGAACGGCCAGCAGAAGAGAGAGAAGATCGAAGGCCACATGCGCGCCATCATGGAGACGCTGGGGCTGGACTTGCGTGACGACAGTCTGACCGAGACGCCCCACCGCATCGCCAAGATGTACGTGAACGAGATCTTCTCCGGCCTCGACTACAGCACCTTCCCCAAGGTGACGGTGATCGAGAACAAGATGAAGGTGGACGAGATGATCATGGTGCGGGACATCAGCCTCACCAGCACTTGCGAACACCACTTCGTCACCATAGACGGGCTGGCCCACGTGGCCTACATCCCCCGCGGCAAGGTGATAGGGCTGTCGAAAATCAACCGCATAGTGCAGTTCTTCGCCCGTCGGCCCCAGGTGCAGGAGCGGCTCACCCAGCAGATCCTGCTGGCGCTGCAGACCCTGCTCGGCACCAGGGACGTGGCCATCAGCATCCGTGCGACCCACTTCTGCGTGAAGGCCCGCGGCGTGATGGACTCCACCTCCTATACCACCACCACCTCCCTCGGTGGCGTCTTCAAGACCCAGCCGGACACCCGCGCCGAGTTCCTCGGCGGCCTGAAAGGCTAGCAGACAGGGGCATGTCGCATCGACATGCCCCTGTCGTCTTCTCTCCCCTTTTGCTCTGCCCGACACTTTCGTCAGAAAAGTGCTAAAGCCGTGCCCGGTCGGGCCGATACAGCTCACCATGCCGGTCGATCGCCGTCCTGGCCTGTGCCCTGACAGGGCAAGGCCGATTCAGGGCACAGGCCACGGCTACCCCTGGAACTCGCCCCATCCCTGTCATCAGGATGTAGGCAGCTCAATGTACTGCTATGGATGGCAGGTATCCTGATCCGTGCCGGGAAGGCATAGCACAGACGAATACCACTCGCTCACCCATTGCAGGACATGCCATGAACACCATGACCATAGGTAAGAAACTCACCGCAGGCTTTGCGGTGCTCGGCCTGATGATGGCCTTTATCGGCGGCTTCTCGCTGCTGCAGTTTGGCAACATGAACCGGGCCGCCACCGGCTTCACCGACAGCATTCTGCCTGCCGTCGTCCGCACCAGCACCCTGGGTGAGACCATCAATGCCCTGCGCCGGTACGAGCTGGATGTGTTCCTGGTGGCGGACGATCCCCAGCAGAAAGCCCATTACCGCGATGCCAGCGAGCAGAGCCTGCGCGAGGCAGAGCGCCAGATAGCGGCCCACGACGCCACCATCTGGGCGGAGGACCTGGAGGAGCGCCGCACCTTCGATACCGTCAAGGCGGACTGGAGCAAGTACGTCGCCCTGCATCAGCGCATCAGGCAGATGCAGGACGGCGGCCAGATGGCCGAGGCCCAGCGCCTGTTCATGACGGAGGGGATTACCCTCTACACCAGTCTGGCCAAGTCAGTGGCGGATCTCATTCAGATCAACCACGGCTATTCCATCAACTCCCGTGCCGCCGTAGTGGCCGCCTTTGACAGCGCCAAGCTCAGCATCATCATCGCCCTGCTGCTGGGACTGGGGCTGGTGGCCGTGCTCTCCACCGTGCTGACCCGCCAGATCCGGGATCCGCTGGTGATGCTGGCCCGCCAGACCCAGCGCATCGCGAGCGGTGATCTCGGCAAGGGCGAGCTGCAGGAGTGGATCCGGGGCAATCGCTTCAAACGCGACGAACTGGGCCAGCTTGGCACCGCCATCGATCGCATGCAGGGATCCCTGGCGGATCTGGTGAGCGAGATTTCGGGCTCGGTGAGCCAGCTCAGCAGCGCGGTGGAGGAGGTGAGCGCCATCTCCGAGCAATCCGCCAAGGGCATGGCCAGCCAGCAGAGCGAGGTGTCCCAGGTGGCCACCGCCATGAACGAGATGCAGTCCACCGTCAATGAAGTGGCCCGCAACACCACGGATGCCATGAGCGCGGCCAAGGCGGCCTCCCAGACCTCGGGCGAGGGGCACAAGGTGGTGGGGCGCGCCATCACCAGCATCGAGCAGGTGTCCCAGCAGATCGAGCAGGCGGGCGGCGTGGTGCAGCAGCTGGAGCAGGACAGCACCAACATCAGCATGGTGCTTGACGTTATTCGCGGCATCGCCGAGCAGACCAACCTGCTGGCGCTCAATGCGGCCATCGAGGCGGCGCGCGCCGGTGAGCAGGGCCGTGGCTTCGCGGTCGTCGCCGACGAGGTGCGCTCCCTGGCCCAGCGGACCCAGAACTCCACCGCCGAGATCAGCAAGATGATCGAGGTGCTGCAGGAGCGCACCGCCGAGGCGGGCAGCGCCATGCAACTGAGCCGCCAGCAGATGCAAAACAGCGTCGGGTTGGCGCGGGAGGCGGGCAACAGCATCGACAGCATCAACGGCGCCGTCACCCTGATCAGCGACATGAACACCCTGATCGCCACCGCCACCGAGGAGCAGAACGCGGTGACCGAGGAGCTTAACCGCAGCATCGTCAACATCCACAATGCCGCGGACGAGAATGCGCAGGGTGCCCAGCAGACCGCCCAGGCCTGCATCGAGCTGAGCAAGCTGGCGACCTCGTTGCACCATATGACCCAGCGCTTTACGCTCTAAGAACCTGTGCACGATCTTACTGCGAGGCCGTGATCAAGGCTCATGCGCTGCTCTTCACCTAGCTGACGACCTCTCGCGACAGCTCGTAGACAGGTTCGAAGTCGCGTTGTTGCCTCGCAGATAGCAGAAGGCCCCGTCCATTGGCGGGGCCTTGTCGTTTCTGACGGACTTGCTGGCTCAGCTCAATCCCACTATCTCGCCGTCGTCATCGATATCGATGTGGCGGATATGGAGTAGGGCAGGCTGCTGTGGTTTTGTCAGCTCAATCCCACTATCTCGCCGTCGTCATCGATATCGATGTGGCGGGTAATTGGGGCAGGCTGCTGAAACTCAGCTCAATCCCACTATCTCGCCGTCGTCATCAATATCGATGTGGCGGATATGGAGTAGGGCTGGCTGCTGTGGTTTTGTCAGCTCAACCCCACTATCTCGCCGTCGTCATCGATATCGATATGGCGAGTAATTGGGGCAGGCTGCTGAAACTCAGCTCAATCCGACTATCTCGCCGTCGTCATCAATATCGATGTGGCGGATATGGAGTAGGGCTGGCTGCTGTGGTTTTGTCAGCTCAACCCGACTATCTCGCCGTCGTCATCGATATCGATATGGCGAGTAATTGGGGCAGGCTGCTGAAACTCAGCTCAATCCGACTATCTCGCCGTCGTCATCGATATCGATATGACGATAGGCGGGCAGGCTGCCGAGGCCCGGCATGGTCATGATGGGGCCCGCCAGGGCGTAGACGAAGCCGGCGCCGGCGCACAGCCTCACCTCCTCGATGGGCACCTCGAAGCCGGTGGGCACACCCTTGAGGGCGGGATCGTGGCTCAGCGACAGCGGGGTCTTGGCCACGCAGATGGGCAGGTGATCCCAACCCGCCTTCGAGAGCTCTGCGAGCTGGCGCTTGGCCTTGTCGGAGAGCAGGACGCCGCGCCCGCCATAGCCGCACTCCACCAGGGTGGCGAGCTTGGCGCTGAGGCTCATCTCGTCGGGGTAGAGCAGCTGGATGTCGCTCGGCTGCTCACAGGCGGCGACCACGGCGCGGGCCAGCTCGCTGGCCCCGGCGCCCCCTCGGGTGAAGGCTTCCGAGAGGGCGACGCCGCAGGCACCGGCGCGGTGCGCCTCGTCCGCCAGCAGCGCCAGCTCGGCCTGGCTGTCGCTGGGGAAGCGGTTGATGGCCACCACCACCGGCACACCGTAGCGGCGGGCGTTCTTGATGTGCCAGGCGAGGTTGGCGCAGCCCTGGCGCAGGGTCGGCAGATCTTCTTCCCCGAGGCTCGGGGGCAGCGGCTGGCCGGGGCGAATGTCGAGCAGGCCGCTGTTGGCCTTGAGGCTGCGCACCGTGGCCACCAGCACCACGCAGGACGGGCTGATGCCGGACTGGCGGTGCTTGATGTTGAAGAACTTCTCCAGCCCCATGTCGGAGCCAAAGCCCGCCTCGGTCACCACATAGTCGGTGAGGCCGAGCGCCATGCGATCGGCGATGACCGAGGAGTTGCCGTGGGCGATGTTGGCGAAGGGGCCGGCGTGCACCAGCACCGGGGTCTGCTCCGTGGTCTGCATCAGGGTCGGCTGCAGCGCGTCTTTGAGCAGCACCGTCATGGCGCCTGCCACCTCGAGCTGTTCGGCGGTGATGGGGTTGCCGTGCAGATCCAGCGAGAGCTGGATGCGGCCGATGCGCTCGCGCAGATCTCTTAGATCGCTGGCCAGCGCCAGTATGGCCATCAGCTCGGAGGCGGCGGTGATGACGAAGCGATCTTGGCGCTCGACCCCGTCGCTCGGGCCGCCCTGACCCAGGGTCAGGTGGCGCAGGGCGCGGTCATTCATGTCGAGGGTGCGTGGCCAGAGGATGTTGGCCGGGTCTATGTCGAGGCGCGGCAGGCCGGTCCTGGCGCTGAACTGATCGCCGAGTTTATGCTCGTGGAACAGGCGGGCGTCCAGCGCCGCGGCGGCCAGGTTGTGGGCGGCACTGAGGGCGTGAAAATCCCCAGTCAGGTGCAGGTTCATCTCCTCCATCGGGACCACCTGGGCGTGACCGCCCCCGGCGGCGCCTCCCTTGACCCCGAACACGGGCCCCAGGCTCGGCTGGCGTATGGTGGCGATGCTGGACTGGCCTATGTGGTTGAGCCCCATGGAGAGCCCCAGGGTCGTGACCGTCTTGCCCTCGCCGAGTGGGGTGGGGGTGATGGCACTCACCAGCACCAGCTTGCCGCTCTTGTGCGGCGGCTCCTTGAGCAGCGCCAGGCTGAGTTTGCCCTTGTGATGGCCCCGGGGGCTGAGCAGGGCGGCCGGGATGCGAAGGCGCCGGGCCAGTTCGTCGATGTGCAGGCGGGGGGACTGGCGGGAGATCTCGATATCGCTTAGCATCAGCACCTCGTTGGCATGTCTGGTTAAAACTGCGGCGAAGTCTAGAGGAATCAACAAGGTTATCCAATGAGTAATGCTATTTTATCCGGTAGTCGTGAGCCCCATCAACACCCTGTCCTGCTGGATCTCAACGCCCTCTATCATCCCCCCAAGCGGCCGCTGACCGCCCTTGGCATCGTCAGCACCCTGATCCCGCTGTTTGGCTATGGCTGGCAGGCGATGACCCAGGATCCCGAGACCCATTTTCGCCAGGAACTCGGCAAGCGCATCAACAAGCACAAGACCGAGGAGGCCAACCTCGTCCTGACGTTGCAACTGGCGGGGATGCTGGACTGCCACTGCCTGCACATCACGCTGCCCTATGCGCTGAGTGAGGAGCAGCTCGCCACCCTGCGGCGCCGGCTGCCACGCTGGCAGCTGACGATGACCGAACTGCTGCTGGTGGCCGAGCTGCCACGGCCAGCCGATCATAAAGCGCCCCCCCAGACCCACTCCTGAACATCAGCCTCGCCTCCCGCCATGGGAGGCGAGGCCGCTTACATCATCGCGTTATCACCACCGGTTACACCTCCCGATCCCAGTAATGAGGGGCGAGGTAGCGCTCTTGCACGAACTCGATGAAGCAGCGCACCTTGGCCGAGACGAAGCGGCGGTGCGGGTAGAGCGCATAGAGCCCCACCTGCCCCTTGTCCCATTCCGGTAACAGCGGGACCAGGGCCCCGGCGCGCAGCGCGTCCCCGACGATGAAGGTGGGCTGCAATATGATGCCCTGGTGGTCGCAGGCTGCCCGGGTCAGGGCCACGCCATTGTTGGCGCGAAGCGGCCCCTGCGGGCGCACGCTCAGTTGCTCCCCATCCCGCTTGAACACCCAGTCCGGCTGGGTCAGGGTGTAGATGAGGCAGTCGTGCTGCTTGAGATCCTCGGGGGTCTTGGGGCTGCCCCGGCGGGCCAGATAGGTCGGGCTGGCGCACACCACCAGCTTCATCATGGCCAGCGGCTTGGCCACCAGGGAGGAGTCCGGCAGGTTGCCGATCCGCAGCGCCAGATCGAAGCCTTCCTCCACCAGCGCCACCCGCCGGTCGCTGTACTCGATCTCCAGCTTGAGCTCGGGGAAGCGCTCGCGAAACAGCGGCAGGGCGGGGGAGAGGTGCAGGTAGCCAAAGTCCATGGGCACCGACAGCTTGAGGGTGCCCTGGGGCTGCTGGTTGTTGCGGGTGAGCTGGCTGTGGGTCTCTTCCAGCTCGGCCAGCAGCGCCTGGGAGCGCTGGTAGTAGAACTGGCCCGCCTCGGTCGGGTTGACCTGGCGGGTGGTGCGCGACAGCAGCCGGGTCGACAGGGACTCCTCGAGCTGTTGCATCAGCTTGGAGGTCATGGCGACCGAGATGCCGAGCTGATGGGCGGCCTTGGTAAAGCTTTGACACTCCACCACCTTGATGAAGGTGCGCATGGCGGCTATCTGATCCATATTCCACTCTCGGTTGATAATTATTTTAATAAATCGATGATTATCCATTCCTGCTCGGAGGTTAGCATGTCAGGTATCGATATGACCCCCCCAATGAAGGAACGAACGGAATGAAAATGACCAAGGCCCTGCTGGCTTCCTGCCTGTTTATGGCGGCTCCCCTGATGGCGGCCGATTACGATGTGGATACCGCCCACACCACAGTCCAGTTCAAGGTGGGCCACCTCGGCTTCTCCGAGCTGGTCGGCCGTTTCAATACCTTCAGTGGCACCTTCAGCATGGACGAGGCCAACCCGGCCGCGGCCAAGGCGAGCTTCGAGATCGATGCCGCCAGCGTGGACTCCAACCACGAGCCCCGCGACAAGCACCTGCGCAGCCCGGACTTCCTGGACGTCAAGCAGTACCCCAAGATGACCTTCGTCAGCACCGGCTATGAAGGCACCAAGGACAAGGGCGTGCTCAAGGGCACCCTGACCCTGCACGGCGTCACCAAGCCGGTGGCATTCGAGCTGGTCCACATCGGCGAAGGCAAGGATCCCTGGGGCGGTTACCGCAGCGGCTTCAACGCCACCACCACCATCAAGCGCAGCGAGTTCGGTGTGAACTACATGCTGCCGGGCATTCCTGACGAGATGAGCATCAACCTGTTCGTCGAAGGCGTGCGCAAGTAATGGGCGTAGCACTCCTGTTGCAAACCTTGGCGGCCCCTTTGGGGGCCGCTTTGCTGTCATGGCGCTGGCCGAGGCTGGGGTATCTGTGGGGGGCGCTGGCGCTCTGGCTGGTGGGCTGCCTGCTCGGCGGCGCCTATGGCCTGCCGGTCAAGGCCTGGCAGTGGCTGCCGCTGTGCCTGCTGGTGCCCGCCATCGCGGCTCAGGTAGAAGACAAGCGGGCCGCCGTCGCGCTGTTCGCCGTGCTTGGCGCCCTGGTGTGGTGGCAGGGGCTGGCCTCGGTGCTTGGCACCGAGCCGCGGATCTGGCTGGCGCTGCTGCCCGCCATCGCCTGGTTCGGGTGGGCGCAGCTGCGCACCGACAGCCAGGAGGGGCTCGGCTTTGCGCTCGGCTTCATCTGGCTGGCGCTGGTCATCGGCATCGACGGCAGCCTGCTCATTGCCCAGCTGGGGGGGGCCCTCGCGGCCTTCGCCGGTTTCCGTGCCCTGCTCGGTGCCTTCGCCCGGGTGAAGGTGGCGCCGGCAGCGCTGGCGTTGGCGCTCGCCTTTGTGCAGATGCTGGCCTGGCAATACGTGGAGGTGCCGCTCATCGTGCTGCTGCCGGTCTGGCTGCTGCCGCTGCTGGAATGGGCCTTGCGCAACAGGCCCTGGATCCAGCGCTGGGCCCTGCTTGTCCTGGTGGCGGGCATCGGCGCCGGATTGAGTCTGTGGTGGGTCTGGCCGGAGGCTTCACTGTACTGATTTTTGCATGATAAACAGGCGATTACGTTTATATTTGCATGCTCAGTCATAGTCTGCGCAGATAAAGATTGAGCGCCATTGTGGTTTCAGATAAAAATGATTTCATTACGTCTTATCTGGACGCAGACAGAACCCGGCCATGCCGGGTTCTGTCTGCCTGCATACTTGCGGCACAATAAGGAGGCGCACAGTTGCGCAGTCAAGGATCTGAGCATCTGTTTTTTCGCCATTTTATCGAGCAGGCGCGCCTCGAGGACCTCTGTATCCTGCTGGTCACCCATCTGCTCCCCGACAGGCCCCATTTTATCCAGGCGCTCGCTCAAGTCGGACGGGTGGGCGCCATCTTGCCCAAACCCAAGTCGGTGCACGGACCCACCCTGAGCTGGGTCCAGCAGCACTACCCGGTGTTGCCCCTCGATCGTCACTGGAGCAACGATCCTGAGCAGGTGATCGCCCAGATAGCACCCCTGATCGAGACCCACGAGCGACTCATCATCCTGGACATCGGCGGCTATTTTGCCAGGACCCAGGCCATCCTCGCCGAGCACTTCGGTGCGCGTTTCATCGGGGTGGTGGAGATGACCGAAAACGGCCATCAGCGCTACGAGCAGGAGGTGCTGGCCGCCCCCGTCGTCTCGGTGGCGCGCAGCCCGCTCAAGCAGGCCGAGGATATCCAGATTGGCCTCAGCGTGGTCTACTCCGCCGAATCCCTGGCGCGCACCCTCAATCGCACCTTCAACGTCTGCCAGGCCGCCCTGTTTGGCTATGGCAAGGTGGGGCGCAGCATCGCCCGCGAGCTGCGTTGCCGCAACTTGCACCTGGAGCTGGTGGAGACGGATGCCTTGCGCCAGGTGGAGGCGCTGTCCCATGGCTTCAAGCTGGTGGGCAAGGAGGAGGCGCTCGGCCGGGCCGAGCTGGTGATCTGCTCCACCGGCAACGGCTCGCTGGATCTCGCGGATCTGCAGGCGCTGCGCCCCGGCGCCATGCTGGCCTCGGTCACCTCCGCCGACGACGAATTCGCGTTTTGCCTCTCCCAGCTCTCCTGGCCGAGCGAGGAGGTGTGCCCCCATGTGCTGGCGCTCACCCGCCCGGATGGCAGCACCATCTTCCTGCTCAACCGGGGGGAGGCGGTCAACTTCGTTCACGGTGCCGTCATCGGCGAATATGTCTATCTGGTGCTGGCGGAGATCATCGAGGGGGTGCATCAGCTGTCTCGTCAGGCCCCGGCGCCCGGCTTGTTCGAGCTGCCCCAGACCACCATGCAGACCATAGCGCGCCATTGGCTCGCCGACTTTCACGGGGTTATCCAATGAAGGGGCGAGCCCCGTCCTCTTTGCATCCGGTGTCGCGGGCTCCCATCGTCCGCTGACCCTCTTTACGGAGTCCTCCCATGACAGAACTGTTCACCGCCGTCGGCAAGCCCCGCATCGAGATCCGCTACTGCACCCTCTGCCGCTGGATGCTGCGCGCCGCCTGGCTGGCTCAGGAGCTGCTCTCCACCTTCGACAGCGATCTCGGCGAGGTGGCGCTGGTGCCCGCCAGCAAGGGGGAGTTCAAGATCCTGGTGAACGGCGTGCAGGTGTGGGATCGGGTGGCCGACGAGGGCTTCCCCGAGGCGAAAGAGATCAAGCAACGGGTGCGCGACATCATCGCCCCGGAGCGGGATCTGGGCCACGCGGATCGCAAGTCTGCCACAGAGTGATCTATGGTAGTAGAACGGATAAAAGGGAGGCCATGCCTCCCTTTTGCTTATTGGTAGTCAGTCTGACTGTCACCCTGGACGATGATGGCATGACCCTCTGCTGATTGAGGTAGCGCGCCCGCTTGTGGGGCCTGATGCGGCCCACCTCCACCCACGCCGGGCCGTCGATACCGTGGTTGAACGCGGGGGCGGTGCCAAAGTCCATGAACGGCACGCCCCCCGGCTCGCACAGCTCAGGGCTGCGCCGTTACGCCCGGTAGGCGGCCGTCAGCCGCACCAGCTCCACCAGGGTGGCGACCGCTTTTTCCATGGATTGCAGCGGGATGAACTCGTGTTTGCCGTGGAAGTTGTGGCCACCGGTGAAAATATTTGGACAGGGCAGCCCCATAAAGGAGAGGCGGGCGCCGTCGGTGCCGCCGCGAATGGGCTTGATCTTGGGGACCACGTCTGCCGCGACCATGGCGGCCTTGGCCAGCTCGACTATGTGCATGTGCGGCTCGATCTGGCTGCGCATGTTGCGATAGCTGTCGGTCAGGGTCAGCTCGATGCGCGCCTTGGGGGCGTCCAGCTGCAGGGAGGCGACCCGCTCCTTGAGCTGGGCCTTGCGGGCGGCGAAGGCGTCGTCATCGAAGTCGCGGATGAGGTAGTGCAGCTCGCTCTGCTCCACGGTGCCGCTCATCTGGGCCAGGTGGAAGAAGCCCTCGTAACCCTCGGTGCACTCCGGGGTCTGCTCGGGGGGCATGGCGGCATGGAAGCGGGCGGCCAGGGTCTGGCTGTTGATCATGCCTCCCTTGGCGGTGCCGGGGTGCACGTTGTTGCCAACAAACCGCACGGTGGCGCTGGCGGCGTTGAAGTTCTCGTATTCGAGCTCGCCGAGCTCACCGCCATCGACCGTATAGGCCCACTTGGCGGGGAAGCGGTCCAGCGGGAACAGATCGGCGCCGCGGCCAATCTCCTCGTCCGGGGTGAAGCCGAGCCAGACGTCGCCACGGGGGATCTCGGGATGGGCCAGCAACTGCTCGACGGCGGTCAGGATCTCGGCGATGCCCGCCTTGTCATCGGCGCCGAGCAAGGTGGTGCCGTCGGTGGTGATGAGATCCTGGCCGAGATAGTTCTTCAGACAGCGATACTGGCGGATGGCCAGCACCTCGTCCCCCTTGCCGAGACAGATGTCTCCCCCCTGATAGCGCTCGATGATTTGGGGCACCACCTGCTCCGCCTCGTAGTCGGCGGTGTCCATATGGGCAATCAAGCCGATGGCGGGCGCATCCGGCTGGTTGCCAGGCAGACAGGCGGTGAGGTAGCCATTGTCATCCAGCGTGATCTGACTCAAGCCCAGCTGTGTCAGCTCCTCCTGCAGGGCGCGGGCGAAGACGCGCTGGCCCTCGCTGCTGGGGCAGGCGGGATTGGTCGCATCGGAGCGGGTATGAAAAGTCAGGTAACGCAGAAAACGCTCAAGCAGGGTATCCATGGGCAAGCCTCGAACCGGAAATGATGAGGGGCCATTGTGGACAATACTGTCGCACCTCTCATTGCGTCAGCGCAGTTTTTGATGAATTCGTGAGAGGAGGGATGGGGGGCCTGTTCCGACCGCTCAAGGGGTATTTGTGCATAAAAACTCCAGATTAAAGCGTGGTTAATCACACTGGCGCTGGTCGAATATGACCTCAGCCCTGTGCCGGCAAGGCATGGGGCAACATGGCCGGTTCACCTGTTATTTTCAGGGCTAATCGGGAGGGGGGGCCAGTGCGCGCCATCCCAGAGCCAGCCTTGCTGACAGCAAGATTTGACCCACCCGGTAAAACCCGTTTTTTAACACGATTTTTTATTGTCAGTGGCGGCGGTAAGTGTGTACACTCCGCGCCGATCCGATGGTAACCCTGAGCAGGCAGAGCCGCCAGACACCGGCAGGATCATACGCCTATAGGGCGAGGCACGCAGAAACGACAGACACTGCTAGGGTATGGTTTCTTTAATACCGGTTAGGCTCCGGTATCAGGGAGAGCAACGGACTCTCATCATCCAACTGACCGACTGAGCCAATGGCTCATCATCTTCCCTTGTCATGGGTGGTCACTGGAGTTGAGCTGGCTGTGGTGGTCGTCGTCTATCAACACGCGTGCGTGCTGACGTCTTCCCTTATCTTCCTTGAAATCTCCCTTGTCGTCGCGATGGCTGCCGAATGATGAACGAACGGCGTGGCTGATGCCGCTCGTCATCAAAGTACCGCGGCGCCGCATTAGAGTGGCACCGCATACCGTTGAGCTTGATGTAAAGCCACCAGCCCCACATCAAGACTCGTTACTTCCCAAGATCCACCAGGCAGCTCAGGCTTGCCGCGATTGCAATCGAGGGGCTGGCGATGTGGAAGGTCATGACCGTGGCGTCACTACCTTCCGAACGCCAGCAGGCAGCTCAGGCTTGCCACTCTTAAGCGATCGATGGTCTGGATGTGATTGAGGGTAACGAAGGCGGCCTTCTGGCCGCTCATTTGCGAGGCATAGCCCATGACTAACTGGTCCAGCAAGGACTCCTTGAAGGTCTACAACGTTCCCTACTGGGGTGCGGGTTTTTTCAATATCAATGACGCCGGTCATGTGACCGTCGCGCCCGACAAGTCGCGCCCCGATGCCCACATCGTCATCTCCGATGCCATCGAACAGTTGCGCCAGTCCGGGCTGACCACCCCCGTGTTGCTGCGTTTCCCCGACATCCTCAAGAGCCGGGTCGATGCGCTGTTCAACGCCTTCGGTCAGGCCATCGAGAAGTCAGGCTATGAAGGGGACTATCTGTGCGTTTACCCGATCAAGGTAAACCAGCAGCGCCGCGTCATCGAGACCATCAGCCAGTCCTACAGCGACAAGCCAAGGCTTGGGCTGGAAGCGGGCTCCAAACCGGAGCTGTTGGCCGTGTTGTCCCATCACCATGAGCAAGGCTCGGTGATCGTGTGCAACGGCTACAAGGACCGCGAATACATCCGCCACGCCCTCTTGGGCAACCTGATGGGCCACAAGGTCTACATCGTGGTGGAGAAGCCTTCCGAGCTGGAAATGGTGCTGGACGAGTCAGTTCGCCTGAACATCAAGCCGAACATCGGGGTGCGTGCCAAGCTCGCCTCCACCGGCTCCGGCATGTGGGAATCGAGCGGCGGCTCCATGTCCAAATTTGGCCTCTCCGCCTCCCAGATCCTGGCGCTGGTCGAGCGCCTGCGCAGCCTCGGCAAGCTCGATTGCCTGCAACTGCTGCACTTCCACCTCGGCTCCCAGATCGCCAACATCCGCGACATCCAGGGTGGCATCCGCGAGTGCGGCCGCTTCTATTCCGAGTTGCGTCGCTTAGGGGTGCCCATCGACGTGGTCGACGTCGGCGGTGGTTTGGGTGTGGACTATGAGGGCACTCGCTCCCAGAGCCACTGCTCCGCCAACTACAGCCTGTCCGAGTACGCCAACAACGTGGTGTGGGGTATCGGCGACGTCTGCCGTGAGTTCGACCTGCCGCACCCGACCATCATCAGCGAGTCCGGCCGTGCCCTGACCGCTCACCACGCCGTGCTGGTCACCAATCTGATTGGTGCCGAAGGGGTGGAGATGAGCGACATCAGCGCGCCGGATGAAGACGCACCGACCATTCTGCAGAACATGTGGAAGGGCTGGCTGGACCTGCGCAGCGAAGATCCCTCCCTGCTGGAGATCTTCCACGACTCGGTGGCGGATCTGGGCGATGTGAACACCCAGTACACCATGGGCCTGCTCAATCTGGAGCAACGTGCCTGGGCCGAGATGCTGCACCAGAACACCTGTCTGGCGCTCAAAGAGCTGCTCAACCCGGTCAACCGCAACCACCGCGCCCTGGCCGACGAGCTCTCCGAGAAGCTGGCAGACAAGTGCTTCGCGAACTTCTCCCTGTTCCAGTCCCTGCCGGATGCCTGGGGCATAGGTCAGGTGTTCCCCGTGATGCCGCTCACCGGCCTCGAGCGTCCGCTCACCCGCCGTGGCATCCTGATGGACATCACCTGTGACTCCGATGGTCAGGTCGAGCACTACGTCGACGGCCTGGGTGTAGAAAGCACCCTGCCGATGCCGGAGTACGCCGAGAACGAAGTGTGCCACGTCGGCTTCTTCCTGGTCGGCGCCTACCAGGAGATCCTGGGGGATCTGCACAACCTGTTCGGTGATACCCACTGCGCGGAAGTGTGGCTCGACGACGAAGGCAAGATGGACATTCGCAATGTGGTGCGCGGCGACACCGTCGACCAGCTGCTGCGTTACGTCAACATAGACCCGTCCGTCATTCGCGAGAACTACCAGCGCATCGTCTCTCACCCGGCGCTGGACGACGCGACCCGCAAGGCTCTGCTCGACGAGCTGGAGCTGGGTCTGCAAGGCTACGCCTATCTGGAAGACGAATAAGCCTCTGGCTTGTTCCCCGCACAGCGGGAATAAAAAACGGCGCCTTCGGGCGCCGTTTTTATTGCGGCCTCGCGCAGTATTGCCTGCATCCTATCCGCTATCTGCTATCTGCTATCTGCTATCTGCTATCTGCTATCTGCTATCTGCTATCTGCTATCTGCTATCCGCTGCCTGCGCCCCCTGGGATCAAGCCGTGGTTGGCTCGGTTTGGCGTAGAGGCTGGTCGCTTGGTCGCGGGCGCCGCGGCTGGGGCCGGGCGTCGCCGCAATGGCAGCCCGGGAGCGACTGAGACATTCGAGGGATACGCCGGGGTGAATTGCATGCAAAAAAATTTGAGTACTTTCACCTCGTATCTTATCAATGTATTTTTAATATAAATCAACTTCTTACATTGGTTTTTTGCTGCCATCCCCTGCGCTTACAAGATGTTTAAATGAAAATTAAGTTGCGTGAGAAGGCGAAAACTCAAATAATGTTGCACGAACAATATGAGCTTGATGCTCGCCGCACCTGATCTTCGGAGGTCCTATGAAAACCCTTATCGTCTCAACCGTCGCGCCCGATGCCATCGGTCCTTATAGCCACGGCACCGCCTATGGCGACCTCATCTTCACCTCGGGTCAGCTGCCTGTCTGCAAGCGGCTGGGGGGCGTCGTGGAGGGGGGGGTTGAGGCTCAGACCCGTCAATCGCTGGAGAATCTGAAATCCGTGCTGGAGGCCGGCGGTGGCAGTCTGGACACCGTGCTCAAGACCACCTGCTATCTGGCGGACATCGCCGATTTTGCCGCCTTCAACGGGGTCTATCAGGCGTACTTCCTGGCGGATTGTCCGGCGCGCAGCTGTTTTGCGGTCAAGGATCTGCCGATGGGCGTCAGGGTCGAGATCGAGGCCATCGCCCATCGGCTGCCCTGAGGTGGGAAGTTGTTTGCGAGCCGTTTGACGACGTCCTCCCAAGGCTCGGGTTTTCTTCGGCAAGATGCTAAAACCGTCATAGGGATCAACTAGATGGCAACAGTGGACATGGCCGTCACCGAGGCTATCATGTCTGCCTGAGCAGGCACCCAGCCGCAGCCATTCATGGGCCGCGGCGTTACCATTAAGGCCCCCATGAAACTGCACGAGTTGACCCCGACCGATTTCGAGATCCTCAAGGCGATGGAGATCATAGTGGACGGCATCGCCGCCATGTATGGCCAGCATACCGAGGTGCTGCTGCACAGCCTGGATGCGCGCAACCCCTCGATCATCAAGATTGCCAATGGCCATATCACCGGCCGCAGCGTCGGCGCCCCCATCACCAACCTGGCGATGATGAAGCTCAAGAGCGGGCAGGACGTCTCCAGCCCCTACATGACCAAGTGTGCCACCGGCAAGACGCTGCGCTCCCTCACCACCGTCATTCGCAACGGCGAGCACCAGGCGATAGGGTTGCTCTGCATCAACAGCGACATGGATGCCCCGCTGCAATCCGTGCTGCGCACCATGATGCCGGAATGTATGCACCAGCACGAGCCGAGCGCGACCCCCGAGGTATTCGCCCGCAACATCGATGAAGCCCTGAGCAGCACCATCGACAGCATCAGCGCCGAGGTGCGGGGCAACGAGGCGGTGCCGCCGTCCCAGAAGACCAGGGTCATGGTCAACCAGCTGCATGAGCTGGGGATCTTCGAGCTCAAAGACAGCGCCCAGATAGCCGCTCGCCAGCTCGGCATCTCGGTGCACTCCATCTACCGCTATCTGCGGGAGATCAAGAAAGGCTAGCGAGGGATGGCGGCCGCTTGAAGGGGGAGGGGCCAGGGCCTCTCTTGTCTTCTCCATCTCTCCTTGTCATTTCTCCGCCCCGCTCATCTGCTATCATCTTGCCCTTTCATTTATCTATATGAACCCGCAGGAGAAATCATGTCTCGAATCCTCTATCTGCTACGCCACGGTCAGACGCGCTACAACGCCGAGCAGCGGCTGCAGGGGCGCTGCAACTCGGATCTGACCGCCAGGGGCGAGGCGCAGGCCATCGCCATGGGGGCCCGTCTGCGGGAGCAGATCGCCGAGCCTGCCCGCTGGCGCGTCTATGCCAGCCCGCTGGGCCGTGCCCGCCAGACGGCGCTGCTGGTGTGTCAGCAACTGGGGATAGAGGATAAGCAGATCATCTGGGATGAGCGGCTGGTGGAGCTGGGGATGGGGGAGTGGGAGGGCTGCCGGGTACCGGATCTGCTGGAAGATCATCCCGAGCTCGATATCAGCCAACCGGACTGGTATCTGCAGGCGCCCGGCTGCGAAGGTTATCTGAGCATCCAGCGCCGGGCGCAGAGCTGGCTGCTGGATAGCACAGTCGCCGAGCACGCCATCGTCATCTCACACGGCCTGTTTGGTGCCATGTTGCGCGGCGCCTATGCCGATCTCGACTATGTCACCACCTGGCGCCAAGAGTTGCCACAGGATGCCTTCTTCAAGCTCAGCGGTGGCCGGATCGAGCGAATGGAATGTTAACACCTCGCCGCTTGGTGAGGTGTTTTAGAGGACTAGGTGTTTTATCTAAAGCGAGTTAACCAATTGCCAGCTTTGCTGCCGCTTTCCACATAAACGGTGGCATAGGGGTCATCAGGCGCCATTTAATGTTCATCGGTTGGCTGCCGCTATGGGATAGATACTCGACCTCACCAAAGTTCACGAAGCCAAGGGTTCGACCAAACTCATCGTTGCTTTGTTCACGGACAAACAAAAACAATCGCTTACCATTTTCTCTGTGCTGGATGTAACTCAGACCCTTGCCCCGCTCAGGGCAAGCGCTGTTTTGGCTCTGCCAATGGAACAGTGACTCGTTAATGGCGTAGTCGTGATAACGGGTGGTGGGGGAGAAGTGTTTCTCCGTTTTATTCAAGGTTACGAAGAGCAACTCGATATTTTGATCTGCAATGACATACACCCCTTCGCGAGCAGTCGGTTGTTGCGCGAAGGTGGTCGCGCCAAAGCCAACCAGCACCTGCTCTCTGGCATATCGGGCATGCAGTTGCAGCGGATTACCGGGAAGGTCTGGCATGGCTCGCTGTTCGTGTTGCACCCGATTGATCAGTATGGGCAGCAGGTCTGCCAGCTCGGCCCTTAACTCTGGTTGATTGAGTTGTTTCAGGCTGTGCGCCAAGGAGCTAAAGCCTGCGTTGGGGCCGCTCTGTTGCCAGAAGTCGTAGTGACACATCAAGGCCATGCGTTCATCGTGCTCGGCCGTTAAGGTAAAGGCGCTTTCCACCAAGGTTTGTAAGAATTTCAAGTAATGGATCGCATCGCATCCCAATAGCCGGGTTTTGATGGCCCGGGTGTAGAGGGTAGATAGCTTCTCATCGCTCATTTCAGAAACGGTATGGTTGCGGGCCTGTTTGACCAAGGTGCTCCAATTGCCGCGCTTGTAGATCTCTTCAAGGCTGATATGAGGGTAAAACTTCAAAAAGTTCGCCAGCGTCAGCGGTAAATCACAGTCCTGTGAGAAACGGCGGATCAGGCCCATGAGTCGCGAGGTATTGAGGGTCGCCTTCTTGATATTGCTCAGAATTAACTCTTGGGTCTGTTTTGAGAGCTCGATGCGGCAGCCCAAGGGGGCGTGAGGGAAGCCCTGTTTGATTTCGTGGCTGATCGCTTTATTGGTTTTACCCACCAGCGCCCGGAATTTCTGGGCAAAGTCATACTCCGCACGAGCATTGCCAACAAAATCCAACACGGTGCAGCACTCTTTATCACTCGCCAGCCGTAGGCCCCGCCCTAATTGCTGCAAGAAGATGGTGAGGCTTTCCGTCGGTCGTAAAAACAGCAAGGTATCGACTTCCGGGATATCGACACCTTCGTTGAAGATGTCTACTACGCAGAGAATGTTGGTAACCCCGGTGCGCAAATCCTGTTGTTTGCTATGCCGCTCGTCTCGGTTATCGCTGGTGAGGATGTCAGCCTTGATGCCCTTCAATAAAAATTCCTTGCACATAAAATCGGCATGTTCACGGCTCACACAAAATGCCAGCGCCTTGATCTTGGTAATATCGGTGACGATCTCATAGAGGCTCTGGACTATTTTCTGCACCCGCTGCTGATTGTGGGTGTAGATATTGGTGAGCTCACTAATGTCATAACGGCCATTTTTCCAAGCGACTTGGCGCAAGTCGGTATCATCGTCGATGCCAAAATATTGGAACGGACAGAGATGGCGACGGTTGATGGCTTCTGGTAAGCGGATTTCAGCTGCGATCACTCCACCAAAGTCTGCGAGAATATCACTGCCATCATGGCGCTCCGGCGTCGCTGTCAGTCCCAAGAGAATTTCTGGGGAAAAGGCTGCGAGCAAACCACGGTAACTGGCTGCGGCAATATGGTGAACCTCATCGATGACGATGTAATCGAAATAATCCGAGCTAAGACGCAAATTAGCTAACTGGTTATTCAAGGATTGCACCGAGGCAAACAGCTGCTGGTAGTGCATGGGGATGGCGCCACCGACCAGCAGTTCACCGAAGTTAGACTGTTTTAGCACACCGCGGTAAGCGGCCTGTGCTTGGCGCAAGATCTCCTCTTTGTGGGCCACAAACAGAAATCTGGCATCGGGTTTATTTTTCAGGAACCGAGCAAAATCAAAGGCGGAGATCAGGGTCTTGCCCGTGCCGGTTGCCGCGACGACCAGGTTGCGAAAGCGCTGATGCAGGGAGCGCTCCATCGATAATTGTTCAAGAATCTCCTGCTGGTGAGGGAAAGGCGTGACCTCGAAGAAATAGGCAACGTTATTCTTGTCACCATTCCCGCTGGCCTCTTGCAACGCGTGCTGTAATTTCGCTCTGCTTTCTAGCTTGCCATCAAACAGCTCAAAGTCATCGGATTCCCAATAGGTTTCAAACGTACTGAGGGATTTCTCGATGATATGAGGTATTTCTTGCGAAGTAATTTTAAGGTTCCACTCCAAACCGCTGGTGAGGGCCGAATGGGATAAGTTGGATGAACCTATATAGCCGGTATGAAAGCCTGTATTTCGGCAAAAAAGATAGCTCTTGGCATGCAGGCGTTCACGTTGGGTGTTATAGCTGAGTTTGACTTCGGTGTTGGGCAGGTTGGCTAAAAATTCGACTGCTTTTGCGTCGGTTGCCCCCATATAAGAGGTGGTGATGACCTTTAATCGGCGGCCGCTGCGAGTGAACTCTTCCAGCTCATGGCGAAAAATACGGATGCCTGCCCATTTGATAAATGAGACCAGCCAGTAGATGCTGTCTGCCGATAATATTTCACGCTTAAGTTCTGACTCCATCGACAAGCCCGCATTGCTGCCGCAAAACAGCTCACTCTGAGTCAGGCCTGTCAGAGGGAAGATATCCTCGGTATATTGCTTCAAATTGGCCGCTATTGGGTTATCCAATTCATAGAGGGCGGTGAGTATGTTGCCCTGACAGCTAATCAGATTTTCTTCGATAAAGTCGGGGTCTTGAATGTGATCTTTCAGCCAAAGCAATAGCTGGTTGGCCAGTGCAATTTGCCGTTGCAGCTGATCCTCTCCAGTGACCGAGCCCACCGCATATTCCAAGATACGGCTAAGAAACGGCGTTGTTTCCTAAATCA
>NZ_JRGL01000120.1 GCF_000764655.1 Aeromonas aquatica
ACGACGTGGTCTGGACCGTCAACCGCCTGAAAGCCTCCCCGGACTTCAAGGCGATCTTCGACCCCATCACCGAAGCGAAGAAGGTCGATGATTTTACCGTCGATCTCGTCACCGCCAAGCCGTTCCCGCTGGTACTGCAGACCGTCACCTACATCTTCCCGATGGACTCCAAGTTCTACAGCGGCAAGGATGACGCCGGCAAAGACAAGGCTGCCATCGTCAAGAACGGCGACTCCTATGCCTCCACCCACGTCTCCGGAACCGGTCCGTTCAGCGTCAAGTTCCGCGAGCAGGGCGTGAAGCTCGAGTACACCCGTAACGCCAACTACTGGGACAAGGCTTCCAAGGGCAACGTTCAGAACCTGACCGTGGTGCCGATCAAGGAAGATGCGACCCGCGTAGCTGCCCTGCTGGGTGGTGACGTTGACATGATCTACCCGGTTGCCCCGAACGATCTGGAGCGCGTGAAGAATGGCAAGGATTCCCAGCTGGTGACCCTGTCCGGTACCCGCGCCATCATCATCGAGCTGAACCAGAACACCAACCCGGCACTGAAAGACAAGCGCGTGCGTCAGGCGATCAACTACGCCATCAACCAGGTGGGCATCGTCGACAAGATCAACAAAGGCTTCGGTACCCCCGCTGGCCAGCTGAGCCCGAAAGGCTATGCCGGTTACAATGAGGCGCTCAAGCCCCAGTATGATCTGGCCAAGGCCAAGGAACTGATGAAGGAAGCCGGCTTCGAGAAGGGCTTCAAGATGAGCTTCATCTCCCCGGCTGCCCGCTACGTCAACGACGTCAAGATCGCCCAGGCGGTCTCCGCCATGCTGTCCAAGATCAACATCAAGGTCGATCTGAAGACCATGCCGGTGGCCCAGTACTGGCCCGAGTTTGACAAGTGCGCCGCCGACATGCAGCTGATCGGCTGGCACTCCGACACCGAAGACAGTGCGAACTTCTTCGAGTTCCTGACCTTCACCAAGGATGCCAAGACCGGCATGGGCCAGTACAACTGCGGCGGTTATGCCAACGCAGAGGCTGACAAGATGGTGATGGAAGCGAACACCGAGACGGATCCGGCCAAGCGTGCCGCCATCCTGCAGAAGGTGGAAGCCATGCTGATCGACGACGCTGCCTACGTGCCGTTGCATTGGGAAGATCTGGCCTATGGCGCCAAGAAGAATGTCGACATCAAGCCGATCGTCAACGTGATGAACTTCCCTTACCTGGGTGACCTGGTGGTCAACAAGTAAGAGAAGCGCTAAGGAAGGACCCGGTGGGGGCGGCCATGGCTGCCCCCACCATTAACAGAAGCCTGTGCCACGACACAGGCCACGTAGAAGGACAAGCATGTTTACATTCCTGCTGAAACGGTTCTATCAGGCCGTGATAGTGATGTTCGTCATCAGCCTGGTCGCCTTCTCCATCCAGGACAACCTGGGGGATCCGCTGCGCGAGCTGGTGGGACAATCCGTCTCCGAGTCTGTGCGCCATGAATTACGCGAAAAGATGGGTCTCAACGATCCCTTCCTGGTGAAATACAGCCGCTTCTTGCAGAACGCGGTACACGGGGATCTGGGCACCTCCTACTTCTTCAAGCGACCCGCTCTCGAGGTGATCCTCGACAAGCTGGTAGCGACCCTTGAGCTGGTGTTTGCTGCCGCAGTCATCATCGTCGTCGTCTCCATTCCGCTGGGGGTGTATTCGGCGATCAGACCGCGCAGCATACTGACCAAGCTCATCATGGCGGTGAGCAGCATCGGTATCTCGATCCCGGTGTTCTTGACCGCCATCATGCTGATGTATCTGTTCTCCATCCAGCTTGGCTGGCTGCCGGCCTATGGCCGTGGCGAGACCCGCAACCTGCTGGGCTGGGAGTCGGGCTTCTTCACCTGGGATGGCATCAAACACCTGATCCTGCCCGCGGTATCGCTCTCCTCCATCATGCTGCCGCTGTTCATCCGGCTGGTGCGCTCCGAGATGCTGGAGCAACTCGGCGCCGAGTACGTCAAGTTTGCCCGCGCCAAGGGACTGGACAACAACAAGGTCTATTACAGCCACGCGCTCAAGAACACCATGCTGCCGGTGATCACCGTCGGCGGCGTGCAGATCGGCACCATGGTGGCCTACACCATTCTGACCGAGAGCGTGTTCCAGTGGCCGGGAACGGGCTTCCTGTTCCTCGAGGCGATCCACCGGGTCGATACGCCGCTGATCACCGCCTACGTCATCTTCGTCGGCCTGATCTTCGTGGTGACCAATACCCTGGTCGACCTGCTCTACGGGCTCATCAACCCGACCGTTAACCTGACTGCCAAGGGGTAAGCATGACTAACGCTGTGACTGCAAGCCCGAGCCGCTGGGCGCGCTTTAAAAACTCTGACATCGTCTACTACTTCCTGCGGGACAAGGTAGCCATGTTCAGCTTCGTCGTATTCGTGGTGTTCGTGCTGGCCGCGCTGCTGGCACCCTGGCTGGCGCCGCACAACGTCTACGACCAGACCAGCTTCGATCTGATGGATGCCGAGCTGCCCCCCTCCTGGCTGGAAGGGGGTGAGGCTCGCTTCTGGCTCGGCACCGACAACCAGGGTCGTGACATCTGGAGCACCATTCTCTACGGTGCCCGCATCTCGCTGACCATAGGTCTGTTTGCGGTGGCACTGCAGCTGTTCCTCGGTATCGTCATCGGGCTGATTGCCGGTTACGTCGGTGGCCGCATCGACAACTTGCTGATGCGCTTTGCCGACGTGCAGCTGTCGTTCTCCACCATGATGGTGGCGATCATCATCTCCGCCATCTTCCAGGCGAGCTTTGGCTCCGAGCTCTATTCCGAGTTCGCCATCGTGATGCTGGTGGTGATCATCGGCATCGCCGAGTGGCCGCAGTACGCCCGTACCGTGCGCGCCTCCGTGCTGGCGGAGAAGAAGAAGGAGTATGTGGAAGCGGCCAAGGTGATGGGGTTCCGTGCCCCGCGCATCATGTTCCGCCACATCTTGCCGAACTGCCTGTCCCCCATCCTGGTCATCTCCACCGTGCAGGTGGCGAACGCCATCATGAGTGAGGCCGCGCTCTCCTTCTTGGGGCTCGGCATGCCGGTGGATCAGCCGTCGCTCGGCTCCCTCATCAGCGTGGGCTTCAACTACATCTTCTCCGGCTCCTGGTGGATCACCGCCTTCCCCGGCCTCTGTCTGGTGGTGCTGGTGCTGGTCATCAACCTCTTGGGCGACTGGTTGCAGGATGTGTTCAACCCCAAGATCTACAAGGGGTAACAACGGGGTAACCCGCAGAGATGTGAAACAAGAAGGGCGCCATAAGGCGCCCTTTTTTATTGCTCGCAGTTGCTCTCGTCAGGCTTGTTGCCAAGCCTGGATGCTGGCGAGGATACCCGCGCCATCGAGCCCCAGCACGGCGTAGATCTCCTCCTGGGTACCCTGCTCGATGAAGCGATCGGGCAGGCCCAGGTTCAGCACCGGCTTGCACTGCTTGGCGCGCATCAGCAGCTCGTTCACCGCGGAGCCGGCCCCGCCCATGATGGCGTTGTCTTCCAGAGTGACGAACTGATCGTGGGTGGCGGCAAGGGAGAGCACCAGTGCCTCGTCCATGGGTTTGACGAAGCGCATGTCCACCAGGGTGGCGTCCAGCGCCTCGGCGGCGGCCTTGGCCTGATGCAGCAGGGTGCCGAACGCCAGTATGGCGGTGCCCTTGCACTCACTCCCCTTTCTTTCGCGTACTATGCGTCCCTTGCCGAGTGTCAGCGCAGTCATCTCGCTCATGATCTCGGTGCCGCAGCCGCTGCCGCGGGGATAGCGCACCGCAGCCGGTCCGTTGTGCTGGTAGCCGGTGTAGAGCATCTGGCGGCACTCGTTTTCGTCGGACGGGGTCATCACCACCATGTTCGGCACGGTGCGCAGGAAGCTGATGTCGAATGCCCCCTGATGGGTAGGGCCGTCAGCCCCCACCAGCCCGGCGCGGTCGATGGCGAACAGTACCGGCAGTTGTTGCAGCGCCACGTCGTGGATCAGCTGGTCATAGGCCCGTTGCAGGAAGCTGGAGTAGATGGCCACCACCGGCTTCTGGCCGGCGATGGCGAGGCCAGCGGCGAAGGTGACCGCGTGCTGCTCGGCGATGGCCACGTCGAAGTAGCGATCCGGGTATTGCTGACTGAACTTGACCAGGCCGGAGCCCTCACGCATGGCGGGGGTGATGCCGACCAGCCGCTCATCCTTGGCGGCCATGTCGCACAGCCACTGACCGAAGATGGCGGAGAAGGTCGGCTTGCCGCCGGCGCTCTTGGGCAAGGCACAGTCGTCCGGGTTGAACTTGGGCACGGCGTGATAACCGATGGGATCCTTCTCGGCGGGCTCGTAACCCTTGCCCTTCTTGGTCTTGATGTGCAGCAACTGAGGCCCCTTGAGGTTGCGCATGTTGCGCAGTGTCTCGACCAGGGCGTGGATATCGTGGCCGTCGATGGGGCCTATGTAGTTGAAGCCGAACTCCTCGAACAGGGTGCCAGGCACCACCATCCCCTTGAGGTGCTCCTCCGCCCGTTTGGCCAGCTCCTTGACCGGGGGAAGCCCCGCCAGCACCTTCTTGCCGCCTTCGCGGATGGTGGTGTAGAGCTTGCCGGACATCAGCCTGGCCAGGTGGTTGTTCAGCGCCCCGACGTTCTCGGAGATGGACATCTCGTTGTCATTGAGCACCACCAGCATGTCCTTGTGGACATCGCCGGCGTGATTGAGCGCCTCGAAGGCCATGCCGGCGGTGATGGCGCCATCGCCGATGACGGCCACCACCTTGCGGCCCAGCCCTTCGCTCTCGGCGGCAACGGCCATGCCGAGCGCCGCCCCGATGGAGGTGCTGGAGTGACCGACGGAGAGCACGTCATATTCACTTTCGTCACGCCAGGGGAAGGGGTGCAGACCGTCTTTCTGGCGAATGGTGTGAATACGCTCGCGCCGACCGGTCAGGATCTTGTGGGGATAGGCCTGATGGCCCACGTCCCACACCAGCCGATCGAAGGGGGTGTTGTAGACGTAGTGCAGCGCCACCGTCAGCTCGACGGTGCCGAGGCCGGAGGCGAAGTGGCCGCTGGAGCGGCTCACCGAGCGCAGCAGATATTCGCGCAACTCGTTGCACAGCACGGGCAGCCGCTCTTTTGGCAGGGATCGCAACTCGACCGGCGTGTCCGCGAGGGCCAGGTTGGGGAAATCGCTTATATCAACGCTCATATTGTTACTGTTATCCAGCGTTTAGTGGGTTCGCTCGATGATGTAATCGGCAAACGCTTCCAGAATGTCGGTATTGTAGGGCAAGGATTGCAGGGCTGTTAAGGCCTTGTCATGCAGTTCGCGAGCCAGCTCACGGGCATTGTCGAGTCCGAGCAGGGCCGGATAGGTACTCTTTTGCTGCGCCAGATCCGAACCTTGCGGCTTGCCGAGGGTGGCGGTATCGCCGGTGATGTCGAGGATGTCATCCTGCACCTGGAAGGCCAACCCGATGGCGGCGGCATAGGTTTGCAGGGCGGCCAGGGTGTCGGCCTCCACATCCGCCTTGCACAGGGCGCCCAGGGTGACGGCGCACTCGATGAGGGCGCCGGTCTTGTGGCGGTGCACCTGTTCCAGCTCGGCGAGGCTGATTTGGCGGCTCTCGGCCTCCAGATCCAGTGCCTGACCGCCGCACATGCCGAGGTACCCCGAGGCGCGGGCCAGGGTGCTCAGCATCTTGACTCTGTTGGTCATCAGCTCCTGGGGGAGGGGATGGTCGGCCAGGATCGAAAACGCCAATGTCTGCAGGGCATCGCCGGCCAGGATGGCGGTACCTTCATCAAACGCCTTGTGCACTGTCGGTTGACCGCGACGCAGATCGTCGTTGTCCATGGCGGGCAGATCGTCGTGCAGCAGGGAGTAGGCGTGAATGCACTCCACCGCGGCAGCCGGTCCGTCGAGATACTCGCTTTGCACCCCCAGCATCTCGCCAACGGCATAGACCAGGAAGGGGCGCACCCGCTTGCCGCCGAGCAGCAAACCATAACTCATGGCGTCCCGCAGGCGAGGGGCCAGGGCGGGCAGGGCCTCAAGCTGTGCCGAGAGGCAGTCGTCGATACGGCGCCGGTGCAGGCGGGAAAAATCGTCCAGCGTCACTCACTCCTCTCCTTGCTCTGGCCGAAAAGGAACCGCTTGTTCACTGCCATCGGCCTGGGTCAGCAGGATCTGGATCTTCTGCTCGGCCTGCTCCAGCTTCTGCTGGCCGGCGCGCACCAGGTGGATGCCTTGTTCGAACTGTTTGAGTGCCTCCTCGAGGGGGAGTGAGCCCTGTTCGAGCTGATGCACTATGGTCTCCAGCTCTTCCAGGGTGGCATCAAAACTCAGACGGTCGATCTTTTTACTGGCCATGTCCATCCTCGGGGATTGAAAAAAACGGCTCATCTTAACATCGACCGGCCACAGGGGGGAGGCAGAAAAGTGCACCCGCCTCAAACTATCGGAGCCCCGGTCGATACACTGCGGCCATCCACCAGCATTGATTTGGTGGCGATTGAGGCAGGTCAGGCTTGCCGCCAGGGGGGCAATAGCAGAAAATTCAACAAAGTATAAATAAATGACGAGTTCGGTGACAGGAGCAGGGTTGTGGATTTAGGCAGTCTGATAGGCATAGTGGTGGGATTTGGGGTCGTGGTGTACGGCATGTCGTTGGGGGGCCCTGTCAGCATGTATGTCGATATGCCCTCGGTCTATATCACCATCCTGGGTTCGCTTTTCATCGCCATGATGAAGTTCAATCTCAGCCAGTTTCTGATGGCATTCAAGGTGGCAGGCAAGGCCTTTATGTACAAGGGCGACAAGCTCGACGATCTGATCGCCAAGGCGGTCGAGCTGGCGGATGCGGCGCGCAAGGGGGGCTTTCTGGCCCTCGAAGCGGCAGAGATCCCCAACCCCTTCATGAAGAAGGGGATCGACATGCTGGTAGATGGCCATGAGGGGGACGTGGTGCGAGCCGTGATGGAGAAAGACATCGAACTCACCGCCGAGCGCCATGTCATCGCCATCAAGGTATTTCGTGCCCTTGGCGATCTCGGCCCCGCCATGGGCATGATAGGCACCCTTGTAGGACTGGTGGCCATGCTGGCCAACATGAGCGATCCCAAGTCCATCGGCCCGGCCATGGCGGTGGCCCTGCTGACCACCCTGTATGGCGCCATCCAGGCCAACATGATTGCCATCCCCATCGCCGACAAGCTGGAGCTGCGCAGCGGCGAGGAGCAGCTGAGCCGTACCCTGGTGCTGGACGCCATCATGGGCATTCAGGATGGGCAAAACCCCCGGGTGATCCAGGCCATGTTGCAAAACTATCTGCATCAGTCCAAACGCAACAACGGACTCGCATAGGAGGCCACATGTCAAAGTGCAAGTGTCCGCCTCCCGGCCTGCCCGGTTACATGGGGACTTTCGCCGATCTGATGTCGCTGTTGATGTGCTTCTTCGTGCTGCTGCTCTCCTTCGCCGAGATGGATGTGCAGAAGTTCAAGCAGATCGCCGGCTCCATGGAGAAGGCATTCGGGGTGCAGCACATCCTGGAGGTCAAAGACATCCCCAAGGGGACCTCGGTCATCGCCCAGGAGTTCAGACCGGGTCGGCCCGAGCCGACGCCCATCGACACCATCATGCAGCAGACCGTCGATCTGACCGAGACCGAGCTGGATTTTCAGTCCGGTGACGCCGAGCAGACCGGCGGAAAAGAGCGGCCGGATGGCAAACTGAGCGGCGGCGAGAGTGCGCAGCCCGTCCAGCAGGCGCAGCCCAGCGCCCTGGCCAGGGAGTTGGCCGAGCAGATGCGAGCCCAGATCCAGGACGGGACCCTGGAGATAGAGGCGCTGGGGCAGCAGATCATCATTCGTATTCGAGAAAAAGCAGCGTTTCCGGCTGGCTCTGCCTTCCTGCAACCCCAGTTCTGGCCGGTGATCCGCAAGGTGGCGGCCCTGCTCAAGGATGTGCCGGGGGAGATCACCGTCTCCGGTCACACCGACGATGCGGCGCCCGAAGACGAGCTGTTCCAGTCCAACTGGGAGCTGTCATCCCAGCGGGCGGTGGCGGTGGCCCACCAGATGATCAAGGTGCCCGGCTTCGACGGCAACCGGCTGGTGGTGCAGGGCATGGCGGATTCTCTGCCGCTCGCGCCGAACAACAGCCCTGAGAATAGGCGCATGAACCGACGGGTGGAGATCGCCATCATGCAGGGCAAACCGACGGTATCGGCCCCGATCGGGGTTGTTGAGCCCAAGTAGTTTTTACCAGTCCGGTGATGATTGATGGGGCCCGCTGGCAGGGCCACCACAGTGGTGACGGGCGTTGCAATATGGGTATCACCGGGTCGATAGGCAAACCGCACCACCGCATCGGTATTGGCGACGTAGAGAAAACTCCCCACCAGTGACATGCCAAAAGGCGAGTTCAAGCCTGTCATCAGGACAGAACCAGATCCGCCACGCCATCGCCATCACGCTACAGCGCGATGCGATTGGCGCTTTTTGTGGCCGCGCCCGCCTGCTTCATGAGCAGCCCCATCACCCACTTTTGATCCCCTTGGCCTCTCCGGTCTGGCGGGGCATTGGTCTCCGCCACCAGAACATCGCCACTGGGCAGCAAATACATGATCCAGTCCTCGGGCGAAGGCGGTCACGTGTGTGCCGGGGCGGCCATCAGTATCGCGCCAGGTGCCCACCCCTCCGCCGGTGCAATGTGGATGCTCGGGATCAGGGGGGTTGTGGCGATAAGGAGAGTGGGCGAGGCTCCAGAGCCTGCCGCGACGGGCTGTTGGGCTCCCCGGTTCATGATCTCGTTCCTTAAGGGTCCACGAGAGGCGAATCCGGCCGATTCGCCTCGACGTCGGCGCTATGCACTGACTTCTTCTCGGATACGAGGAGGGTCAGTCCACGTGCCGGATGACGATGCTTGCCGGTGGCTGCGATGACGGCTGTCGCCCCATTACCGATCCTTCCCGTGTTGGCCTGCACCATGTCCGGATCGGGCTTGCCCGACGCCGAGGATCTGGAAAACGCCTCGTTTCATCACTAAGGCATGATCTGCACGGTATGTTGACGCAGTGGTTGTGTCGGTGCGATGGCGCATACAACCCCTGTCCTCATTGGGGAGGCTCGCTCCCCTCCTGCTTGATCAGGCTGATCTCGCCATCGCCCTCGAGATACATGTGCTTGACCCGCGCGATGTCATCGATGCCCTCCTGGCGGATCTTCGCGCTCAACTCTTCCTCGGTAATGAACTCGCGGCGCATGTTCCGCCTCAGCATCTTGCCGTCGCGGACCAGGCATATGCGCTGTGCCGACGTGAAGCGGCGGACTGCCGGAAAGTGGAAGCTCAGGAAGTCCAGCAGGTAGCTCCAGAACACCAGGGTTGCGATAAGCACCATGCCGTCTGTGGTCGAGGTGGCGCTGCCGATCATCGCGTTCTGCGCCGCGTCACCGAGGATCGCCACAAACAGAAAGTCGCTGAGCCCAAGAGTGCCGATGTCTCGCCTCAGCACGAATCGCAGGACTACGAACAGGAACCAATAGATCAAGGTCCCCCGCAGCATCAGTTGTAGCGGTGACACCGTGAAGAAAAATATGCCGTTCACGTCAAGGTCGAACATAGCTGTGGCCCGGGTTGGTGTGCCCAGCAGGACCGGACGGGAGAGAGGCACTGCCTGCACCCGATGTGTGCGGTCTTTGTGAATGCAGCCCGCGGCATCGCTCAACGAGTCGACCGGTTACGAGGAACCTCTCCCGACGGTATCAATCCTGGTGGGCCTTGATCTGTGCGATGGCGAACGGAAGGGCTCTCCCGATAGGTGGGTATCTCTTCGGGTCGGGCCCACAGAATGGCGAACTTGCCGGGTCCGTTATCTATGTGGGTCAACGTACAGACCCCCTGTTGTGCGAGGCTTATTCTCACGATGGCTGGTGCGGGATCCCATTGTCGGTGCTCGCACCTTCATCCAACTCACTACCAGGAGTTCACCATGAACAAGGACCAACTCAAGGGGCGTACTGAAGAGACCAGAGGCAAGGGCAAGGACGACAAGGAATCAAAGGGCGCGATTCCAACGTCCGTCGGCAAACGCCAGGCTGCCTCCGACGATCGAAATGAAGAACGCAAGGATGCCAGAAAGGGGAAATAAATCGTTACCGCGTTGGTTAACTTTCTGCCAACGCTCTTTCTCCCTCAGTCCTTCTTCCAACAATGTCAGGAGCATCAAATGAACAATATCATTCCAACCAAGACCGGTCGCCGGCTTGGGTCAAGAGTACTCAGCGCCAGCACGCTCAATGGCGACGATGTGTACGACCCGAGAGGTGAAAAGCTGGGCAGTATCAAGGAGCTCATGCTGGATATCGAAAACGGCAAGGTGTGCTATGCCGTGCTCTCCTTCGGCGGTTTCCTCAGTCTCGGCGAGAAGCTGTTTGCCGTGCCCTGGAGCGCCCTGAAGGTCGATACTGAAAACAAGCGTTTCATCATGGATACCACAGAGGAACGCATGAAGAATGCCCCGGGTTTTGATCGAGACAACTGGCCCAACATGGCCGATACCTCTTGGGAAAAGAGTATCTACAGCTATTACGACACCAGATACTGAGATGGTTTTGCCAGCTGGTTTGATGTCAGAGTGTCTTTTGAACCCCTCCGGCCGATGATCGCCAACAAGGTGCGGAAACGAATCTCTAAACAGGATGCCGCTTAGGCAAGACGAGGCTCGATGCGGTGGTGAGCCTGACGAGACAACCAAAACGAAAATATTGCAGCCAGGGTCAAGGTCGCCGTGGCTGCCTCTGCTCGCCTCATCCTCTCGATTTTCTTCAGCACCCCGGCAGCCTTTGGTCGTTCAAAGCGCGATCCCGCTCGCAGGGGCTGACATGGATTTTGTGGCGGCTTCATATTAAGATGCCTCATCCGAACCGATAGCTGCGGCTCTCTTTGATTGCCGCAGCTTCTCTTTATAAAGCAACCCAGGTTTCGACTATGAATCATACTCCGATGACTGTTCGCGGCGCCGAAAAGCTGCGCCAAGAGCTCGACTATCTGAAGAGCGAGCTGCGTCCCCAGATTATCGAAGCGATTGCTGATGCCCGTGAACATGGTGATCTGAAAGAAAACGCCGAATATCATGCCGCTCGCGAGCAGCAGGGCTTTTGTGAGGGCCGCATCCAGGAAATTGAGAGCAAGCTCTCCAATGCCCAAGTGATCGACATCACCAAGATCACCAACAACGGCCGGGTTATCTTCGGTGCCACCGTGACCCTGCTGAAAAGCGAGACGGAAGAAGAAGTGGTGTACCGCATCGTGGGTGACGACGAGGCGGACATCAAACAGAATATGATCTCCGTAAACTCTCCCATCGCCCGCGCCCTGATCGGCAAGGAAGTGGACGATGTGGCCATCGTCAAGACGCCGGGCGGGGATGTGGAGTACGAGATCCTGGAAGTCGCCTATCTCTGATGGAGCGGGACTGACAGACGAGACAGGGGAGCCCGGCTCCCCTGTTGTATTTAGTCCGATTGATATTCCTGAATGAAGGCATCCTGGTGACGCTGGAACAGCCAGTCACGAAACAGTTCCCGCTCCGTTGTCTCTAGTTGAAACTGCAGGGCCCAGTCATGCTGCTGTTTGCGTGAGCGGATGCGCCTGATCAGGGTGCCGGTCAGCGGCAAGGGGGACAGCCCCTCGATACAGAGCGTTCCGCTTAGCGGATCGCCCTTGGCCAAGGCTGGCGGCAGGCCTTCAACGATGAGGCCGCCCAGCGACAGGCTGTGCACCACATAGTCGGCGTCGGCCGTCTGCAGGCTGGCTTTCTCATCGAGTCGCCAGGCGCGCAGATGAGGGTGACCGAGCTCGGTGATGGTGGGGGCGGCGATGCGCAGCTCGACATGGCCTTCCGCCGCATCGGTGCAAGACAGCGGGAAGCGCAGCTGATGGCCGGCGATACGGGCCTCGAGTATCAGGGGATCGGCCCGTTGCAGCAGGCTGAGCAGGGGGAGGTTCAGATAACCGCGCAGAAATTGGCTGGCAGCTAGGTCTTCGGCGCCTCCCAAGTCCCGCAGCATGGCCAGCTCTTCTTCGGTGAGAATGTGATGCTTGTCCATCGTGGATGTCCGCAAGTATTCATCGCAGGTTAAGGGCCTGACGACTATTTTGGCAAGCGACTTGGGAAGAAGAGAAATGAAGGAAAGAGCGAATGCTCTTTCCTGTTACTTGCGCGGTAATTGGATTTTGGGTTCGCTGGCCTGGCGATAGATGGTCAGCACGTGGCCCATGCTCTGTACCTTGATGGCGCCGGTCTCACGGACGATGGCATCCATCACCAGCTGTTTCATCTCACGATCTTCAGACGACACCTTCACCTTGATAAGCTCGTGGTGGTTCAGCGCCAGATCGATCTCGGCCAGCACACCTTCAGTCAGACCGTGCTGTCCCAGCAGGACAACCGGCTTCAGGCTGTGGGCGAGGCCCTTGAGGTACTGTTTCTGTTTATTGTTGAGAATCATGGCAATTTCTTCATAAGTCAGGGTTGAAAGGGGCGTATTCTACCCCCACTTAGCCCTTAATACTAATAACCCTTGTGGTTTTTTAAAGTCGACAATCATGACCCAGAAAAAGCATTCCCCCAGTTCAAGCCGCTGGTTAAAAGAACATTTTGACGATCATTACGTCAAAAAAGCCCAGAAGTTGGGACTGCGTTCCCGCGCCGTGTTCAAGATCGACGAGATCCAGGGCAAGGACAAGTTGCTCAAACCGGGCATGACGGTGGTGGATCTGGGGGCGGCCCCCGGTGGTTGGTCCCAGTTCGCCATCAATCAGGTGGGCGACAACGGGCGAGTGATTGCATGCGATATCCTGCCGATGGATTCCATTGCCGGTGTCGATTTCCTGCAAGGGGACTTTCGGGAGGAAACTGTACTGGGTGCCCTGCTCGAACGGGTGGGTCCGGACAAGGTTGATGTCGTCATGTCCGACATGGCGCCCAACATGAGCGGTACCCCGCAGGTGGATCAGGCGCGCTCCATGTACCTTATCGAGCTGGCACTGGACATGTGCAATCAGGTCTTGCGCACTAACGGCAGCTTCGTGGTCAAGGTGTTCCAGGGAGAGGGTTTCGATGCTTATCTCAATGAAATTCGTAAGCTTTTCTCTGCAGTCAAGATTCGTAAACCAGACTCCTCCCGTGCCCGTTCACGAGAAGTCTACATTGTGGCTACCGGTTTTAAACTGTAGTACCCTAACCCTCATCGTTAACTGTCAGTCTGCGAGGTCATTGATTTGAGTGACATGGCGAAAAACCTAATCCTGTGGCTGGTCATCGCCGTCGTGTTGATGTCGGTGTTCAATAGCTTCAGCCCCAGCGATACCACCAGTCGCCAGCTGGACTATTCCAGCTTCGTTAAAGAAGTGACCCAAGAGCAGATCCGCGAAGTGCGGATGGATGGCAAGGTCATTAATGGCGTCAAGCGCACCGGTGAGCGTTTCACCACCATCATCCCTGCGCCGGATCCCCAACTGCTCAACGACATGCTCAACCATAACGTCAAAGTCATGGGTGAGAAGCCGGAAGAGCCGTCGTTGATCACGTCCATCTTCATCTCCTGGTTCCCGATGCTGTTGCTGATCGGTGTCTGGGTCTTCTTCATGCGTCAGATGCAAGGCGGCGGTGGCAAGGGTGCCATGTCGTTTGGCAAGAGCAAGGCTCGGCTGATGAGTGAAGATCAGATCAAGACCACCTTCGTCGACGTCGCAGGCTGTGACGAGGCCAAGGAAGAGGTCAAAGAGCTGGTCGACTATCTGCGTGATCCGACCAAGTTCCAGAAGCTGGGCGGCAAGATCCCCACCGGCGTACTGCTGGTCGGCCCGCCCGGTACCGGTAAGACCCTGCTGGCCAAGGCCATCGCGGGCGAAGCCAAGGTGCCTTTCTTCACCATCTCGGGTTCTGATTTCGTCGAGATGTTCGTCGGTGTCGGTGCTTCCCGGGTGCGCGACATGTTCGAGCAGGCCAAGAAGTCGTCCCCCTGCATCATCTTCATCGATGAAATTGATGCGGTCGGTCGTCAGCGTGGCGCCGGTCTCGGCGGTGGTCATGACGAGCGCGAGCAGACCCTGAACCAGATGCTGGTCGAGATGGATGGTTTTGAAGGCAACGAAGGCGTCATCGTCATCGCCGCCACCAACCGTCCCGACGTGCTGGATCCTGCGCTGCTGCGCCCGGGCCGTTTCGACCGTCAGGTCGTGGTCGGTCTGCCGGATGTCCGTGGTCGCGAGCAGATCCTGAAGGTGCACATGCGCAAGGTGCCGTTGGCGGATGACGTCAATGCCGCTGTGATTGCACGTGGTACCCCGGGCTTCTCCGGCGCCGATCTCGCCAACCTGGTCAACGAAGCCGCTCTCTTCTCCGCCCGTGAGAGCCGTCGTGTGGTCTCCATGCTGGAGTTCGAGAAGGCCAAGGACAAGATCATGATGGGTGCGGAACGTCGCTCCATGGTGATGAGGGACTCCGAGAAGGAGATGACGGCTTACCATGAGGCGGGTCACGCCATCATCGGTCGTCTGGTACCGGATCATGACCCCGTCTACAAGGTCTCCATCATCCCGCGCGGTCGTGCGCTGGGGGTGACCATGTACCTGCCCGAGCAGGATCGCTGGAGCCACTCCAAGCAGCATCTGGAGTCCATGATCTCCAGCCTGTACGGCGGTCGTCTGGCGGAAGAGCTGATCTACGGTGCCGAGAAGGTATCGACCGGTGCGTCCAATGACATCGAGCGTGCCACCGACATCGCTCGCAAGATGGTCACCCAGTGGGGCATGTCCGAGCGTCTCGGTCCCATGCTCTACGCCGAAGAAGAGGGCGAAGTGTTCCTCGGTCGCAGCATGGCCAAGGCCAAGCACATGTCCGACGACACCGCCCGCGTCATCGACGCCGAGGTCAAGCAGGTCATCGATCGCAACTACGCCCGCTCCAAGCAGATCCTGCTGGACAACATGGACGTGTTGCACACCATGAAAGATGCGCTGATGAAGTACGAGACCATAGACGCCAAGCAGATCGACGATCTGATGGCCCGTCGCGAGGTGCGTGCTCCCAGCAACTGGCATGATGAGCACGGTGATACCCCGCAAGGCGGCGCCACCGTGACCGCCGAGCCAGACGCTAAGACTCAGGCCAAGGCCGATGACAACAGCGCACCGCTGACCGACATCGACAAGGCTAACGATGTCCCGGCCAAATAAGTTGCCATGACCAAACCCCGGGCTTGCCCGGGGTTTTTCTTTATGCGCATGCCGCGTTTTTGATACAGATGGAAGTGAAGATGCAACTCAGCAGCAAGGGGCGCAGCCTCTCCCTCGAACGCCCCCACGTCATGGGGATCCTCAACGTGACGCCGGACTCCTTCTCCGATGGCGGCCATTTCAACCAGATTGAGCGGGCGATGACCCATGCTCGCCAGATGATTGCCGAGGGGGCCACCCTCATCGATATCGGCGGCGAATCGACTCGCCCGGGCGCGCCCGACGTGAGCGTGCAGGAAGAGCTGGAGCGGGTGATCCCGGTCGTTGAGCGGATGGGACAGGAACTCGATGTCATGATCTCCCTCGATACCTCCAAGGCCGCAGTGATGCGGGACGGTTGTGCCGCGGGCGCCCATCTCATCAATGACGTACGCTCCCTGCTGGAGCCCGGTGCGCTCGCCGTGGCAGCAGAGGCTGAGGTGCCCGTGTGCCTGATGCACATGCAGGGCCAGCCAAGGACCATGCAATCCGAGCCCCATTATGACGATCTGTTAGGGGAGGTGAGGGCGTTTTTCGATGAGCGGATCGCCGCCTGTCTGGCGGCAGGCATCAAGCGTGATCAACTGTTGCTGGATCCCGGCTACGGCTTTGGCAAGACGCTGACCCACAACTACCAACTGCTGGCCAAGCAGCAGAAGTTGCTGGATTACGGTCTGCCGCTCTTGGTGGGGATGTCGCGAAAGTCTATGATAGGCAATCTGCTCGGCCGCTCGGTTGATGAGCGGCTGGCTGGCAGTCTGGCCTGCGCCCTGATCGGGTTGCAACATGGTGCCAGGATCATCCGGGTGCACGATGTGCGCGCTACCATGGATGCCCTGCGTGTCGGCTGGATGACCATGACGGGACAAGATTTCGTATCCTAATAAAAGAACGAGAACAGACAATGACCAGAAAGTACTTCGGCACAGACGGTGTGCGC
Source organism: Aeromonas aquatica (assembly GCF_000764655.1). Taxonomy (GTDB): domain Bacteria; phylum Pseudomonadota; class Gammaproteobacteria; order Enterobacterales; family Aeromonadaceae; genus Aeromonas; species Aeromonas aquatica. The sequence continues at coordinate 16,246 of NZ_JRGL01000120.1, forward strand.
GGCAAGGTGGGTGAATTCCCGATCACCCCGGATTTCGTGATGAAGCTGGGCTGGGCCGCCGGCAAGGTGCTCTCCAAGAAGGGCACCAAGAAGGTGCTGATTGGCAAGGATACCCGCATCTCCGGCTACATGCTGGAGTCCGCGCTGGAGGCGGGCCTCTCCGCCGCCGGTCTCAAGGCCATACTGATGGGCCCCATGCCGACCCCGGCCGTTGCCTACCTGACCCGCACTTTCCGTGCCGAGGCCGGCATCGTCATCAGCGCCTCCCACAACCCTTACTATGACAACGGCATCAAGTTCTTCTCCGCCGATGGTACCAAGCTGCCGGATGAGGTGGAGCTGGCCATCGAAGCCGAGCTGGAGCACGAGCTCAAGTGCGTCGAGTCGGCCGAGCTTGGCAAGGCGCAGCGCATCGACGATGCCGCTGGTCGCTACATCGAGTTTTGCAAGAGCACCTTCCCCACTCACCTGAGCCTGGAAGGGCTGAAGATGGTGGTGGATTGCGGTCATGGCGCCACCTATCATATCGCCCCCTCCGTGTTTCGCGAGTTGGGTGCCGAGGTGATCGCCATCGGCTGCAGCCCGGATGGCCTCAACATCAACGACGGTGTCGGCTCGACCGCCCCTGAGGCGCTGGCCGCCAAGGTGCTGGAGTGCAAGGCCGATCTCGGTGTCGCCTTCGACGGTGACGGCGATCGCCTGGTGATGGTGGACAGCACCGGCTACATCATCGATGGCGACGAGATCCTCTACATCATCGCCCGCGATGCGCTGCGCAATGGCCGTCTCAAGGGCGGCGTCGTCGGTACCCTGATGGCCAACATGGGCCTGGAGCTGGCGCTACAGACTCTCGGCATTCCCTTTGCCCGCGCCAAGGTGGGTGACCGCTACGTGTTGGAGATGATGAACGAGAAGGGCTGGCGCATCGGCGGTGAAAACTCTGGTCACATCATTTGCCTGGATCAGACCACCACTGGCGATGGCATAGTCGCCGCCCTGCAGGTGTTGACCGCGGTGTGTACTGCCGAGATGCCGCTGGCCAAGCTGCGCTCCGGCATGAGCAAGTTCCCGCAGGTGCTGGTGAACGTGCGCTTTGCCGAGGGCAAGGATCCGCTGACGGCGGTGGCCGTACAGCAGGAAGTCGCCAAGGTAGAACAGGAGCTGGGTGGCCGTGGCCGCGTTTTGCTGCGCAAATCCGGCACCGAACCCCTGATCCGGGTGATGGTGGAGGGTGAGCACGAACAGCAAGTGATGGACATGGCGAATCGCATCGCCAAACAGGTCGAATCGGCGTTTTAATGAGCAACCAAGGCGACTTTCTAGTCGCCTTGGTTGTATCTTGTTCAAACGATTCGAAAATTTGAAAATAGCACTTGTCAGCTGAGCATCCTCTGGATATTATCAGCCCGCTTTCGCAAGGGAGTTGCCGATGGGACATCGCAAGCCGTTTGTAGCAGCCAACTGGAAGTTACACGGTAGTAGGTCGCAGTTAGAACAGTTTACTGGCCAGTGCCTGCAAGGCATCGATGAGCAAGTAGATGTGGTTTTGTGTCCTTCCCATGTGCATCTCGATTTCACCGCTTCGCTGCTCAATGAGCAGAAGGTGATGAAGTTGGGGGCTCAGAATGTGAGTCAGCACCAGGCCGGCGCTTTCACGGGTGAAGTCTCGTGTCAGATGTTGGTTGAGGCAGGGTGTCGTTATGTATTGGTAGGGCACTCCGAGCGCAGGCGTCTCTTTGGTGAGACCAGTTTCATCGTCGCAGAGAAGTTTGCGGCAGCCAGAGCGGCAGGCTTGATCCCCATCCTCTGTTTGGGTGAGTCAGGGGCGGCGAGGCAGGCGAGAAGAACCTTCGAGGTGATCGCCGAGGAGCTGGACATCGTCATAGAGAAAAATGGCGCGATGGCTTTCGATAATGCTATCATCGCCTACGAGCCGATTTGGGCAGTAGGCACAGGTAAATGCGCCACACCCGAGCAGGCACAAGAGGTTCATTCCTTTATTCGCGGTCGCTTGGCGGAGGATACTCCGGTAATAGGTGAGAAAGTCAGAATCATCTATGGTGGGAGCGTGACACCGGCCAATGCACGAGATTTGTTTGCCCAGCCCGACATTGATGGCGGTCTGATCGGCGGTGCGAGTCTCGATGACAAGGCGTTTTTAGGAATTGTTGAAGCGGCAAAGGGTGCAAGTTAAATGTACGAGATTCTTTTAGTCGTTTATCTGTTGGTATCGCTGGCTCTGATCGGTCTGGTGATGATTCAGCAAGGTAAAGGGGCTGATATGGGCGCCTCCTTCGGCGCAGGGGCATCGAATACCGTATTCGGCTCCGGTGGTTCAGGCAGTTTCCTGACCCGCACAACTGCAATTTTAGCTACTCTGTTCTTTTTGATCAGCCTGCTGCTTGGATCCATGTCAAGCAACAAGGTAAAACAGGGTAGCGAATGGGAAAATCTGCAACAGACTCAACAAGTTGAGCAGACTAAAGCGCCAGTGAAGAAAGATACTGACGTTCCCGAGTAAAGAGTTTTTGCCGTGGTGGTGGAATTGGTAGACACGCTATCTTGAGGGGGTAGTGCTCTAGGGTGTGCGGGTTCGAGTCCCGCCCACGGCACCAATTAAGCAGTGAGCTCGGGTAACCGAGTGTATTATAGCCAGTCAGTCTTGTGTGACGAGGGTGAAGTGGCTATAATCTCGCACGATTTCGGACGCGGGGTGGAGCAGCATGGTAGCTCGTCGGGCTCATAACCCGAAGGTCGTCGGTTCAAATCCGGCCCCCGCAACCAAATTTCACGCATTTCCTACGCTCAGGAAGGCGGTCGCTGCGAGGCGACAATCAGGGTAAAGCGCCAAGCCCCGATTTGACATCGGGGCTTTTTGTTATGTGCGATTTATTCTGAATCGATCTCTATCTGGGCTATATGCCCTTTTTTTGTTTTTCGGAGGGTGACTTTGGCTACGTTGGAACAACGTTTGACCGATCTGCTCGAGGCTCCGGTCGTTGCCTTGGGTTTTGAACTTTGGGGTGTCGAGTTTATCCGTGCGGGTAGGCACTCGACCCTGCGCGTCTTCATCGATGCAGAACAAGGCGTGACGGTGGAAGACTGTGCCGAGGTGAGCCGCCAGGTTGGCGCCATCATGGACGTCGAAGACCCCATCACCGAGGAGTACTTCCTGGAAGTCTCTTCCCCTGGCCTGGATCGCCCCTTGTTCAAGGTCGCCCAGTTCGAAAAATACGTTGGCCAAGAGGCGGCGGTTTCGCTTCGGATGGCAACAAACAACCGCCGCAAGTTCAAAGGCGTAATCAAAACCGTGCAGGGCGACATGGTCACCCTGACGGTAGATGGTAAGGACGAGGTGTTGGCTTTCACCAATATCCAAAAAGCGAACATAGTGCCGAACTTTGGTTAACGAGGCTATCGGATATGAATAAAGAGATTTTGCTGGTCGTTGACGCTGTGTCCAACGAGAAAGCTGTTCCCCGCGAGAAGATTTTCCAGGCGCTGGAGACTGCGCTGGCGACTGCGACCAAGAAAAAATACGAAGGCGAGATTGAAGTTCGCGTTGAGATCGATCGCAAGACCGGTGACTACGACACTTATCGCCGCTGGGTAGTGGTAGCCGATCAGGCCTCCATGGAGAACGCTTACGGTGAAATCACCCTCGAAGCGGCCCAGATAGATGACCCCGAAATCCAGGTGGGTGACTATGTTGAAGACCAGATCGATTCTGTCACCTTCGACCGTATCACCACCCAGACCGCCAAGCAGGTTATCGTGCAGAAAGTGCGCGAAGCCGAGCGTTCCCAAGTCGTTGACCAGTTCAAGGACAAGGAAGGCACCATCATCAGTGGCGTGGTCAAGAAGAGCAACCGTGACAACGTGATCCTGGATCTGGGCAGCAATGCCGAGGCCGTGATCTTCCGTGACGACATGCTGCCGCGCGAGACCTTCCGTCCGGGCGACCGTATTCGTGGTCTGCTCTATGCAGTGCGTCCGGAAGCCCGTGGCTCCCAGCTGTTCGTCAGCCGCTCCAGCCCTGACTTCCTCAAAGAGCTGTTCCGCATCGAAGTGCCGGAAATCGGCGAAGAGATGATCGAAATCATGGGCGCCGCCCGTGACCCGGGTTCCCGCGCCAAGATCGCGGTCAAGACCAACGATCGTCGTATCGACCCGATCGGTGCCTGTATCGGCATGCGTGGTGCCCGCGTACAAGCGGTCTCCGCCGAGCTGAGCGGTGAGCGCGCCGACATCGTGCTGTACGATGACAACCCGGCTCAATACGTGATCAATGCCATGGCGCCTGCCGATGTGGCCTCCATCATCGTCGATGAAGACAACCACACCATGGACATCGCCGTGGAAGCCGCCAACCTGGCCCAGGCCATCGGTCGCAACGGTCAGAACGTGCGTCTGGCCTCCCAGCTGACCGGTTGGGAGCTGAACGTCATGACCGTCGAGGACATGCGTGCCAAGCACCAGGCCGAGAACGATCGCATCTTGACCCTGTTCACCAGCGCCCTCGATATCGACGACGATTTCGCCAGTCTGCTGATGGAAGAAGGTTTCTCCACCCTGGAAGAAATTGCCTTCGTGCCCGTCAATGAGCTGCTGGCCATCGACGGTCTGGACGAAGACATGGTGGAAGAACTGCGCAAGCGTGCGAAAGATGTACTGACCACCAAGGCCCTGGCCAAAGAAGAATCCTTTGAAGGTGTTGAGCCTTCCGAAGACCTGCTCAATCTGGCTGGCCTCAGCCGCGACATGGCCTATGCCCTGGCCGCCCGCGGTGTCGGTACCCTGGAAGATTTGGCAGAGCAAGGTATCGACGACCTTGCCGACATTGAAGAGCTGACCGCTGAGAAAGCCGGTGAGCTGATAATGGCTGCTCGCAATATCTGTTGGTTCGGAGAAGAGCAGTCTAGTTAAGATCAAACGGAGGAAAATGAATGGCAGAAGTATCAGTCAAACAACTTGCCACTGACATCGACACGCCGGTTGATCGTCTTCTCCAGCAGTTTGTCGATGCCGGTATCAGCAAGAGCAAGGCCGACGACCTGGTCAGCGAGTCTGAGAAACAGACTCTTCTGGCGCACCTGAAAAAACAGCATGGAGGTGACGAGAGCACCGCACCTGCCCGCATGACGTTGCAGCGCAAGACCAAGAGCACCATCAGTGTTCAGGGGACCGGCGGCAAGAACAAAGAAGTGCAGGTAGAAGTGCGCAAGACTCGCACCTATGTAAAACGCTCGGCGCTGGAAGATGAACAGCGTCAGGCGGAAGCCGAGGAAACAGCGCGTTTGGAAGCAGAAGAAAAAGCTCGTCACGAGGCCGACAACAAGGCCCGTCTCGACGCTGAAGAGAAGGCTCGCCGTGAGGCTGAGCAGGCTCGTCGTGAAGCTGAGGAAAAGGCGCGGATCGAGGCACAATCAAAGGCTCGACAGGCTCCACAGCCCGCCAAAGTAGCCGCTAGCACAGCTCAGCAAGAGGCAGAAAAGATGGCCAAGCGCGAAGCAGAAGAACTGAAGCGCCAACAAGAACAAACAGCCTTGACCAAGGCTGAAGAACTCGCCGCGAAGAAAGCCGAAGAGGCTCGCGTCATGGCGGAACAGAACGGTCCTCGCTGGGCCGAAGAAGAAGCCGCTCGCGCCAAAGAGAGCAGCGATTACCATCTGACCACCAACAAGCACGCGCAAGCGGCTGAAGATGAGTTGGATCGTAAGGAAGAGACCAGCCGTCGTACGGCTGCTGCCGCGAAGAGCAGCCCGAAGAAACCGGGTCGCCGTGAGGACGATAAGGACTCCCGCAACCCCCGTGCTCGCAAGGGCAAGCGCGGCAAGATGGCCACTCCGAACGCCATGAAGCACGGTTTCAACAAACCGGCTGCCGTGGTGAACCGTGACGTGGTGATCGGCGAGACCATTACCGTGGCCGAGCTGGCCAACAAGATGGCCGTCAAGGGCGTCGAAGTCATCAAGGTGATGATGAAGATGGGTGCCATGGCCACCATCAACCAGGTGATCGATCAGGAAACTGCTCAGCTGGTCGCCGAGGAGATGGGCCACAAGGTGTTGCTGCGTCGTGAGAACGAGCTGGAAGAGGCGGTACTGTCCGATCGTGACGAGACCTCCGAAGCCAAGCCGCGCGCTCCGGTCGTGACCATCATGGGTCACGTCGACCACGGCAAGACCTCGCTGCTGGATTACATCCGTAAGGCCAAGGTTGCCGCAGGCGAAGCCGGTGGCATCACCCAGCACATCGGTGCCTACCACGTCGAAACCGACAGTGGCATGATCACCTTCCTGGATACCCCGGGTCACGCGGCCTTTACCTCCATGCGTGCTCGTGGTGCCAAGTCGACCGATATCGTGGTACTGGTCGTGGCTGCCGATGACGGCGTCATGCCGCAGACCATCGAAGCCATCCAGCACGCCAAGGCGGCAGAAGTGCCCATCGTGGTTGCGGTCAACAAGATCGACAAGCCTGAAGCGGATCCGGATCGCGTCAAGACCGAGCTGGCCCGTTACAACGTCATGTCCGAAGACTGGGGTGGCGATAGCCAGTTCGTACACGTCTCCGCCAAGTCTGGCGAAGGCATCGACGATCTGCTGGAAGCCATCCTGATCCAGTCCGAAGTACTGGAGCTGAAATCGGTTGTCGATGGCATGGCCAGCGGCGTCGTGATCGAGTCCTTCCTGGACAAGGGTCGTGGTCCTGTTGCTACCGTGCTGGTACAAGAAGGTACCCTGCGCCAGGGCGACATCGTGCTCTGTGGTCTGGAATACGGTCGTATTCGAGCCATGCGTGACGAACTGGGTCGCGAGATCAAGGAAGCGGGCCCGTCCCTGCCGGTGGAAATCCTGGGTCTGTCCGGGGTGCCGTCTGCCGGTGACGAAGCTACCGTTGTACGTGACGAGAAGAAGGCCCGTGAAGTGGCTCTCTATCGTCAAGGCAAGTTCCGCGACGTCAAGCTGGCTCGCCAGCAGAAGGCCAAGCTGGAAAACATGTTCGCCAACATGACCGAGGGCGAAGTGTCCGAAGTGAACGTGGTGATCAAGGCCGACGTACAGGGTTCCGTGCAAGCCATCTGCGATGCGCTGGTGCAGCTCTCTACCGACGAAGTCAAGGTCAAGATCGTGGGCTCCGGCGTCGGTGGCATCACCGAAACCGACGCTACCCTGGCGGCTGCTTCCAGCGCCATCCTGGTGGGCTTCAACGTCCGTGCCGACGCTTCTGCGCGCAAGGTCATCGAATCCGAGAGCCTGGATCTGCGTTACTACTCCGTCATCTATGATCTGATCGACGAAGTGAAGCAGGCCATGAGCGGCAAGCTGGCTCCTGAATATCGTCAGGAGATCATTGGTCTGGCTGAAGTGCGTAGCGTCTTCAAGTCACCGAAGTTCGGCGCCGTTGCCGGCTGTATGGTTACCGAAGGTGTGGTCAAGCGTTCCAACCGTATCCGTGTTCTGCGTGAAAACGTGGTCATCTATGAAGGCGAGCTGGAATCCCTGCGCCGCTTCAAGGATGACGTCAACGAAGTCCGCAACGGTTACGAGTGTGGTATCGCGGTCAAGAACTACAACGACGTACGCGAAGGCGACCAGATCGAAGTTTACGAGACTGTTGTCATTCAACGGACTCTGTAAGCCGAGCATTAGACAAAATAGGGGGCTGCGGCCCCCTTTTATCGCAGGATAGAAATATGGCCAGAGAATTCAGCCGGACCAGCAGGGTCGGCCAGCAGATCCAGCGCGAAATCGCACTGATCTTGCAGCGTGAGGTGAAAGACCCGCGCATCGGCATGGTAACCGTCTCGGACGTGGAAGTGTCCAAGGACCTTAACTACGCCAAGATATACGTCACCTTCTTGCAGCTGGATATCGATGCCGAGCGTATCGCGGAAGGGCTCAAGGGCCTGACCGAAGCCGCCGGTTACATCCGTAGCCTGCTCGGCAGCGCCATGCGCCTGCGGGTGGTGCCTGAGCTGCGTTTCTACTACGACCAGACCCTGGTCGAGGGGATGCGCATCTCCAACCTGGTGTCCAACACAGTGCGTGACGACAAGCGTCGCATGGCCGAAGCCGGCCGTGAGGAAGACGAAGCCGCACCGGATGATACAGAGGATAAAGCCTGAGATGTCTCGTAGACGCCGTTTCAAGGGTCGTGACGTACACGGCATCCTGCTGCTGGACAAGCCGACCGGTCTGACCTCCAACGATGTGTTGCAGAAGGTCAAGCGTATCTACAACGCCGCCAAGGCCGGTCACACCGGTGCCCTGGATCCGCTGGCGACCGGCATGCTGCCGATCTGCCTTGGCGAGGCCACCAAGTTCTCCCAGTATCTGCTGGAGGCGGACAAGCGCTATGAGGTGACCGCCAAGCTGGGCGAGCGCACCAACACCAGCGACTCCGACGGTGAGGTAGTCTCCACCCGGCCGGTGAACGTGGCTCTGGGCACCCTGATCGAGTCGCTGGACCAGTTCCGCGGCCCTATCATGCAGGTGCCGTCCATGTACTCCGCCCTCAAGCACAACGGTCGCCCGCTCTACGAGTATGCCCGTGAAGGCATCGAGATCGAGCGGGAAGCCCGTCCCATCACTGTGTTCGAGCTCAAACTGCTGAGTTTTGAAGGGGATGAGGTGCGGCTGGAGGTGCATTGCAGCAAGGGTACCTACATCCGCTCCCTGGTGGACGATCTGGGGGAGGTATTGGGCTGTGGCGCCCACGTCACCCAGCTGCGCCGCACCCAGGTAGCGAACTATCCCTATGAACGGATGCTGACCCTGGATCAGATCGAGTGCATCTTCGAGCAGGCCAAGGCCGAGAGCATTCCGCCGCGCGAGCAGCTCGATCCCCTGCTGCTGCCGATGGATACCGCCGTGGCGGCCCTGCCCGAGGTGAACATGCTGGCGGCGGTGGCCGCCTATGTGAACCAGGGTCAGGCCGTGCAGGTGGCCGGTGCCCCGCAAGGCGGCCAGGTTCGCATGACGGTCGGTCCTGAGCGCGAGTTCATCGGCGTCGGCGAGATCGACGACGAAGGCCGGGTCGCCCCCAAGCGACTGGTGCGCTATCACGACGAACAAGACGAGGAGTGATCCTCAGGCGGTATCGGGGCGCCTTGCCCATCGCATATCTTTCTCGTTGCGAAAGGGGGCGGGTGCGATTATGATACCGCCCTCATTTCACGGCTGAATTAGAGATTGGCTGTGAACCTTTAAACACTCTACTGGAGTAATACCATGTCTCTAAATGCTGAGATCAAAGCTTCCATCGTTGCTGACAACGCTCGTTGCGCCAACGACACTGGCTCCCCCGAAGTGCAGGTTGCCCTGCTGACTGCCCAGATCAACCATCTGCAAGGTCACTTCAAAGAGCACGCCAAGGATCACCACGGTCGTCGTGGTCTGCTGCGCATGGTTTCCCAGCGTCGCAAACTGCTGGACTACCTGAAGCGTAAAGACGTTCAGCGTTACGCTGCTCTGATCGCCAAGCTGGGTCTGCGTCGTTAATCGACCATCAGATTTCGCGAAAAAGGGGAACCGCAAGGTTCCCCTTTTTTATTGCGTATTTTTCTGAGGCCGCAAGTCGTTGCCTGCCTCACAGAATTCGTGTCGCCGCTTACCTTTTGGTTCGAATCAAGTATACTTGCACGCGAATTTAAAGCGCCAAATTGTAAAAAGGAAATTCACGTGAATCCTATTGTAAAGTCATTCCAGTACGGTCAACACACCGTTACCCTGGAAACCGGTGTGATGGCCCGTCAAACCACTGCGGCCGTAATGGTCAGCATGGACGATACCTGCGTATTTGTGACCGTAGTCGGCAAGAAAGAGGCCGATCACGGCCGTGATTTCTTCCCGCTGACCGTCAACTACCAGGAGCGTACCTATGCTGCTGGTCGTATCCCGGGTGGTTTCTTCCGTCGCGAAGGCCGTCCGAGCGAAGGCGAGACCCTCATCTCCCGTCTGATCGACCGTCCTATTCGTCCGCTGTTCCCGGAAGGCTTCCTCAATGAGGTTCAGGTGGTTGCCACCGTCATGTCCGTGAACCCGGCCGTGTCCCCCGACATCGTAGCCATGATCGGTGCCTCTGCTGCCCTGGCCATCTCAGGTATCCCGTTCGGCGGCCCGATTGCTGCTGCCCGCGTGGGTTACATGAACGGCCAGTACGTGCTGAACCCGACCACCCAGGAACTGCCGCAGAGCGATCTGGATCTGGTCGTCGCCGGTACCGCCAACGCGGTGCTGATGGTGGAATCCGAAGCGGCCATCCTGTCCGAAGAAGTGATGCTGGGCGCCGTGGTCTATGGCCACGAGCAGATGCAGGTGGTGATCAACGCCATCAACGAATTCGCCGCCGACGTGGGTACCCAGCCGTGGGACTGGACCCCGCCTGCCGTCAACGAAGCGCTGAAAGCCAAGGTTGCCGAGCTGGCCACCGCCGAACTGGGTGAAGCCTACCGCATCACCGAGAAGGCCGTGCGTTACGCCGCCATCGGTGCCATCAAGCAGCGTGTGGTTGAGCAAGTCATCGCCTCCGGCGTGGAAGAAGATGCCAAGAAGATCGGCGAAGAGTTCCACAGCCTGGAAAGCCGCATCGTCCGTGGCCGTGTGGTTCGTGGCGAGCCGCGCATCGATGGTCGCGATCCGGAAATGATCCGCGCCCTGTCCGTCGGCACCGGCATCCTGCCGCGCGCTCACGGCTCCGCCCTGTTCACCCGTGGTGAGACTCAGGCCATTGTGGTTGCGACCCTGGGTACCGAGCGTGACGCCCAGAACATCGACGAGCTGGCTGGCCACCGTGCCGACCGCTTCATGCTGCACTACAACTTCCCGCCGTACTGCGTCGGTGAGACCGGCATGATGGGTAGCCCTAAGCGTCGTGAAATCGGTCACGGTCGTCTGGCCAAGCGCGGCGTTGCTGCCGTGATGCCGAGCGCCGCCGAGTTCCCGTACGTGGTGCGCGTGGTGTCTGAAATCACCGAGTCCAACGGTTCCTCCTCCATGGCTTCCGTCTGTGGTTCCTCCCTGGCGCTGATGGACGCGGGTGTGCCGATCAAGGCCTCCGTCGCCGGTATCGCCATGGGTCTGGTGAAGGAAGAAGAAGGTTTCGTCGTGTTGTCCGACATCCTGGGTGACGAAGATCATCTGGGCGACATGGACTTCAAGGTAGCCGGTACTACCCAAGGTATCACCGCGCTGCAGATGGACATCAAGATCGAAGGCATCACCAAAGAGATCATGGAGATTGCCCTCAAGCAAGCCCGTGGCGCTCGCCTGCACATCCTGAAGGTCATGGACGAAGCCATCCAGGCTCCCCGTAGCGAGATCTCCGATTTCGCTCCGCGCATCCACACCATCAAGATCAATCCTGAGAAGATCAAGGACGTGATCGGCAAGGGTGGTTCCGTGATCCGTGCCCTGACCGAAGAGACCGGCACCAACATCGAGCTGGATGATGACGGCACCGTCCGCATCTCCGCCGTTGCCAACGAAGCCGCCATGGAAGCCATCCGTCGTATCGAGGCCATTACCGCCGAGATCGAAGTGAACCGCATCTATGAAGGCAAGGTTGTGCGTCTGGCCGATTTCGGCGCTTTCGTCAACATCCTGCCGGGTAAAGACGGTCTGGTACACATCTCCCAGATCACCGATGCCCGCGTGCAGAACGTGGCCGACTTCCTGAAGATCGGTGATGTTGTGAAAGTGAAGGTACTGGAAGTGGATCGTCAAGGCCGTGTGCGTCTCTCCATCAAGGAAGCGAATGCACCGACCGAAGCCGCCGCTCCGGTTGCCGACGTGGCCGTTGCCGCCGTCGAAGAGCCGACCGCCGAATAAGGCTGCCATGCCGTGAAAAAGCCGACCCTTGGGTCGGCTTTTTTTATGCCGGTGTCCCGTCCTGAATATGGTTTACACCTTTCCCCTCAATAAATGGAGACCCCGATGGGACAAGGTGTGAAACGGACACAGCGCGATTACTCGCTGACTTTTAAACTGGCGCTGGTCGAGC